>JAZSOV010000021.1:0-28519 GCA_045537095.1 Alistipes sp.
AACTCCGAAGGTTGTCAAGGCGCAACGAATTTAAGGGCTAGTAACGGCTAGTAACGACTAGTAAGGAGGGCGCTGGATGCTGTTGGTTGGGGGGGGGAACTCCGAAGGTTGTCAAGGCGCAACGAATTTAAGGGTTAGTAAGGGCTAGTAACGGCTAGTAAGGAGGGCGCTAGATGCTGTTGTCGGCTCCCTTACTGGCCCTTACTGGCCCTTACTGGCCGTTATCTTTTTCACTTTTTCACTTTTTCACTTTTTTCACGCCCTGAAAAAATGTTAAAAATGTTAAAAATGATAAAAAGGTCAATTTTTTTTAGCCAAAACACTTGACAAGGGGGTATCTCTTGTTGTATATTTGCAGCACGAAAGTTCAAAATCTAAACCATTAAATCATATTAACAAATGAGTACATTCAATCCAATGAATGTATCCCCTGCTACGCCCCAAACCGAGCCTATGCAGTCGGATACACAACGACCAACATCTATGTTCGCTTCGCTTATGAAGGAGGCAGAATCAATGCCTGAGCCCACTGCCGAGGAGATTGCGGAGGCTGACCGCATCTTCGCCGAAGCCTTTGCGCCCTACGAAAGGCGTGCCGAATACCTCGCCGAGCAGGAGATGCGCCGAGCCGAGTTGCGCGAGTTTGTTTCGCCCCACCTCGTAGACCTCACAAAGCCGGCACCTATCATCAAACCAATAATTGAACACAGAGGTATAACAATAGCCTCATTGGGCAATATATCGGCGGTAGTAGGTGCAGCCAAGAGCAAAAAGACCTTTCTTTGCAGCGCTCTTGTGGGCGGTCTGTTAGCCGAGAAGGGCGACTTCGGCATCACACCCCGCTTGGCCAAGGTGCTGTGGGTAGATACCGAGCAGTCGGCACTCCACGCACGCAAGGTGGTGGAACGCATACATCGCATTGCAGGATGGAGCGAGGAGAGCAACAACGGCTTGTTTCACTCGCTGACACTGCGCGAGATAGAGCCTAAGGAGCGAGCCGAATTGCTCTATATGGCGATAGAGCTATATCGCCCCCACTTGGTTGTGGTGGATGGCATAAGCGACCTTATGCACAACACCAACGACATCGAGGAGAGCGACCGCATCGTGGGGCGGTTAATGGCACTATCCACAGAGTACAACTGCCACATACTCTGCGTGTTACATACCAATCCCAACAGCGACAAGGCGCGTGGTCACATAGGCTCGACATTGCAGCGCAAGGCCGAAACGGTCATCTTTGTACATAAGGTGGGCGACAGTTCGGTGGTGGAGCCTCAGTTCTGCCGTAACGAAGAGTTCGAGCCCTTTGCCTTCACGATTGACGAGGATGCGTTGCCCGTAGAGTGCGAATTGCCAAAGGAGAACTCCGACAACCGCAACGACTGCGTAAGCATTATGCAGACCTACTACCCCAACGGCATCGAGCGAGCCGTATTGGTGAGTAAAATGGAGGAGTTGGGCATAAACTACAACGCTGCACAAGCACGCATCAGCCGAGCATTGGGCGTAGGCAAGATTGTGAGCAATAACGGCACATTGACGCTGCCATAAGATTTACGCTTTTACGCTTTTGCAGTGCGTAAATACCGTAAATCGTAAATTGCGCAGATGGTGCTACATTGTAAATAATTTTTAATTTTTAATTAAAAAACAAAGTTTTTTTCTTATCTTTGCACCAGAATTAGAACTGATATGAAATTCAAAGACGAATATAAAGTGCGCTCGATGGCGGGCGAGAATGTGGTGATTATGCAGGGCGAGGCGGGTAGCGATATGACTCGCATAATCTCGCTCAACGACTCCTCGTTGCTCCTTTGGAACGAGTTGCAGGGCAAGGAGTTCGAGGTTGCCGATGTGGCAAAAATATTGGTCGACACCTACGAAATCGACACCGACATTGCCGAGCGCGATGCAAAGGCGTGGGTGGAGAAGTTGCAAGAGTGCAACCTAATTAGTGAGTAGTGAGTAGTGAGTAGTGATGCAGAGGGCGATGAAAATAGTAACAATGTTGGCAGTGTACCTTGTGTGGGTATGCAGCAACTCGGTTATTGCGCTATCGTGCTACGCTAACCACGCAGAGCATATCCACTGTTGCGGCAAGCACTGCGACTGCCACCACGAGGGTTGCGAGAAGATGCACTTCGAGTCGCCACACGGCTGTCATCACGACCACTCAAACCGCATCGCACTTTACGATATATCGAAGGAGCAAGAGATTGATATTAAACCCGTTATAAATAGTGTGGATTTACATCTTTTAACTCCTCACTACTCTCTACTCACTACTCTCTACTCACTACTCTCTACTCACTGGTACGAACAAAGTGAGTCACTACCGCCATCGCCTACCCTCTCAGGGTGCGGTTTGCGCGCCCCTCCCGTTGTTGCATAATTGCCGAAAGGTTGAGCCAAGTGCTTGACCACAAATCAATTATATCACACTAACAACAACGGAAAAAGATGAAAAAAATCATATTATTATTTATAGGTATAGTGTTCGGTACAACTCTCGTATCGGCACAAAATATCACGGGTAAGGTGGTCGATGCGCAGGGCAAACCACTCCCCGGAGCATCGGTCTATTGGGCGGACACCTCGGTAGGTGTTGCGACCGACTTGGAGGGTAAGTTCTCACTCTACCGAGTAAAGGACAACAACGCCCTTGTGGCATCGTTCCTCGGCTACACGAACGACACTCTGCGCGTAGAGCCAAAGGTGCGCGAGGTGGAGTTCAAGCTCAACGAGGGCGTTACGGTAGATGCCGTAGTTGTGGAGGGAGGTCTCGGCAACTATATCCGTCAAGACGGACTGCTCAAAAGCGAGAATATCTCGTTTGCGGGCCTCTGCAAGATGGCTTGTTGCAACTTGGCAGAGAGTTTCGAGAACTCGGCTTCGGTGACGGTAGGTTTCAGCGATGCAATCTCGGGCGCACGACAAATCAAGATGCTCGGCTTGGCAGGAACATACACGCAGATTCTCGATGAAAACCGTACCATAATGCGCGGACTCTCAGCCCCTTACGGCTTGTCCTACACACCGGGCATGTGGCTCTCGTCAATTCAGGTGTCGAAGGGTATCTCCTCGGTTACAGCAGGTCACGAGGCTATCACGGGACAGATAAACCTCGAACATCGCAAGCCGACAGACGAGGAGCGTTTCTTCTTAAACCTCTTCCTCGACACTCACCTCAAGCCCGAATTTAACCTCTCCTCGGCAATGCCCGTAACGAAGGACAAGCGACTTTCGACCGTTATCTTGGCGCACGGAGCGACAGGCACAATCAACCACGACAGCAACAAAGACGGCTACCGCGATACGCCTCTTGCGCGTACAGGCTCGATAGCCAATCGTTGGCTCTATCAGGCGGAGAACGGTATGCAGGTGCGTTGGGGTGCGAAGTACATCTACGACCACCGCACGGGCGGTCAGATGGGCTACAATACCAAGATGCACCGCGACTCCTACTTCGACAACGGCAAGTCGTGGCGCGAGAATTGGCACGAGAAGAACATCTACGGCTCGGAGGTCGAGAATCAGGAGGCTAACGCCTACTTCAAACTCGGAATGCCCGTAGGACCAGCTGTGTTCGACAAGGAGAACAACGAGGAGTTGCGCTCGAATATCGCCGTAGTGGTCGATTACGACTTCTTCAACGAGGATAGCTACTTCGGAGCAGACAAGGCGTATCGCGGTCGTCAGCACATGACCACCGCAAATGCGATGTATGTGCACTACTTCACACCGCGTTCATCGCTCAATAGCGGTGTGAGCGCATCGTCACGCTGGGTGAATGAGGGGTTGTTCGACTACACCCGCGCAGCCTACAATGGCGAGAATGTGGCTCTCGCCCCTCGTCGTAACGAGAGCGAGGTGGGAGCATACACAGAGTACACCTTCAACCTCAAAGATAAGTTGTCGGTGGTGGCAGGTTTGCGTTACGACTACGCCTTCTACTTCCGCAAGCACCTCGTAACGCCACGCGCGCATATCAAGTGGAACATCACCCCGACCACCGTACTGCGTGGCTCGGCAGGCTTGGGACACCGCCCTACCGACATCGTAACCGACAATATCGGCATTATGGCGACAGGTCGTACCATCAATATCGACACCAACCTCGACCGCATGGAGCACGCCCTGACGGCAGGTGGCTCGTTGTCGCAGAACATCTCGACCTTCGCGCCTAACGATATGACAATCAGCGTGGATTACTTCTACACGCGCATATTCAATACGGTGGTGGTCGACCAAGAGGGCAACCCTTGGACTATCGACATCTACAACAACAATGGTATGTCGCGCACCCACACCGCACAGATTGATATCACTTGGACACCAATCAAGCGTTTCGACATCTTCGCAACCTTCCGCTATACGGATAGCCGCTACACCATTAACAATAACGGCAAGCCCACAATGGTCGAAAGACCGCTTGTAAGCCGCTATAAGGCGTTGATTAACTTGCAGTACGCTACCAATATGCGTAAGTGGACCTTCGACCTCACAGCACAACTGAATGGTCCTGCACGCATCCCTACGCAAACGGGAGATTTGAAGGACTCTACCCTCTCGCCAATCTATCCGATGTTGTTCGCGCAGGTGTCGCGCCGCATCAAGAAGTGGGAGATATATGTGGGTTGCGAGAATATACTGAATTTCAAGCAGAAAAACCCGATTATCGCAGGCGATGCACCATACTCAACCGCCTTCAACTCCTCGTTGATTTGGGGACCATTGATGGGTGCAAAGGCCTATATCGGAGTGAGGTTCAACCTATACTAATTGAGAATTGAGAATTGAGAATTGAGAATTAAAAATTACAAGTTATGAAAAAGATTATGATGATTTTGGCTGCGCTTGCCGTAGTAGCAGGTGTAGCGACAGCAGCCCCAAAGCAGAAGGCTGAGAAGAAGATTGCGACCGTGGTATTTACCACCGACATTGACTGCGCACACTGCGCACAGAAGGTCCTCAACACCATCCCTTACGAGAAGGGCATCAAAGATGTGCAGGTGGATGTACCAACCAAGACCGTAACCGTAAAGTTCGATGAGGCGAAGAACTCAACAGAGAGCCTAACCAAAGCCTTCGAGAGCATCAAAGTTAAGGTTGTAAAGGCAGAGGCGAAGAAGTAATTCAAAGCCTTAAAAACCACAAAGAAACCGAGTCCGTAAAGGCTCGGTTTTTTGTTTGCGTGGGGGGGGGTATCGGGGACTCCGACGCATATCAAGGCGCAACGAATTTAAGGGTTAGTAAGGGCTAGTAACGGCTAGTAAGGTGGGCGCGGAATGCTGTTGTCGGCTCCCTTACTTGCCCTTACTTGCCCTTACTTGCCCTTACTTGCCCTTACTTGCCGTTATCTCTCTACTCACTACTCACTAAAACCCCTGAAAGCTGCTCCAACTCTTATTGCTCTCGGCGGAGCTCTCCACACTATCGGGCAGATTAGGGAAGAAGTTGAAACCTGTCCACTGCTCTATCTGGTCTACCGACACTGTATAGTTGGTGTACGAGTCTGAATATGTCTTATGTTCAAACCAAAAGCCTATGGTCGAAGCCGAAGTTACCACCCCACTGCCATTCATCGTAACCTTCAGGGCAACCTTGTAGAAGTAGTTCGGAATAGGCACATCCTTCGTATCATCTTTCGCCTTGGTATATTTTACCGTTTTTGATTCGCCGACCTTCGAGAAGAGCACTCCCGTAACGATATATATCTTCTCGCTTTCGGCTATACCCTGCAAAGCATTCTCCAAGTTATTCCAAATGCCGCCATTAAAGTTATCCTGAATCTGTGGCACCGAGTTGGTAACATAGAAGGTTTGCAGCTGCATCTCTCGGATACCATTTCGTGAGCCATTAGGAATAAGGTGTCCGCGTGAATGACCGGCTTCATAAGAGCTACTGCACAAATCGACCTGATATGCCTCGTCAATCAACGGATTAAACGACCACGAACCCGGGCGTTTAAGTCCTCCCATATGCCTTGATTCAAGTGGATACGCCACCCACATCGAGGTATAGGTCGACTTGTCGTAGAGGATGGTGTAGTTGCGCTCGCCACCCGATTTCACAGTTACCTGCACAGCATTTGGATATAACACGCCCTCGTCAGTCGCAGGCAATTCGAGCCAACTATCAGTAGCCTCACCCATGTCGGGATTTGGAGTAGGCGTAGGATCTGGCGTTGGATCTGGTGTTGGATCGGGCGTTGGTGTAGGATCGGGCGTTGGCGTTGAGCCATTTCCGCCTGCTACAATTGTTACGCTTGCGATGCGTGCGCACGCAGCAGAACGAATATACAATTTCTTAATACTTGCGGTTGTGAGCGTGTATTCGGCACTTGTGCCACCACATCTAAACGACTCAAACTGCCCCACAGCACTCGTTGTTCCGCACTCCGAGCAAAGGAGTATATCGCCCGAATAACTCTCGGCAAAGGTCAAAGTTATGCGCTTGATATCGCCCTCGAAGGTTGGCGTTCCGATATAAGCCACCTTACCCTTGTTTATCTGCATCGCACCACTATACTTATAGGCACAAATGGTCCAAGTGCCATAGCTGTTGGTGTAGCTATTCGGCTTGCCATATCCCGCAATGCAGTCGGCGCACTCCTCGCTCGTCAAAGAGGCCTCTACCACCTCTGGTGTAGGATTTGGAGTTGGCTGCTCGGTGTTTTCTCCACCTTCGGGAGGAACAATGCCTGCCAGGCAGTCATTTGGCTCGCATGCTAAAAAGAGCGCAACAACAACCATCAACGCAGACTTAAAAACTCGCTTCATATCTATCATTTATCTTTAATTTGTGGGAACTGAAAAACTATCGACAGCACCACCATCACACCTATCGCCATAGGATAGTAGAGGTGTGGTATGATTTCGAGTGGCGAAATAGCCGCCAAGCCACTCGCCATAAGGAGTTGCGCACCATACGGCAATGCCCCCTGAGCAAAGCACGATGCCGTATCCATCAGGCTGGCACTCTTGCGTGGCGACACCCCATATCGTTGCGACAAATCGCGAGCAATAGGGCCCACGGTAATAATGGCGATAGTGTTGTTTGCCGTGCATATATCGGTCAGCACGGTCAACAGAGCAATGGCCGCCTCGGCACCTCGCTTGCCCGAAATGCGGTTTGTGATAAGCTTTGTAACATAGTCAAAACCGCCACTCTGCTTCACCATATTCATCAAACCTCCCGCCAAGAGGGTGATGACGATAAGTTCGCACATCGATATTACGCCATCGTCAGCAGCCTCGCAGAACGACACCCCCGACAATGAGCCGCAAGCCAATCCGATTATCGCCGTAGCGGCAATACCCAAGACCAGCACCACCAAGACATTCATACCCGCAATGGCACACACCAGCACCAAGAGATAAGGGAGAGCCTTGTACCACTCGGCCGCAGTGGCCACCTCGACATCTCCTCCGCCCGACAAGCCCAAGAAGAGATACAATCCCAACGAGAGCAACGCCGCAGGCAAGACTATCAGCAGGTTCGTTCGGAACTTATCCCTCATATTGCATCCCTGCGTCATCGTGGCAGCAATGGTAGTATCGGAGATAAACGAGAGGTTGTCGCCAAAGAATGCACCACCGACAACGATAGCAACCATCTGTGCCGTATCGGCTCCTAACTGCGCTGCCAAGCCCGTAACCACAGGCGTGAGAGCAACGATAGTTCCCACCGAAGTACCTATCGAGAGCGACACAAAGCAGGCTGCAACAAATATTCCCGCAGGGAGGAACTCGGCAGGTACAAAGCGCAGTGTAAAGTGAACGGTGGCATCCACCGCCCCCATAGCCTTGGCCGTAGCCGCAAAGATACCCGCCAAGACGAATATCCAAATCATGTACATTATATTCTTGTCGGAAGCACCCTCCGAGAATATCGCTACACGCTCCTGCAACGAGCGACTGATTCCTCGCATAACAGCCACAGCATAAACCGCTGCCACTACGAAAGCTACCGAGATGGATATGCGATAGAAATCGCCCGAAGCGAGCGACATCGCAAGATAGGCAACCAAAAGCACCACAATAGGCGACAGAGCCAATAGACCTCTTTTCATAAACTTCTTACTCTACTGCACTTCATTTATATAGTTCAGAAACTGCTCTTTGTAGCTCTCGCCAATCGGTACATAGTCGTCATTCGAGAGGTATATGCGCCCCTTGGTGTAGCCCGACACATAGTTCAGATTGACTATGTAGGAGCGATGTACGCGCATAAACTGCGAGGATTGGAGCGAACTCTCCATATTCTTCAAACGAAAGAGCGTAACGAGTTTTGTTCCGTCTGCCAAATGCAGGCGCACATACTCACCTGCGCTCTCCAAATAGACGATATTCGACACCTTGACCAAGTGCGTTTTGCGATCGGCATGCACCGAGATTACCTCCTTATCATCGGTTGCTTCGGTCGCATCTTCACCATCCATGCGTTGTTCGCTATCGCGCTGCAACTGTCCCTGCAACTGCAACAACTCGTAGAGCGACAGTGCCTTCTCCGAAGCTCGTGTGATATCCTGCAACCCGAAAGGTTTCAAGAGATAGTCGATAGCCGAGAGTTTGTAGCCCTCGATGGCATACTCGGCATACGCCGTAGTAAAAATCACCATCGTAGGCGTTTCGAGCGTCTGCACGAACTCCACACCCGTCATATCGGGCATATTTATATCCACAAATATTAGATCTGTGCCGTTCTCCTTCAACCACTCATGCGCAGCCACCGCACTACGGAAAGTGGCTGTAAGTTCCAAAAACGGGATTTTGGATATATAGGCCGAAATCTGTCGTAGAGCCAGCGGCTCGTCATCAATTGCTATGCACCTCATGACCATTCAGGGTAGGTATTTTAAGCGTTACACGATATTTGTTATCCATCTCCTCAATCCGCAAGTTGTAGCTTTTGCCATAGACCAGATCAAGTCGCTTGCGCACATTTTCCAGACCGATACCGGGCTTATGATTGCTATTGTTCGCCACAACAGAGTTCTCAATACGGCCCGTAACAACCCCCTCCTCGTAGTCGATATCGATATTGATGTAGGATGTCGAATTGTAGCTTATGCCATGCTTGAAGGCGTTCTCCACAAAGACTATAAAGATGAGTGGCGGAACACCCACGCGCCCCTGCAACTTGTGAGGATAGTTGAACTCTATCTTCACATCGTCAGTATAGCGTATGCGCATAAGTTCGATGTAGTTCTTGATGAACTTGATATCGTCACGCAACGAAATCGCATTGCTACCGGTATCATAGACTACATAACGCATCATATCCGAGAGTTGGATAACAGCCTGCTTGGCAGCCTCCGAGTCTATATCGACCAAAGCGTGAATATTGTTGAGCGTATTCATCAGAAAGTGCGGATTTATCTGATGCTTCAAGTAGTACATCTCAGCTTGGATATTCTGTCGTTTCAAACGCTCGGAATCTTCGTCCTTCTGCATCGTACGATAGAATGTACAGATGAGGTTGTTCGCGCCTATCATCAACGCAGCTGCCACCATATTACCCCACCACGGGAATACCGCTAAGGCGATATGCTGAGCCTCGAACGACTGACCAATAGTACCGAGCGACACGGCAAAGGCAATATCGGACTGCTCGTATAAATCCAACATCGTAAATACCCCCACAATAAGCACCACCGACACAAGGTAGTAGATCCAATAGAGTCGGCTACGATGAAGATAGCGAAAAAGCACCAATTGATTGAGCAGGAAGAGGAGGAAGAAGGGCAAGATTTTCAGCCACGAAAGCAACGAGGCGCGAAAATCGACAATCTCCTCCGACATCAGTCCCGCATTCATAAACGGCACGAGCAAGACGCCGACCCAAATCACAAAATAGAGTCCGTTCTCGCCAATCACCTGCTTGCGGATATTTATCTTTCGACCTAACTTCATCGCTTAATCGTTAAACATCTGACAAAGTTAGGTATTTTCTCCGAAAATACAAAAAACGGGCTCGACAAATGTCAAACCCGTTCATTGCTTATCTTCGCAATCGTTACACCAACTTCGAGATGTCGTACAGATAGCGTTTGATACTGCGCTTCGGAGTCTTCTCGAACTCGTTAGGATAGATTATAATCGAAGCCAAACGCTCGTAGCCTGCAACTTGCTGATTGAGAGTTTTGAGGTTCTCGTTCATAATCTCGTTCAGGCGCACCTTGTCGATATTCTCCTTCTCGCACAATGCAAAGTCGGGCACCACCAAGCCGTAGAGTTTGCCCTTATTCTCCAACACGAGCGACTCCAACACAAGCGGCAAGTTATTCAACTTATCCTCAATCTGCTCAGGGTAGATATTCTGGCCTGTCTCGGTCAAAATCATCGTCTTGCAGCGTCCCTTGATATAGAGCGTACCATCCTCATCAATAGTACCCATATCGCCTGTACGCAACCACCCATCCTCGCTCAGCACAGCCTTCGTGTCGCGCTCGTTCTTGTAGTAGCCCTGCATAACACATTCGCCCTTGACCATAATCTCGCCCGGAATATTGCGTTGATCCTCGGAGTCAATCTTCACCTCCAACATACCCTTCAAGTACTTACCGCACGAGCGAATCTTAAACTCGGTAGGATCGACCGTAACCGAGATAAGCGGAGCGCACTCGGTCATACCATAACCAACGATAATCGGGAAGTGGATAGATTTCAGGAACGCCTCGGTCTCCTTGTTGATTGGCGCACCGCCGATAATGAATAGTTCCACATTGCCACCAAACGAGTCGAGCAACTTCTCGCGAATCTTTGCACGCACAATCTCATTTACCAATGGCACCTTTATAGCCACCGACAAAGCGCCCTTCTCCAACAGCGGAGTAATCTGCTTGCGGTAGATCTTCTCCAATACGAGAGGTACCGAAGCGATTACATTCGGACGCACACGCTGCATAGCCTCGACCAACACCTTTGGTGTAGGCATCTTACCGAGCAGGTTAATATGACCTCCGACTGCCAACGGTGTAAGGAAATCAACCGTACAGCCGTAGGCATGAGCCAATGGCAGGAAGGCCAATGTACGGCGGCCCTTCGAGAAGTAGAAGTGGTCGCCATTGCGAGGTTTCAATGTCTTGATGTAAGCCACATTAGCCGTAAGGTTATTCACCGTAAGCATCACACCCTTCGAATATCCCGTAGTTCCCGAAGTGTAGTTCAACAAGATGAGTTGGTCATTTGGCACATCGGCATACTTGATATCCTCAACCGTAAAGCCTTGCGGATAGCGTTTGCGATAGTTTGCAGTCATACTATCCACGCAAGCGGTAAGCACTCCGCCACGACGCTCAAACAACACATGGTAATCGGTAAGCGAGAATACACCTTCAAGATTTGGCAAGGCATCTTCATCTAACCCCTCCCAAAAGGAGTCGGTAAGGAAGAGCAAGCGGCTCTCCGAATGGTTTACGATGTGAGCAATATCGTTCGAGGTGAAGGTCTGCATAATAGGCACAATCACAGCACCGTAGGTCATTGTAGCGATATACACCGCACACCAACGCGGCGTATTGCGACCTACAAGGGCAATTTTATCGCCACGCTTGATACCCGCCTCATCGAACAGGATATGTAGTTTGGCTATCTCCTTGGCGAAGCCGTAGTACGAGTAGCTTTCGCCCGAAAAATAGTCTGTAACGGCCGACATCTCGCGATGCTCGCGAAACGACTGCTCGTACATTTTAATTAAGTTTTCTTGTAGCATAGTCTTATTTGCTATTAGCTATTAGCCATTAGCTTTTAATTTTTAATTTTTAATTCTGAATTTATTTTATTCCAAGTCGCTTAACATCGTAGAGGTAACGCTTGATAGAGCGTTTCGGAGTCTTCTCGAACTCGCTGATATGGATAGTAATCGACACCAGACGCTCGTAAGCAGCAACCTGCTCATTTAGAGCCTTCAAGTTCTCCTTCATTATATCCTCCAACTTCGCACGGTCGATACCCTCCTTCTCGCATTGATCGAAATCAGGCACCACCAAGCCATAGAGCTTACCCTCGTTCTCCAACACAAGCGACTCCAACACAAGCGGCATATTATTCAATTTATCCTCAATCTGCTCAGGGTAGATATTCTGTCCCGTATCGGTCAAAATCATCGTCTTGCAACGACCTTTGATATAGACCGTTCCGTCAGGGTCCATAATACCCATATCTCCCGTATGCATCCAGCCATCCGGTTCGAGTACAGCCTCGGTATCCTTCTCGTTCTTGTAGTAGCCCGACATCACCATCTCGCCCTTGACCATAATCTCGCCCGGAATACTCTGAGGGTCAGACGAATCAATGCGCACATCGAGATATTCGCGCAAGTACTTACCACACGAGCCGACCTTATACTCCTCAGGCTGTGGCGTTACACAGATAAGCGGTGCGCATTCGGTCATTCCGTAGCCCACGATTATAGGGAAGTGGATAGATTTGAGGAACGCCTCGGTCTCGCGGTTCATCGGAGCTCCGCCCACGATAAACATCTCCAAGTTGCCACCGAACGACTGCATCATCTTCTCCTTAATCTTCAAGCGCACAATCTCATTTACCAAAGGCACCTTCATTGCGATACTCAATGGTCCCTTTTCGAGCATTGGAGCAATCTGCTTGCGATAGACCTTCTCCAAAACGAGAGGCACCGAGCAGATAATTGCAGGTTGTACCTTCTGCATAGCCTCGACCAACACCTTCGGAGTCGGCATCTTGCCGAGCAAGTTGATATGACCACCTGCTGCCAATGGAGCAAGGAAGTCGAAAGCACAACCGAAAGCGTGAGCCAATGGCAGGAATGCCAAAGTGCGGCGACCTTTCTGGAACCACAACTTGCCGGTCGATTTATTCACCTTATTTACAGCATAATAGACATTCGCCGTAAGGTTATTCACGGTAAGCATTACACCCTTCGAGTAGCCCGTAGTTCCCGAAGTGTAGCTCAACACCATAAGCGCATCGTTTGGCACATCGGCATACTTGATATTATCCACCGTAAAGCCATTAGGATAACGCTTGCGGTAGTTCTCGGTCATTGCATTTACGAACTTCGTAAGCTTATCACCCTCACGCTCAAAGAGCGCGTGGTAGTCGGTAAGTGAGAATACGCACTCAACCTCCGGCATAGCATCCTCGTCCAAACCATCCCAATAGGAGTCGGTAAGGAACAACAGACGGCTGCCAGAGTGGTTTACGATATGGGCGATATCTGCCGAAGTAAAAGTCTGCATAATAGGTACAATCACAGCGCCATAAGTGATGGTTGCAATATACACAGCACACCAACGCGGGGTATTGCGACCGACCAAGGCAACCTTGTCGCCCTGCTTGATTCCTGCCTCATCAAACAAGAGGTGCAACTTGGCTACCTCCTTTGCAAATCCATAATACGAGTAGGTTTCACCCGTGAAATAATCAGTTACAGCCGACATTTCGCGATTATTGCGAAACGACTGCTCGTACATTTTGATTAAGTTTGCTTCTAACATAAAATATTATTTTGGGCTATATAGCCATCAGCTATTAGCCATTAGCATCTCTATTTTTATCTATTTCGTTGCTGAAATATTTCCACAGGTCAATCTTCGACTCCGTACCATCAAGCAGTCGCCCCACATTCTTGCGGTGTGTCCACACTAATGCAATGGCGACAACAAACGAGAATACGAGGAATGAGATTGATGTATGGTCTAATCCGTGTCGGGCATATATACTACCCGAAAATATCGACACAAAAACCGGAAAGGCACAACCTGCCACAATCGAAGCAAGCGACACATAGTGCCAAATCATAAATACCACAAGCCACATCGCAAAGCAGAGCAATGCGATATTCGGCTGAATACCCGTTACGGCACCAAGCACTGTGGCAACACCCTTACCGCCCTTAAAACCTGCAAACACAGGAAAAATATGTCCCAAAACAGCCACAAAAACCGCCAAAATCTTCATATTGACAATCCATGCACCCGAAGGGATATTGACATCATATTTGAGAAGAGAGAATATACTCACGGCAACAAAGCCTTTCAGGAAGTCGATAGCAAATACAGGAATTGCGGCACGCGTACCGAGTACGCGCAACACATTAGTCGTTCCTGCATTCTTGCTGCCATGTTCGCGGACATCCACGCCGTAGTAGCGTTTGCCGATCCACACCGCGCTCGGAATTGAGCCCAGCAAGTATGCGATAATAAACAGAGTTACAATGCAATAATAGGTTATAACCATATTGTTTTCACACCTGTGTTCGGGTACAAATGTAGTAAAAATTTCTTAACTGCCAAAAAACGAGGCGAGAACCACCGAGAACTCCGAGTGTGGTCAAGGCGCAGTTTTTTTCGCTTTCCGAACTCCGAGCGTGGTCAAGGCGCAACCTTATTAAAGGCTATTAACGGCTAGTAAGGGCTAGTAAGGGGGTGCGCTCTCAGTTTTCCGTTTTCCGTTTTCCGTTTTAATCCCACTGCGTGGGCTTTTCTTCCTCGCGGCTCGGAAAAATGCAAATAAATTTGCTTTTTTCGCTCGCTCCGCATCGTCAGTTCCGTTTTTTCATTATATTTGCGCTCTGTAATATATAAAGATGTATCGCTATGGCAACAGATTTCAAAAAACACCTTTCAGTTCTTGCTTCACCTCGCTGGTGGTGGTCGTGGTTTATGATCATACTCGGATGTTCGCTATTGGCAGCAGGATATGTACTGTTTATCAGCCCATACAACATCGTTCCGGGTGGAGTATATGGTGCCGGTATCGTCCTGCACAACATCTTCCCTGAGATTCAGGTCGGAACATTCGGCTATATGTTCGACTCCGTCCTACTCATAGCCGCCTTTATATGCTTTGGCCCACGATTTGGTGCAAAGACTGTCGTGGCGGCACTATTGACTCCGGGATTGATGAATATATTCACCAAACTCGCCTACCCTAACGAGGAGGCTATGCAGGCTCTCGATCCGTCACAGTTGCTCGGAGGTGTTATTGACATGTCCAACCACCTGATGCTTACTACCATTGTCGGAGCAGTGATACTCGGTGTGGGAGTGGGGTTCGTAATTAAGGAGCAAGCCACAACGGGAGGTACCGATATCGTGGCGATGATTATCCAGAAGTATTGCCATATCTCGTTCTCGACCTCAGTACTTATTGCCGACTCGGCAGTAGTATTGGCAGGTTTGCTCGTCATTGGCTTTGGTATCGGAGGCGGCGAGCCACAAGGTTGGCAGTTATCTTTCTACTCGCTGATTGCAATATATGTATCCTCGCGAGTGTTGGCATATATGCTTGATGGTGCTTCGTACGACCGTATCATCTTTATCGTCACCTCGCACCACAACGAAGAGTTCCGCCGCTACATTCTCGAAGAGATGGATCGCAGTGGCACCTACATCAAAACCAGCGGAATGTACACAAACGCCGAGAAGGAGATGATATTTCTCGTTGTGCCGCGTAGTGAGTTGCCGAAGGTACAACGCGCCATCAAAGATTACGACCCGCAGGCCTTTATGGTGGTAGCAAATGCCTACAATACCTATGGCGAGGGTTTCAAGCCGATGCCCGAAAAGCACGAGTTGGAAAATATGTAATATTATCAATTGATAATTGACAATTGACAATTGACAATTAAAGGAACTTATGGAGATTTCATCATTGCGCCCGTTGCAGGGTGATGGTAAAAAGATATTTATCGAGACCTACGGCTGTCAAATGAACTTTGGCGACAGCGAGATTGTGGTTTCGATTATGCAGGAGGAGGGCTACTTCTATACCGAGAATATAGAGGAGGCCGACATCATCCTGATAAATACCTGTTCCATACGCGACAACGCCGAGCAACGCATCTGGGGACGACTGAACGAAATGCGCCGTCTGCGCCGTAAGAAGCCAACCCTTTTGGTGGGTATCATCGGCTGTATGGCCGAGCGACTCAAAGAGCAACTGCTCGAAGAGGGCAATGGAGTTGATATCGTGGCAGGCCCCGATACATATCGCGACCTTCCGAAGTTGTGTCGTGAGGCAGAGGGCGGTGGTAAGGGCATCAACACCCTGCTCTCCACCGAAGAGACCTACGCCGACATCGCACCTGTACGCCTCGACAAGAATGGCGTAAGCGGTTTCATCTCGATTATGCGAGGTTGCAACAACTTCTGCTCCTACTGCGTAGTACCATATACCCGCGGTCGCGAACGCAGCCGAGCCCACGAAACAATAGTCAATGAGGCTCGCACGCTCTTCGAGAATGGCTATCGCGAGATTACTCTGCTTGGTCAGAATGTAAACTCCTACGCCGATGGCGAGGTCAATTTCCCAAAACTATTGGCAAAGGTAGCCGACATATCGCCACTCTTGCGAGTACGCTTTGCTACATCGCACCCGAAGGATTTGAGTGATGAGCTGATTGCCACAATGGCTTCATATCGCAATATCTGCAAGGCGATACACCTGCCTGCTCAATCGGGTTCGAATGCGATGCTCGAAAAGATGAATCGCAAATATACTCGCGAATGGTATCTGGAACGCATGGGAGCTATCCGCAAGGCTATGCCGGAGTGTTCGATTACAACCGACCTGATTTCGGGCTTTTGCGGTGAAACTTTGGAGGACCACGAGGCCACGCTATCACTTATGCGCGAGGTGGGTTACTCGTCAGCCTTTATGTTCAAATACTCGGAGCGTCCCGACACCTTCTCGGCACGCCACTATGCCGATGATATCAGCGAGGAGGAGAAGACTCGCCGATTGACCGAGGTTATCGCTTTACAAAACGAACTCTCGCTCGAAGGCAACCGCCGCGACATAGGCAAGCGTTTCGAGGTGTTGATCGAGGGATTCTCGAAGCGTAGCGACAAACAGTTATGTGGTCGTACCTCACAGAACAAGATGGTGGTATTCGACTGCGTGGAAGGATTTGGCGCAGGCGACTATATCGAGGTGGAGATTACCGACTGCTCCTCGGCCACACTCTTTGGAAAAGCATTATAGCACACTATGAAACATATATTCAGAATTATAATCGGCCTTCTATCTGTTGCTCTTGTCGGATGCGACCAGCCCGAACCTGAAATAATACCCGACACCACTCTCCCATCGCTCGGTACGCCGGACGACAACGAGATTTGGTTTACGCTCACCGACAATCGAGGACTGTTCGCAATGGATAGAACAGCCTTCAATACCACAATCGAGGATATCGAATACGAGGAGTATGGAGTGAGCAAGATTCGTTTCACGGAGGCACTTACCACCATCGGTGCCAATGCCTTCAACGGATGTACCAATATCCAGAATATGTCGTTGCCTAACTCGGTGCAGACTATTGGCGAACAGGCATTCTTCAACTGCACAAATCTCGAAGGCCTGACTCTCGGCTACGGATTGCGCAACTGCGAATCGAAGGCATTCGACAACTGCATAAACCTCCACTCGTTGCATATAACATCGGTGGCCGATTGGTGCAGCATAACCTTCGCCGACAGAACATCAAATCCTGCATACTACTCGCAGGCATTACTCGTAGAGGGCGAGAAGATAAAGCGACTCAACATCTCCAATAGGCGTACAGCCATAAGCCCGTATGCCTTCTGTCGCAACATCTACATCACCGAAGTTGTTATTCCTGCATCCATCGAGTCTATCGGAGCAAACGCCTTTGACGAGTGTGATAACCTCAAGAAGGTGGTAATCTCTGACCTCTCGAAATGGAGCGTCATAGAGTTTGGTAGCGAGACCGCCAATCCGCTGTCCATAGCACAGAGCCTCTATATGAATGAACAACTCGTAACGGATGTTGAGCTTGTCGATGTCGAGGAGGTTTCGGCATACGCCTTTATTAACTGCACCAGCATAAACAGCCTTACATCCGATAGTTCGCTCTCACATATCGGCGACAATGCCCTTCGCAACTGCACCTCGCTCAAAACTGCGGTGCTTGGCAGTGGCATAAAGGAGATTGGCGCACAAGCCTTCATGAATTGCAGCGAGTTGAAGAGTGTTACCATTCACGCGACAACGCCGCCCGTATTGGTCAACAACAGTGTATTCGCCTACAACAACAAGGAGCGCATATTTGCAGTGCCTTCCGCATCGCTCGACAGCTATATCGAGGACGACATGTGGAGTCGCTACAAGGAGTGTATAATTGCCATCGAATAGTCATGTTTAGAAAGATCTCGGATTACCTTCGTTTGGTGAAGTTTTCGCACACCATCTTCGCAATGCCCTTTGCGTTGATAGCCTTCACATACGCTCTGTGGAGCAGCGATGCCGAATTCTCGTGGTGGCTGCTTGTGCAGGTGGTTTTGTGTATGGTCTTTGCGCGCAATGTCGCCATGGGCTTCAACCGCTGGGCAGATCGAAAGATTGATGCCGAGAACCCTCGCACCGCATCGCGCGAGATTCCCGCAGGAGTGATTTCGCCACGCAATGCGATGATTTTTGTTGTGATAAATGCTATACTCTTTATCGCTACCGCATCGACCATAAATCTGCTTACGGCACTACTCTCTCCTGTGGCGTTGGGCGTAATTATGTTTTACAGCTACTGCAAGCGGTTTACTTCATTGGCACACCTTGTACTTGGTCTGTCGCTCGCGATAGCTCCTGCGGGAGCATATATCGCTGTTACGGGAACGCTAACCTTCGCACCGTGTCTGCTATCGTTGGTGGTACTGACTTGGACGGGAGGTTTCGATATTATCTACGCTCTGCAAGATAGGGATTTCGACCGCAAGCGAGGTCTGCACTCCATACCTTCGCGCTTCTCGGTATCCACATCACTATATATAAGTATAGCATTGCACTGCGTAAGCGTGGCTTCACTCTTTCTCTTTGCGTGGTACTACGCACCACAAGGTTGGTTATTGTGGTGTGGCGTAGGTCTTTTCACTGCTATATTGGTGGCAGAGCATATCCTTGTAACTCCTACCAAGCAACGCTCAATAGGCATCGCTTTTGGCACCTTGAACGGCTTGGCAAGTCTGACTTTGGCACTCTTTGTAATCGCTAACATCATTATTTTCGGTTAGTTGTATGTGGGTATCGTTGGCATTTCTTTCGGCGCTGTTGCTTGGTCTTTACGATGTTGCAAAGAAGCACTCTTTGAAGGAGAATGCCGTACTCCCCGTGTTGTGGTTCAATACGCTCTTTTCGACCATCATCTTTCTGCCTGCACTTATCGACTCCGCAACAGGAGCCGAATGGCTCAGTGGCTCGCTGTTCGCCACCGAGAGTGGTTCGTGGCACGACCACACGATGGTTATGATTAAGGCTGTAATGGTGCTATCATCATGGATATTCGGTTATTTCGGCATCAAGAACCTGCCTATAACAATTGTAGGCCCGATAAATGCCACTCGCCCCGTGCTGACACTTGTCGGAGCGATGATAATCTTTGGCGAGCGACTGAACGGCTATCAATGGGTAGGTGTTATACTCGCTATCCTATCGCTATACCTGCTAAGTCGTTCGAGTAAGAGGGAGGGTGTCGATTTCGTTCACAATCGTTGGATCTATTGCGTTGCCGCAGCTGCCTTGATTGGCGTGGGTTGCGGATTGTACGACAGATATATCATGTACTCGTTGAATGCTGTATTCGTACAGAGTTGGTACACTTTTTATCAATTTCTACTTATGTCGGCGATAGTAGCCGTTTTGTGGCTACCGAAACGCAAGGAGCAGCCATTCCACTGGTCGTGGGCAATTCCTATGATTTCGATACTGCTGACAGCAGGCGATATGGCATATCTGCACTCGCTGACCGATGCTTCGGCGATGATTGCCGTAGTGGCGATGATTAGACGCTCGTCGGTCGTAGTATCTTTTGGTTGCGGAGCCCTGCTATTTGGCGAACGGAACTTAAAAGCCAAGGCATTGGACCTGTTGCTAATTTTGGTAGGAATGATATTCCTCTACATAGGATCAAAATAGAGACTCAAAAATATATTTATTATGAAGAAATTTATCGAAAAGTTAAAAGGCGTAAAACTCGGACTCTTTCCGAAGGTGGTAATCGCCATTGCACTCGGTGCTGTGCTTGGTCTGTTTTTGCCAGATGTATTCATTCGCATCTTCAAGACCTTCAATGTATTGTTTGCACAACTTCTGAAATTCTCGGTGCCACTATTGGTACTCGGCTTGGTTACTCCTGCCATTGCCAACTTGGGTAAAGGTGCAGGCAAGATGCTCATCTTCGTAATCGCTGTATCCTACATCTCGACCGTAGGCGGAGCGTTGTTCTCGTATGGTTGCGCCACAAGCTTCTTCCCTCACATCCTCGATGTAGGCGAATTGTCGGCAGAGGCTCTCTCGGAGAAGGAGTTTGCGCCATATTTTACACTGAAAATTCCGCCTTTGTGCGATATGATGACCGCCATCGTACTCTCGTTCGTTATCGGTATGTGCTGCGTATTCATCAAGGCTAATTCGGTGAAGGTATGGTTCGAGGAGTTCGGCGAGATTGTAAAGTACTTTATCGAAAAGGCAATCATTCCGTTGTTGCCTATCTACATCTTCACGATGATTTGCGAGATGAGTGCAAAGGGTGTTATCGATGTGGTACTCGGCACAGGTGCAAAGGTTATCGGTACGGGCGTAGTACTCTCGATTCTCTACCTCGTAACGCAGTATATCATTGCAGGTATTATCGGCCGTAAAAATCCATTCCGTTGCTTGTACAACATCTTGCCGGCATACCTCACAGGATTCTCGATTTGTTCGTCAGCTGCGGTTATCCCTGTAACCACCAAGTGCGCACTCAAAATGGGTGTGCGCGAGGATATTGCAAACTTTGTGGTGCCTCTCTGCTCGAATACCCACATGTGTGGTTCGACGATTAAGCTCGTAACCACCACAACAGCCGTAGCCTATATGTTCGGCGTGGATATTCCGTTGGCTCTGTTTATCAACTTTGCGTTAATGCAGGCTATCGCAGCCGTATCATCGCCGGGCGTGATGGGTGGTGTGTTAATGGCATCGGTAGGATTGCTCGAAACAATTCTCGGTTTCTCGCCTGAGATGACCGCGCTGTTGATGGCAATCTACTTGGCACTCGATGGTTATGGTCCGGCTTGCAATGTATCGGGCGATGCTGCTATCACAGTGGTTATGGATAGACTCTTCGGCAAGAAGATGGATAATTAAGAATTTTTATCTATCTTTGTCGGCAATTGACAAAAAAGAATAAATCTACAAATATGAATATCTCTTTTAATTGGCTTAAAAACTATGTTGACACCTCTCTCACAGCAGAAGAGGTAGCAACAGTTTTGACTGATATTGGACTCGAAGTTGAAGGCTTCGAGAAGATTGAAACTATCCGTGGCGGTTTGGCGGGTGTTGTGGTAGGTGAGGTTCTCACCTGCGAAGACCACCCCGATTCGGACCACCTGCATATCACGACCGTTGATGTTGGCGCAGAGGCTCCATTGCAGATTGTCTGCGGTGCAGCGAACTGCCGCAAAGGCTTGAAGGTTATGTGCGCTACGGTTGGCGCAGTACTCTACCCCGACGGTGGCGATGAGGAGTTTAAGATTAAGCGTTCGAAAATTCGTGGTGTGGAGTCGCTCGGTATGTTGTGTGCCGAGGACGAGTTGGGTATCGGCTCATCGCACGCAGGAATTATCGAGTTGCCTGCCGATGCTGTTGTCGGCACCCCTGCAAAGGAGTACTACAACATCACCGATGACTACCTTATCGAGGTTGGTTTGACACCAAACCGTATCGATGCCGCTTCGCATATCGGCGTGGCACGCGACTTGGTAGCATATCTTCGCGCTCGTGGTGAGCAGGCGGAGTTGAAGTTGCCAAGTGTAGAGGCTTTTGCAGTGGATAATCACGACTTGAAGATTGAGGTCGAGGTAGAGAATACCACCGCTTGCCCTCACTACACAGGCGTAACAGTTAAAGGTTGCAAGATTGCTCCATCGCCCGATTGGATGCAGAACTCGCTCCGTGCTGCGGGAATAAACCCAAAGAACAACTTGGTGGATATCACAAACTATATTCTCTTTGAACTCGGTCAGCCTCTCCATGCTTTCGATGCAGCAAAGATTGAGGGTGGCAAGATTGTAGTTAAGAACTGCGCCGAGGGCACTCCGTTCGTTACACTCGATGGCGTTGAGCGCAAACTTACGGCAGACGATTTGATGATCTGCTCGGCAGAGCGACCAATGTGTATCGCAGGTGTCTATGGCGGCTTGGATTCGGGAGTAAGCGACACCACTACCGACATCTTTATCGAGTCTGCATACTTTAACCCTGTATCGGTGCGTAAGACCGCAAAGCGTTTCGGCTTGAATACCGATGCGTCATTCCGTTTCGAGCGTGGTATAGACCCTAACTTGCAGATTTACGCTTTGAAGCGTGCAGCACTCCTCTTCAAGGAGTTGGCAGGCGGTACGATTTCGAGCGAGATTTACGACTCTAACCCTGTGGAGGTTGAGCCGTTCCGTTTCGATTTCTCGGTTGCGCGTGCAAAGTCGCTTATCGGCAAGGACATCCCAACCGAAACATTCCGCACTATTGTTGAGGCGTTGGAGGTTAAAATCGAGAAGGAGGAGGGCGATGTATGGAGCGTTGCCGTACCACCATACCGCGTTGATGTTCAGCGTGAGGCAGACCTTATCGAGGATATTTTGCGAATTTACGGTTACAACAATGTAGAGGTGTCGGAGAAGGTTAATTCTACACTCTCGTATGTTCAGAAACCAGATAAAACCCGTTTGACAAATCTTGTAGCTGATATGCTTACGGCTCGTGGCTTCACCGAGATTATGTCAAACTCACTTACCAAGACGGCCTACTACGAGGGATTGAAGGCTTACCCTGTGGAGCAGTGCGTAAAGATTATGAATCCGCTTTCGGCAGATTTGGGTGTAATGCGCCAGACCTTGTTGTTCAATACAATGGAGGCTGTGCAGTTGAACGCCAACCACCGCAACGGCGACTTGAAGATTTACGAGTTCGGAAATTGCTACTTCTACAACAAAGTAGAGGCGAAGGAGGGCGAGGAGGTTGCTCCGCTTGCATCGTACTCGGAGAACTACCGCTTGGCAATTGCGGTAACGGGCTTGGCTACTCCGCAGTCGTGGAACACAAAGGCAGAGCCTGCATCGTTCTACACCTTGCGTGCTACGGTTGAGTTGTTGCTCCGCCGCTTCGGCTTGGATATCTACGCTCTGCGCACCGAGTCGCTCGATAGCGATTTGTTTGGCGATGCCGTAGAGTTGTATCTCAACAACAAGCCATTTGCGCAGCTCGGACAGGTAAATGCCAAGATTTGCAAGGCATTCGACCTCAAACAAGATGTATTCTTCGCCGAGATTGATTTTGACCTCTTGTTGAAGGCTACCCGCAAGCACAAGGTTGCAGCAACCGAGTTGTCGAAGTATCCGGAGGTTAAGCGCGACTTGGCACTCCTCGTTGATAAGGGCGTTTCGTTCTCGCAGCTGCGTGCTACGGCATTCGCTACCGAGAAGAAGTTGTTGAAGAGTGTTGCATTGTTCGATGTTTACGAGGGCGACAAGTTGCCTGAGGGCAAGAAGTCTTATGCGTTGTCGTTTATCTTGGAGGACAAGAACCAAACTCTCAACGACAAGACCATCGAGCGCACGATGTCGGCATTGCAGTCGGCATTCGAGCAGAAGCACGGCGCGCAGATTAGATAGTGCAATCGACTATATAATAAATAAGGTGGAGTTTGCTCCACCTTATTTATTATACACCTCTACGATTTTGTCGCACATCGTAGCCCACGAAAACCTCTTGCGCTCGGCAGGGAAATTATCGGCAAATCGGACAAGTGTATCATCCTTGTAGAGCCGTTCTATCGCCTCACGAATACTCTCCGCCGTTGGCTCGCAGACAAAGCCTACCTTGCCATCGGGAACAATCTCCGGCAGACCGCCCACGCGTGTTACAATCATAGGAACGGAGAAGTTGTATGCTATCTGCGTAACGCCACTCTGCGTAGCGGTGCGATATGGCAACACCAGCGCATCAGCCACCGAAAAGTAGTAGCGCACATCGTCATCTTTCACAAATCCCTCATGCAACACCACCCTCTCGCCAAGGCGGTCGAGCAGAGGGCGATATTGCTCCTTATCGTTGTAGAACTCGCCTGCAACAAGCAGTCGCAAATCGCTATTCTCAACCCCCTCAAACGCCTCCAAAAGCAAATCCAAACCCTTGTAGTCGCGAATAAGACCGAAGAAAAGAAGATACTTTTTGTCGGCATCAAGCCCAAGTCGCTCGCACGCCTCGTTGCGCTCAACCCTCTCGCCAAAGTTCTCGAACATCGGGTGTGGCGAGAAAATCGCAGGGGCAGAGGTGTAGGCTCGCAGTTCGCCACCCACCTGCTCCGACATATAGACAAAACCATCTACCGCACCGAGATAGTAGCGGTTGAATGGCTTATCAATCAAATGGTGTTCGTGTGGCTCGACATTGTCGATTTGGCAGATAACCTTCGTCTTGCCGTTTCGGCGGGCAATACGGGCGATAGTGCCAAAGCAGGGCGCCATAAACGGAGTCCAATACTTCATCAAAATCATATCGGGAGCCTCCTTGCGCAGACGCTCGCCCACCGCCACCCAATTCAGCGGATTGCAGGTATTGACGATACGCTCGATATGTAAATCGTGCGGTGCGGGGCTATCGATTAATTGACTCTTGCCGGGAAACAACAGCGAAGGGTATTGCAGCGAGAAGGTGTAAACCTTAACCTCATCTCCGCGACTCTGATATTCGCGTGCCATAGTCTCCATAATCGATGCCAAACCGCCACGATATGGGTGCGCAGGACCAAGAATAACAATCTTCATACCAATCTCTGTTTTGTATCTGTTTTACAAAGATACAAAACAAAACGGAAAACGGAAAGCGGAAAACGGAAAACCAAAAGTTTTTTGGGCTTTTAGCCATTGGCCATTGGCCATTAGCTTATATATATCGTCATTGCGAAGGAGCAAAGCGACTGCGGCAATCTCCATTATTGTTATTAAAATTAAAAGCGGGAGATTGCCACGAGCCTACGGCTCTCGCAATGACGGAGTATTTAACTTTTAACTCTGAATTCTGAATTTTGAATTTTGAATTTCTACTTCTCCCCTTTCGATTTGTGTTTGCTGTTGGCGATGGATTGCAGGGCGAGGTAGTGCGAGCCGTAGTCGAGCAAGTTTTGCCACTCGGTACGGAAAATATCGAGGTGTTCCTCCTCTTCCGCCGACATATCTTGGAAGATCTTGTGAGTTACGGCATCATCCTCGGCAGCACAAAGACGGGCATACTCGTTGTAGTGGTCAATAGTGCTCTGCTCCAACTTAACGGCAAAATATAACGCCTCGACAGGCTCGTCAATCTGCCGTGCGCGCTCCGAAGGGTTCATATCGACCTTGCCATTGAGGAATAGGATTCGCTCGGCAATATGCTCGATATGCTCCATCTCGGCAATCGAGATACGGCGCATAAGTCGAGCCAAATGCTCATAGCCCGCATCCTCGAAGATGGTGTGGAAATAGATATACTGCAAGGTTGATGAAATCTCCTTGCCAAGTGCATCGTTCAGTCGGTCGATGCTGCGCTGATACTTTGAAGTCTGCTCCATAAAATATAAACTTTTACGAAGCAGACTTCATCTCAAAAATAGTGCCAGTGGAGATTTAATTTTCCTCGGTATATTCGAGGATATCGCCGGGTTGGCAGTGCAACTCGTGGCATATAGCTTCGAGTGTCGAGAAGCGAATTGCGCGTCCCCTACCCGATTTCAGAACGGAGAGGTTTGCTACCGTTACGCCAACCCTCTCCGATAACTCTCTCAGCGACATTTTGCGCCGAGCCATTATCGTTCCAAGTTTAACCTTAACACCCATTTTTTCGCATTTTTTACCATTAACCGCCACGAAAGTAGGTAAAATTTATTGTTTATCCAAATATAGCATCCCATTTTTGCGCCTCGTTACAATAGCACAAAATGTCGATTTAAGCGCATTTTGGGGCCTTTTAATTGCAGGTTAATTATAAAAATCCTACCTTTGCTTAAAGATTTTACGAAAAAGTATGGGACAGAAAGCAATTTATAATTTTAACGCAGCACCCGAAAAAGTTGATTTTACCCTGCATGCAACCATCGAAGCCCTCTGCGCCGACATCCTGAATGTGGCAGGAACCGACGCCAAGAAGAATGGAATCAGCGCAGATGTTTTGATGCAGCAAAATCGCTCGTGGGTACTCTCACGACTCTCGGTCGAGCTGGATCGTCAGCCCGAGCAGTACGAAGAGTACGATGTGGCAACTTGGGTCAATCCTCACACCTCGCGCTTTATTTCAACGCGTAATTTCGAGATTTTGAATAAGCAGGGCGTCGTCTATGGCCGTGCCCTTTCGCAGTGGTGCGTAATAGACTTCGTGCGCCGTATGCCGGTGGTTTTGGAGGAGGTCGAGGGGTTGTTCGATCCCGGCTACTACTGCGACAAGCCATCGCCGTGCGAAGCTCCACGAAAGGTACGAGGTATCGAGCCCACCGTCATTCGCAAGCATGAGGTGCGATACAGCGACATAGACTTTAATCGCCATGTAAACACAATGCGCTATATCCGTATGATGCTCAACACCCTACCGATTGAGTATCTGACCGATAATCGTCCTATGCGACTCGATATCCACTTTGCGAAGGAGTGCCACCTGGGCGAGGTCTTAACGATTGGCTACGAGCAGCGAGATAATGTGTCGCTATTCGAAATCCGCAATGGCGAAGATGCAATAGCCTGCACCGCAGCGATTGAGTGGAAATAAAAAAGATTGTCAAGGCAAAACCTTGACAATCTTTTTTTTGCTTTTAGCCGTTGGCCATTGGCTTTTTTAGATAGGAGATAAGACAAATGAGACCTATGGGACCTATGGGAAATTATATTTTTGGCGTAACCCATTACTCCCATTGGTCGTATAGGTCTCATAAGTCCCATTTTTACGCCGATTCGTGGGTATCGTTTTCGAACCTAACCATTAAACAATCTGCACAAAAAAAGGAGCGAGAAAATTCTCGCTCCCAATTTTGCATTCTGCATTCTGCATTCTGCATTCTATTTCTCTGGTCGCATTACAATATAAGCCATATTGTTATCCTTCAAAATCTTCGCGGCCAAAGCCTTCAAGTCGTCGTAGGTCAACGCCTCGACTGCCTTCTTGTACTCGGTAGCGAAATCTACGCCACGATAGTTGTACTCATCGAGCCAATCCACCCAATTGTAGTTCGACTGAATCTGATTCTCGTACTCCTTCAAGAGGTACTTGCGAGTCTTCTCAACATCCTCCGCATTAGGACCCTCTGTTGCAATCTTCTTAATCTCATCAATTACAATCTGGCTCAACTCGTCAGCCATCTGCTCGTTGGTGTCGAACAATACGATAAGCTGATACCAAGGCTTGTACTCTGCCATAACGCGACCACCTACGCCTACGCTGTAAGTACCACCCTTCTCCTCACGGATAGAGATAGTGTAACGGCTACGGAGCACCTGCGAGAGGACATTCATAGCAACACGATTCTTGATAGTGTAGTCGATTGGGCCGGTGTAGATACGAGTCAAACCAACCTTTGGCTGCTGCATCTTAACCTTGAAGTCGTTTACAACCTCACCCTTAACTGCACGAACGCCATCGTCTGCCAACTTGGTGAGTTTCTTCGATACTGGCAACGAGCCGATATACTTCTCAACGAGTGGCTTCAACACCTCCAAATCAACATTGCCCACGATATAGGTAGTGAAGTTTGCCGCATTCGAGAACAACGCCTTGTAAACAGGCTCAATCTGCTCAAACTTAACCATATCGAGAATTGCAGGGGTGATCTGCTGACGGCGGAAGTGGTTGCCATAGAGAGTCTTTGTACGCTCAACAGTCGAGATATAGTCAGGGTTGGTCTGCGCATTCTCGAAATAAGGGCGATACTGATTCATAATAACATCGAAATCGTCCTTCGAGAAGCGAGGCTCAGTGAACTGCAAGTAGATCAACTGCATAATAGTTTCGAGATCCTTTGGAGAGCCCTGTCCTACAACACCAACTTCATAGTCATCAACACCAAGGCTAACATCTGCGTCCTTACCCGAGAGCTGCTTTCGCAAGTCAGTAGAAGAGAACTTCGATACGCCCATATAGTTGGTCATAATTGGAAGGAATGCCGAAGTCCAATACAACTCATCGCTCAATGACGACTGACCGAAGTGTGCCTGCATCGACACCTTGACCTCGTCAGCTTTGAAAGTTGTTGGCTTAACAACGACCTTCAATCCATTCTTCAATACCCAAGTAGTAGTGCCTAGAGCCTCGTTCTTCGACTCCTTCTTAACAGCCGAGCCCTTCAACTTCTTATCAGCAGGAATAAGTGGCTCCTTAACAGTGTTGTCAGCGTAAGGTGCAATCTCCGCCTTCTTAACCTTTGCCAAAACCTCTGCCAACTGTGCCTCGGTAGGATTTACCACACCCTCCTTCTTCGGAACATTCACGATAAGCACCTGATTGTGGTCGGTGAT
>JAZSOV010000134.1:0-13737 GCA_045537095.1 Alistipes sp.
CCCGTAGGTTTTACCGAGAGCGAGATGCGACTTGTGGTCCAGCGTTGGCGCAATACGACATCGCCAAGACGAGTATGTTTATAGATTTTATCCAACTTATTCTACCAATCCACCAATGCGTTGGCGTACAACTTCAAACAATATAATTGCCGCTGCTGCCGAGACATTCAACGACTCGATTGCGCCAATCATTGGGATAGCTAACTGCTCATCGCACAGCTTCAAAACCTCCTTCGAAATACCATTCTCCTCCGAGCCCATAACGATAACGGTTGGCTTGGTCAAATCGGCATCGTACATCAATTTACGGCTATGCTCCGTAGCGGCAACAATCTGGAAGCCCTCTGCCTGCAACGACTTCAAGGTGTTGCGGATAGAGCCGACTCGTGCCACCGGAATACGGGTTAAAGCACCTGCCGAAGAGCGAATAGAGTCAGCATTTACAGGTGCCGAGCTCTTCAACGACGAGATAATGCCGTGCGCACCCGCACACTCTGCCGAACGAGCGATACCGCCAAAGTTGCGCACATCGGTAACATTGTCGAACACCACGATAAGCGGGGTTTCGTCCTCGGGAACTCGCTCCAAAATATCTGCGACCTCCACATAATCAATCGCTGCAATTACAGCTACAACGCCCTGATGGTTGCCGCGAGTCATACGATTCAACTTCTCGACAGGCACCTCCTGATAGTGGCGGCGGTGGCGATAGCAGAGATCTTTGAGGTCGGTCATAAGTTGCCCCTCAGCCCCCTTACGGATATAAATTTTCTCAATCTGTTTGCCCGACTCGATAGCCTCGGCTACGGGGCGAATACCAAAGACAATGTTCTCCATATTATTGTTGTTCAGTTATTTCCACTTCGTAAGATGCCTTCTCCCACTCGTGCATCAAGTGGTCGTATCGGCTCTTTAACTCATCATACGCCTTGTAATCCTCGGCGTTATACTCGGTTGCCACGGCAAAGCGGGCATCATAATCGGCAATTTGCTTTTCAACATCTGCCAACTCTGCCTCGATTTGTTCCACATTTTTGCGAAGTTTGCGGAGTAACTTCTCCTGATCTTTCTTCTGTTCGTAGGAGAGTTTGCCCTGCGACTGTTCCTGCTTTGCAGCCGCTACAACGGGTGCTTTGCGCTCAATTTCGTGCAGATTTTCGAGTTTGCGTTTTTCGAGGAAGTAGTAGATACCTCCGAGATACTCTCGCACTCCCCCATCTCTAAACTCGTAAACTTTATCGACTATGCCGTCAAGGAACTCTCGGTCGTGCGACACCACAACCACCGTTCCATCGAATTTTTGGAGGGCTGTTTTTAAAATATCCTTCGAGCGCATATCCATATGGTTGGTAGGCTCGTCAAGGATTAGAAGGTTGTGCGGTTCGAGCATCATACGCGCCATTGCCAAGCGCGAACGCTCGCCACCCGACAAAACCTTAACCTTCTTATCTATATCCTCACCTCGGAACAAAAATGCGCCCAAAATATCGCGCAGACGAGTGCGAATATCGCCTACGGCAACTCTGTCGAGCGTGTCGTAAACGGTAAAGTCTCCATTCATCAAATCATCCTGATTCTGGGCGTAGTAGCCGATGCTGACATTTGCGCCAATCTTTATTTCGCCCTCCGACTGCTCCAACTCGCCAATCAACATACGGGCGAAGGTTGTCTTACCCTCGCCATTGCGACCAACAAGCGCAATTTTATCGCCCTTATGAATGGTAAACTCTGCGCCCGAAAAGACTCTGTGCGAGCCGAAAGCCTTACCTACGCCCTTAATATCCGCCACAATCTGACCAGAACGCGGTGCAGGCGGAAATTTTATATTGAGCGTTGCCAAATCCTCCTCCTCAACCTCGATGCGCTCCAACTTGTCGAGTTGTTTGATGCGCGACTGCACCTGATTAGACTTTGTCGGCTTGTAGCGGAATTTCTCGATAAACTCCTCGCTCTTTTCGATTAGGCGTTGCTGATTTTGGTAGGCAGCCAACTGCTGTGCTCGGCGCTCGGCACGAAGCGTAACAAATTGCGAATAAGGGACTTTGTAGTCGTAAATCTTACCCAACGACAACTCTATCGTGCGAGTTGTTACATTATCCAAGAAAGCGCGGTCGTGCGAAATCAAAAGCACCGCACCGTTATAATTTTTCAGATACTCCTCCAACCATTGAATAGACTCAATATCGAGGTGGTTTGTAGGCTCATCGAGCAGAAAAATCGAAGGTCGGCGCAAAAGCAGTTTTGCTAACTCGATACGCATACGCCAACCGCCCGAAAACTCACAAGTCGGCTTCTCGAACTCCTCACGGCGAAATCCAAGACCGAGCAGAGTCTTTTCGATATCGGCATCGCGGGTGTCGCCACCAAGGATATGGTAGCGGTCATTCGCATCGTTCAGGCGATGCAACAACTTCTCGTACTCCTCGCTCTCGTAGTCGGTGCGCACGGCTATCTCTGCTGTAAGTCGTTCAATCTCCGCCTCCAACGCCAAAACCTCCTCAAAAGCCTTTGCCGTTTCGGCTATCAGCGTGGTGGTGTCAGCCACCTGCATCTGCTGAGGGAGGTAACCGATTGTACAATCGGCATTTTTGGTTACAGCACCCGAAGTTGGTTGCTGCAAACCGGCTATAAGTTTAAGTATTGTGGTCTTTCCTGCACCGTTGCGACCGACCAAGCCGATGCGCTCCTTCGGATTAACGAGGAACGAGATACCATCGAACAAGGTCCATCCGCCAAAACTTACAGTGAGGTTATCAATAGAAATCATTACGCATTCAAAATATTTAGAATTGCCTGCTCCTGATTCTCTGCATCAAAGACCGAGGAGCCTGCAACAATAACATCTACTCCTGCATCGTAGACCTCCTTGGCATTCTTCGCCGAGATGCCACCATCAATCTCAATTAGGCAGTTGTAGCCCTTCTCGTCAATCTCCTTGCGCAATGCTCGCACCTTATCGAGCGAATTGGGCATAAACGACTGACCGCCAAAACCCGGCTCCACGCTCATCACAAGCACCATATCGAGTTCTGCAAGGTAATCAAAAATCGCCTCGGCAGGGGTTGCCGGCTTAATGCTTACACCCGCCTTTGCACCGGCAGCCTTAATCTCGGCAATGGTGGCACGAGGGTTGGCGCACGCCTCATGGTGAAAGGTTACATAGTCGGCTCCCGCCTCCACAAAACGCTTCACATACTTCTCGGGCTCGACAATCATCAGATGGACATCGAGCACCTTTGCGGTAGCCTTTCGCACAGGCTTCATCACAGGAAAACCGAACGAAATATTTGGCACAAAAACACCATCCATAACATCGATATGGACCCACTCGGCAGCAGAACGGTCAATCATCTTAATATCGCGTTCCAAATTACCGAAATCGGCCGACAAAATCGAAGGAGCAACTATTCTCATAGCCATATTCATATTTTTTTGCAAAAGTAGCAAATATAATTGAGAATTAAGAATTGAGAATTGAAAATTATTGTGTTTTTAAGAAATGCATCTTATCTTCGTGAAACAAGTATTGAGATGTTCTATAAATTAAGCTCTTGTTACTCAGTGGATTATTTTGTATATTGGTGCAAAATAATGGGCTATGATACAACATCGGCATCTGTTCACGACTCAAAACGAGGTGCAGAATTGGTTGATGACAATGATGCCGCAGGCAAAACTTTCTGGCTTGATGCTGGTTATGCAGGCACAGAGGAAGGCTTTGTAAGCAAGTCGGTTACGCCCATTATCTGTGAGAAAGGTTTCAAAGGGCACCCATTAAATGATGAGCAAAAACAAAACAATCGCTCTAAGTCAAAGATTCGCTGTCGTGTGGAACATGTGTTTGGATTTATTGAGCGTTCTATGGGCGGTCTTGTGTTTCGAGGAATTGGCATTGTTAGAGCCAAGGCAAATGTGGCAATGACAAACCTTACTTACAACATAGCACGCTTAACACAAATTTACAGATACCATAAAGGGTGGATAACTGCGCAAATGTTAATAATTTTATACCGTTGATATTCAGGCAATTACCCTCCCCTAAAAAAACGCTGAGATTTGTGTAAAAAATAGAAAAAGTTTTGCTAAATTTGTGAAAACAAAATCACATTAGCGGTAGCCTTAATGAGGTTCTGACTACTCGCTAATGATAAATTAAATTTATAGAGCCTCCCATAAATTAAAAGCTATATGAAAAAATCAATCATTAAAACACGACTCCTTTTTATCTGTTTTGTAATAATCTCTCTAACACACATAAGTTACAGCCTTAGTGCTAAAACTTATGCTATGTATGAAAACAGAGCAGACCGCACATTAGCATCGGCAGATGGACCGTATGTCTTATATCAAAAGGATGGTAGCACACGAATTATCACCGTAAATCCACAAGGAGAGTTGAGAGATACCACCCTCAAAGTACTACCCAACAATTATACTTTGACGGTTACATCTTCCAAAAACAGATATACATTTCAAGTACCACTGCATCGAATAGAGCGTCCCAATTGGCAATACAAACGCCCTAAGAAGGTCTTTGTTATGTCTGACCCACATGGTAATATGGATTATGTCGTTAACCTATTGCAAGGGAATGGCGTTATTGATGACAAGTTAAATTGGTGCTATGGAAACAATCACTTGGTGATTATAGGTGATATTTTTGATAGAGGTAATGATGTTACACAGCTATTTTGGCTGGTCTATAAGTTAGAGCATGAAGCCGCTCAGGTAGGTGGCGTAGTCTCTTTCTTGTTAGGTAATCATGAGACCTTGGTTTTAGCAAACGACTTGCGATATTGCACTGAGAAATATAAAATATTAGCCGACAAGTTGGGAGTTCCATACGCTCAATTATATGGAAAAGATAGTGAATTGGGAAGATGGTTGGCTACCCGTAACACCATCCAGATAATCGATAAAAATCTCTATGTACACGCCGGACTCAGTAAGGCGTTCTACGATTGGAACCTCACTATCCCAACTATTAATGAAGGGATAAGCAAGGCTTTGTTCATGGGAAAGAAGGAGCGCAAAGCATCATCTGAGATGAATGCATTTCTTTATGGTAATAGTGGCCCTATCTGGTATCGTGGATTAGTACGCAATAAAGAGAAATATAACCCTATCTCTTCTAATACACTAAAACGAATATTGAAGCGCTATGGTGTAAAACGATTAATTATTGGACATACGATATTTAGTGATATTTCCACATTTTACAACGGAAAAGTCATTGATGTAAATGTCAATAATGCAAAGAATAGAAAAGCTGGATTAGGACGAGGTTTGTTAATTGAGAATAGACGGTATATGGTCGTTGGTAACGATGGTGTAAAGAGAAGATTAGAATAAGAAGCTGTTTAAAATTTGTTTACATCGTAAATATATATTATTGATATTCAGACGCCCCCCCAATCTGAAAAATAACACCGAAATTTGCGTAAAAATCAGAAAAAGTTTTGCTAAATTTGTGAGAACACTAATCACATTAGCGGTAGCCTTAATGAGGTTTTGACTACTTGCTAATGAAAAATTGGATTTATAGAACATTCCTGAAACAAGTATTATTTACAGCAACCCTAAAACACAAATAAACCATGAAAATTTTAAAAACTTTTATTTTATGCATTGCCGCAGTAGTTACCGCTATAACAGCTCGTGCAGAGGAGTATACATTCTCGGTCGATAAGATTTGGGACAACGGAATGCACTGTGCTTTCACATCTATCGAGAAGTTCAACGACACATTCTACATCTGCTTTCGCGAAGGTTATAGCCATGTATTCAACAGTCAAGGCGAGGCCGATGGCAAAATACGCATTCTCTGCTCAAAGAACGGCAAGAAGTGGAAGTCATTGCTTTTGCTTAGCAAGGAGGGATACGACCTTCGCGATGCAAAATTATCAATTACGCCCGATGGTCGATTGATGGTAAATATGGCCGCCTCCATCTATCGCAACAAGAAGTTGGTTGGGCGTGATAACTTTGTGACATTCAGCAAGGATGGCCGCAACTTCACCGAGTTGCAAAAGATGAATGTAGACGAACAATACCGCACACAATATGATTGGCTTTGGCGCGTAACTTGGTACAAAGATACCGGATATACAATATGTTACAGCCGAAAAAATAAAACAAGCGAAAAATCGGAGTTATATCTCTATTCTACGAAGGACGGAATCAATTATACACATTTTAAGAGCTTTGAGTTCAACGGTTTTCCCAATGAATCCACAGTTCGCTTTCTCGAAGATGGCTGCATGGCAATCATGGTGCGGCGCGAGAGAAAAGGGCGCAGCTGCATGTGGGGTGTAAGCAGTGATACAACATATCAAGATTGGACTTGGAAGAGTATTGGTCCATTTATTGGCGGTCCCGACTTTATTGTAATGGATAGCGGAGATGTCGTAGCAGGAGGTCGTACAACAATGTGCAAGATGCCTAAAACCTCTATATTCGTAAAGAAGGCTAATGGGAAAAAGGACCGATTTGCACAGACGATGATTTTGCCTTCGGGCGGTGATTGCTCATACCCCGGATTTTTGGTCGTTGGCGACAAATTATGGGTATCCTACTACTCTACACACGAGACAAAGAAAGCCTCCATATATTTGGCTAAAATTCCACTTAAAATGCTCGGTGTAGAGAAAAAGTAGACAAAAACTATTACAACACTTTGCAATAAAGATTTTCGTTTATCCGCTCAAAGCCTGCACTTAAAAATAGGTGCAGGCTTATTTTATTTTCAGGTAAAATAGTGGCATATAACTCGTGCATACCGAGCGATGCAGCGTATTTAATCAACAATTGTAATGCGCTTTTAGCAAATCCTTTATGGCGATTATATAAAACAACAATCAAGATAGATACAAACGCCTTTTTGCCATCGTATTCGGCGAGATCTATTGCGCCCAATCGCCCGCCGTCGTGCGAGCAAATCATCAAGCGCAGTTGCTCGGTTTCGGCAATGGAATAACGCTGTTGATTTTCGACAAATTGCGCCACATCCTCACGCGTGTACCGCTCTTCATAAACACCATAGAGGGGCTCATCCTGCGAGTTCTCCCATAAAAGCAGAGTGTCGATATCAGAACAATCGACACTCCGCAAAACTACCCTATCGCCTTCGATAAAGACCATAGACTCAGATTATAGACCGATAATCATATTGCGCATCAACATCGCCACACCCCAAGCGTTGGCATTAGCCTCCATCTTCGATACTCGGAATTTTGTATCCTTATAGACCAAGCTCAATGAGTACTTGTTGGTCGCCGACTTCAACGGAAGCATAATGTAGTCGCCTGCTGCAGCAAGATTGCCTCCAACGATAACACTCTCAGGGTTGAATATATTGATAAGGAACGCAACCGCCTTACCGACCTTTTCACCAGCCTCCTCGATAAGTTCAATGGAGAGGTTGTCATCGTTGCGTGCAGCATTAACAATATCGTCAATATGTATCTGCTCGTGCGCTTCGTAGCGTTTACGAAGAATAGTATTTGCACCATTGCGCACCAATTCATTCATCTTCTCTTCGATAGCAATACCCGACACTTCTGTTTCGAGGCATCCCTTCTTACCGCAGAAACAGATCTTCTCGTTATTGAAGAACGGAATATGGCCAAACTCGCCGGCAAAGCCATTTTTGCCGTAATAGAGCTTGCCATCACTCACAATACCAATCGCTACACCCAAGCCGAGATGGAGATAGATGACATTGCTCTCTGTCTTCGAGCGCGAGAAGTTGTACTCGGCATAGCAACGGGCACGCGTATCGTTTTCGAGTAAGACACGCAAGCCTACGCGGCGTTCTATCAACTCACGCAGAGGCTCTTCGGTCGATGTAAAGTAGTGGAACGAGCGACCTTCCGATGTATTCACACGACCTACGATACAGACTCCCAAACCGAGTATTTTCGAACGGTCGTAATTGCACTCATCAATGAAGGTAACAATATTTTCGCATATTTTTTCGAGACACTGCTCACGATCAGCGAGTTCAAAATCGCCGAAAACGCGCTCATACACAAGATTATTCTGCAAGTCGGTTATCACGCAAGTCATTCTATCACGGCCAACATGCACACCCGCAAAGTAGAGCGTCGTGCTGGTCAGTCCAAAGACATTCGGACGGCGACCACCCTGCGTCTCGACCTTTCCGAGATCGGACACAATATTCTCATCCACCAACTCCTGTACAAGTTTCGTGATAGTAGGCACACTAATTTTCAACTCTTTGGTAAGTTCGGCAAGCGTTACCTCACCATTAGCAGCCATATATGCAATCACATTTCTTTTGATAAGGTTATTCTTGTGCGAAAGTCCCTTTTCGGTCTCCTGATTATTAAAAAAATCTATTAACGAGCTCATTGTTACCCACTGTTATTTTACATTAACCTAATGCAAAGATAATAAAAAAAGACGAAATAGATTCGCCTTTGTTAAAATTTTTCAAAAATATTTAAAAATTGTTTAGAAACTTGCTCTACTTTCGACCTCTGCATCGGCCGAAATCTTACGAATTAACCCCTGCAAAACATTGCCCGGACCAAGCTCCGTATAGAATTTGAAACCATCAGCCGACATCTGCTCGATAATCTGCGTCCAGCGTACCGGAGAGGTCAATTGAGCTATCAAGTTCCGCTTAATCTCGGCAGGATTGGTATGCGGTTTTGCATCGACATTCTGATAGATTGGGCAGATAGGTGTCTTAAAATCGGCATTTTCAATAGCCTCTGCCAACTCCTGACGAGCAGGCTCCATGAGTGGAGAGTGAAACGCACCTCCAACAGGCAAAACCAAAGCACGGCGCGCTCCGGCTGCCTTCAACTGCGCGCAAGCATCGTTCACAGCCTCGACTGCTCCCGAAATAACGAGTTGTCCGGGACAGTTATAGTTTGCTGCAACAACCACACCATCAACCTTTTCGCATACACCCTCGATAGTCTTATCGGGCAGAGCCAACACTGCAGCCATAGTACCCTTAGTTGCTTCACAAGCCTTCTGCATAGCCATAGCGCGTTTTGCCACAAGTTGCAAACCCTCCTCGAAAGACAATGCACCTGCAACGACCAAAGCTGAAAACTCCCCAAGCGAGTGTCCTGCAACAGCGGCAGGCTCTACACCAAGCACCTTAGCCAACACCACCGAATGAAGAAACACCGCAGGCTGTGTAACCTTTGTCTGCTTCAACTCCTCGGCAGTGCCCTCAAACATTATATCGGTAATTCTAAAACCTAAAATCTCGTTTGCCTTTTCAAACATCGCCTTTGCCTCTGCGCTCTGCTCGTAGAGCTCTTTGCCCATTCCGCTAAATTGCGCTCCCTGACCGGGAAAAACATAGACTTTACCCATATTCTGTGATACTATTTTATTATAAAAGCCTTGCAAATATAGTAAAAACTATGTAATTTTGTGCAATTAACCGAATTAAGTAATAACTTGTTATGAAGAGAACATTTTTACTAATCATTGTTGCATTTGCTTTTTCCTTTGGTGTTAGTGCACGCGACATCAAAGTTTTAGCCATCGGAAACAGTTTTTCGGTAGATGTTGTAGAACAAAATCTACACGAATTGGCAAAGGCAGAGGGCACAACCCTTGTTATCGGCAACCTGTACATCGGTGGATGCGGCTTACAGAAGCATCTCTCTAATCTTCGCAAAGAGAAAGAGGCCTACTCATATCGCAAAGTAGATGAGCATGGAGAAAAAACCACCACTCCGAAAGTATCCATACAACAAGCACTCGCAGATGAAAAGTGGGACTATGTTATGGTTCAACAAGTTAGTGGATTCGGTGGAGTCTATGCTTCATTCGGTCGATGCCTACCGGAGATAATGAAAACATTGAGAGAATTGACACCTTACAAGCCTAAATTTATTATTATGCAAACTTGGGCATATCAAGGCAACAGCGACCATCAGAGTTTTTCTATTTACAACTACGACCAGATGACAATGTACAAAGCCTTGGTTGAGTCTTACGACAAAGTGTTCAACGACAAGCAGTATGGTTTCTACGCTATCGTACCAAACGGCACTGCCATTCAAAATGGCCGTACAGTGTTTGGCGATAAACTTACTCGCGATGGTTACCACCTTGACAAGCGTGTAGGTCGCTATATCGGAGCCTGCACAATGTGCGAAGTAGTGCTCGGCAAGTCGGTAGTGGGTAATAGTTACAGACCAAGCAACTTATCCGAGAAAGAGGCACTGCTTGCGCAGAAAGCTGCACATGCTGCAGTCCTCAAACCTACCGAAATTACAAATATTGAATAATTCTCAAATCATATAACTATGGGAAACAAAATTAACGATCCTATTGCAAGATTGATGGGTTTGCGTTATAAGTCGCACCCTTGGCATGGCATAGAGGTAGGAGATAATGCCCCTGAGATAATTACGGCGTTTATCGAGATCGTGCCTACCGACACGGTAAAGTATGAATTGGATAAAGTTAGCGGATATCTGAAAATCGACCGTCCACAGAAGTATTCGAATGTAATTCCTGCCCTCTACGGCTTTGTTCCGCAGAGTTTCTGTGGTGAGAGCGTGGCAGAGTATTGTATGCAGCAGAGTGGCCGCACCGAGATTGTCGGCGATGGCGACCCACTCGATATCTGCGTACTTACCGAGCGAGATATTGCTCACGGCGATATCATTGTAAATGTGCGCCCTATTGGTGGATTTCGTATGTTGGATGGCAACGAGGCCGATGATAAAATTATCGCAGTATTGCGTCACGATGTAACATATAGCGGCTACAACGATATCTCGGAGCTTCCAAAGGGAATTATAAACCGTTTAAAGCACTACTTCCTTACATACAAGGATATGCCTGACTCGGAGTCTCAGAAGAAGGTGGAAATCACCCATGTATTTGGTCGCGAGGAGGCTTACGAAGTTATTCAGCGCTCGTTGGAGGACTACAAGAATCACTTCAACGGCTTGGACGAAATTTTGCGACATGTATAATCTATTTTAAGAGCAGAAGACAATGTCAGTAGAGAGCAAAGTAAGAGCCGTTACAACATTGCGACTCAAAGAGATGAAGGATAGAGGCGAGAAGATTTCGATGCTCACCTCATACGACTATTCGATGGCTAAAATTGTCGATAGTGCAGGTATTGATGTGATACTTGTAGGCGACTCGGCAGCAAATGTTATGGCGGGCTGGGAGACAACGCTACCTATCACCCTCGACCAGATGATATATCACGCCTCTTCGGTAGTGCGTGCCGTACAGAGGGCGTTGGTTGTGTGCGATATGCCATTCGGAACATATCAGGGCGACTCGCAGGCTGCCCTCGACTCGGCAATCCGTATTATGAAGGAGACCGGAGCCGATGCCGTGAAGATGGAGGGCGGCGAGGAGATTCTCGACTCCATAAAGCGAATTTTGACCGCAGGTATCCCCGTTATGGGACACCTCGGACTCACACCGCAATCTATACATAAGTTCGGCACATATAGTGTTCGTGCCAAGGAGGAAGCCGAGGCAGAGAAACTCGTTCGCGATGCCAAGTTATTGGAGGAGGCAGGCTGTTTTGCTATTGTATTGGAGAAGATTCCGGCGGCATTGGCGGAGCGCGTATCGAAAGAGTTATCAATCCCTACTATCGGCATCGGTGCCGGTGGTGCTTGCGATGGACAGGTGCTTGTAGTACACGATATGCTCGGCATTAACAAGGGATTTTCGCCACGCTTTTTGCGCCGTTATGCCGACCTCTATACCGTTATGAGCGAGGCTATTTCGCACTATGTCGAGGATGTCAAGTCGTGTGACTTCCCTAACGAAAAAGAGCAGTACTAAACATTTTGACTCTGCAACAAACAAAGCCACCTCTTCGGTGGCTTTGTTATTATAGGTAGATGGCGCTACTCCTCGTTAGCGGAGAATAGATGTCGTGCCAATTCGCCGATGGTCGTTATTCGAGCAACTTCGATGCCCTTAATCTTCTTGTTCGGCAACGAGGCGTATCCCGAAACAACAATCTTCTTAAAACCGAGTCGTGCCGCCTCGCTGATGCGCTGCTCGGTGCGCGGAGCTGGTCGCACCTCGCCCGAAAGTCCAATCTCGCCCGCAAGAGCCAACCCCTCGTTTATCGGGCGGTCGAAGTATGACGACAGCACCGCCGCCACAACTGCCAAGTCCAAACCCGTATCCGAAACCTTGAAGCCACCTGCAAAGTTCAGAAAAACATCTTTCTGAAACATTTTCAGTCCGACACGCTTCTCCAAAATCGCCAACAACATATTCATTCGGCGCGAGTCGTAACCCGTAGCGTTGCGTTGCGGTGTTCCGTAGGCAGCTTGACTAACCAACGCCTGCACCTCCAAAAGATATGGGCGAATACCATCTACCGTAGCCGCTACGGCAATGCCCGATAGTGGCTCGTCATAGTGCGAGAGAAGCACCTCCGAAGGGTTTTCAACCGAGCGCAACCCCTTTTCGAGCATCTCGAATACGCCAATCTCGAAGGTCGCACCGAAGCGGTTTTTGATACCTCGCAAGATGCGGTAGGTGTTATTTCCATCGCCCTCGAACTGTAACACCACATCAACAATATGCTCCAACACCTTCGGACCTGCAATTGTTCCCTCCTTGGTGATATGACCTATTATAAATACGGGCGTTCCGCTACCTTTGGCATATTTCAGGAGCGTAGAGGCGCACTCACGAATTTGCGACACACTACCTGCCGAGGCATCAACCAAGTCGGTGTAGATGGTCTGAATCGAATCGACAACCACCATATCGGGCTTTATCGCCTCGCACTGTGCGATGATATTTTCGAGTAGTGTTTCGGTATAGACCACGCACTCCTCGTTGTGAATACCGAGTCTCTCGGCACGCATCTTTATCTGCTCTGCCGACTCCTCACCCGATACATAGAGGGTGCGCAAGCCGTTGTCCGCCAAGGCGAGTTGCAGGGCAAGAGTCGATTTTCCGATACCCGGCTCTCCGCCCACAAGGATAATCGAGCCCGGCACCAAACCGCCACCCAACACACGATTGACCTCGCTCTGACCGATGTCGATACGCTTTGTTTCGCCCGTCTTGATATCCTGTACTCGTTGCGGCTTCGCCTTTGGTACTGCCGATGATGTTACCGCTGCGGCAACCGAAGAACCCTTCTTCGCCACAACCAACTCGTCAAAGGTGTTCCACGCTCCGCACGAAGGGCACTTACCCAACCACTTCGGAGCATCGTACCCGCACTCCCGACACACATACGCCTTCTTTGCCTCTGCCATAATTCTTTTTGTTTTAGGCAAAGATAGCCTAAAAAACGGAAAACGGAAAACGGAAAGCGGAAAACGGAAAACTTTTTAAGTTTTTTTTTTGCGCACAATACCGCAACTCTCGAAAATAATTTCTAAATTTGCAATTGAATTGCGGAATACGCAGTTCTTTTAGATGGCATTTAGGCTATTGTTGTTACTGAGTAAAACGACCAAATTATTACTGCGAACAAACAATAGGCACAATAAATGCCCTCGCCGTTATGGCGTGGGTGTGCTTATGTTCGTACAGGTGCTTGGTCGTACCTCCTCAGTAGTAAGCAACTATCCACGCTTCTCTTTTTGAGTTAAACGGTTGCCATCTAACGGCAATGAGTGCAAACAGCACAATTATATGTTTAACTTAAATTCAAAGTATTATGAAAAAGATTTTCGGATTGATGTTGCTATGTGCAACTACCGTTTGTCTAACTTCTTGCTTTGGTGG
>JAZSOV010000049.1:0-2197 GCA_045537095.1 Alistipes sp.
CCTTCTCGAAACCGTGGTGGGCGTAGTAGCCGTGATTACACGATGAGTCGGTCCAAAGGTAGAGGCTCTCGTAGCCCTCGCTTTTTGCCAATGCCACAATCTCCGCAAGCAGTTGCTTACCACAACCCTGCACCGCTGAGATAAAGAACGACAGATACAAATCCTTATCTGCCCGCATATAGCGATAGACCTTTGGCGAGGTCTTGCCGAAGTACTCACGCAGAGCCAACGCCTCCTCGCGCTGCTGTTCGTTGAACGATGGCATCACGCTATCCAGCCACTCGTTGTAACCGTTATCCTGCTCGATATTGCCCGCAAGGATGCAACCCACCATCTTGCCCTCGTCGGTAATCTTAAAGGCGAATGGCGCACCATACCACCCATAACGGATGATATACTCGCACATCAGCAGTCCGAACTCCTCGCCCTGACCATTTGCAGCGTGTCCCTCGCCCCACACGGGATAGGCAAGATGTGCCGCCTCACGAATATCCTCTTCGGTAAATGTTTCTATCTTCATTGTCAATCGGTTTTTCGGGTGCAAAGGTAAAAGATAATGGTGATTAGGTGTATATAAAAATCAATACCACAATGGTACTTTTCGATACTATTGACAAATAATAAAGGGAATTATCGCTATCTTTGCGGTATAAAAGAAGAATATGAATAGATATCAAGTCGGCATCGTTGCCGAGGGTGGCAGAACGGGGCAGACAGATTTCAAGGCTTACGGCAACAACCGCATAGGAATAAGCGGCTGTATGGTACTGCTTGTCGATAGTGGGTGTGCTATCGTATCGGTGGGCTTTAAGCGCAGGGTTCTTCGTCAAGGAATGATGGCTGTGCTGTTCTATGATGACACATTCTGGATAGAGCGAAGTAGCAGCACCTTTCGTTGCCGATATGTGGCTCTTGCCGAAGATAATGTGCAGGAGGCAATATATAAACTCACATCGCCATACTTTTGGGACTCGTTGTCGGAAAATCCTCTATTCCTATTGAATTACAAGCAACAGCGACTGTTGAGTACATGGTACGAGCAAATGGTGTGGATATGCCACAATTCTGCAAACGAATACACCAACCAACTGCTCCGCAACAATATATATAACCTCTTTATGACGATTGACGGCGAGATGACACAAGGAGGAATGGTCGTAAAAAAGCCTATCAGTCGAAGTCGCAGTCTGATTATCAAATTCCTAAAACTCGTTGTACAGCATTTCCGCACTTCGCGCGAAGTGTCGTTCTACGCCGAACAACTATGTATTACAACAACCTATCTCTATAAGCTAACACATAAACGATGGAATCTATCTCCAAAGGAGTTGATAGACAAGCAGACTATCTGCGAGATAAAGAGTTTGCTATCCAATACGGATATGTCAATAAAAGAGATAGCCACCTCGCTCCATTTTGAAGATACGCCCTATATGTGCCGCTATTTTAGACATCGCACAGGGCTTTCGCCAATGGAGTATCGCAGTGGTGGTAGGCGGTTATAGTCGTAAAAATCTATCCTTGCACCTACTGCTCTGCCATCTTGCGGCCGGCATCGTAGGCCTTCTGCAAATCCTCCTCCCAATGGGCATTGCGCCAAGCGTGCTTTGCCTCTTCGGAGAAGCTGCCGAGTTCGTAATTGTCGTATTTTGCCACCTGACAGGTGTTGTAGCCGATGATGCGTTCAGGCTCGCCGAGCGCCGTCGAAAGGCACCACTTCATCGTGCCGAAATGGTTGCTGTTGTTGCGTTCGGGCGTGCCGTTCATCGTCTCGACAAGCACCACAGGCATACGCTTTGGCGCGGTCAGGCTGTAATCGTTGTACGAGAGCCACGGGAACGCTAAACGCTCCAAGAAGGCACGCATCTTGCCCGTCACCTCGCCAAAATAGATGGGCGAGCCAAGCACCAAGCCGTCAGCCTCAGCAATCTCGTCCAAGAGGGGCGAGAGCGCATCCCGAAAGCGACAAATGTTCGAGGCCTTGCCTTTGACCTTGCACGCCATACACGACATACAGCCCTTATAATCAAGGTCGTATAGTCGCACGCTCTTCACCTCAACATCCTTGCCCGCCGACTTCGCGCCCTCGGCAAATCGCTGCAACAGCTGCGCTGTGTTCATATCCTTTCGCGGACCACCGTCCACAATCACAATCTTTTTCATATCACTCTGTTTTTATTCCGAATCATTCAAGATG
>JAZSOV010000032.1:0-41564 GCA_045537095.1 Alistipes sp.
GGCTACGATCCGACTTATCGGTCAGCATAGGCTTATCCCAAGTCGAGAAGCGATGTACTCCGCCCGCCTCCTCCAAAATCTTCATTCCGGGGCGGAGGTAGAGGTGGTAGGTGTTCGCCAAGATAATCTGCGCCTTCGCCTCATCGCGAACATCACGATGAAAGATACCCTTCATCGCCGCCGCAGTACCCACAGGCATAAATATTGGAGTTTGAATTACACCGTGGTCGGTAACCATCTCTCCCGCACGCGCATTGGTTGCTGTATCTCTATGTTGTAAAGTAAACTTCATAATCTTGTGCAAAATTACTAATTTTCGCGAAATTTTGCGTAAGTTTGCAAAATAAAAGACAACTCGACATCGGGCAATGGAGAAGATATACGACATAATTTACAGTGCCTTAATGGCTTACGGCGATTTAGGAATCGCTCTTGCCTCCATAATTCTTGTGTTGCTGATTGTTGAAATCGCACTCCACCTCGGCATCTATGCCCGTGTGGCATCGTTCCGTCTGATGAGCCGCAAGCAGATACGCGACAAGGAGCCTGCAATCTCGATAGTTGTACCCCTCTTTGCCGAGGATAACCAATACCTCGATACCTCGCTCACCTCGCTGCTCACACAGGACTATGCCAACTTCGAAGTTGTGGTGGTATATGTGGGCAACAGCGATGATTTTTTTGCCGACTTACAGTCGTTGCAGCGACTATATCCGCATCTCTCGCCCGTACATATCGACTACTCGCCACGCTATCCCGTGTCGACCAAAATAGCTCTGAATGTGGGCTACAAGAGCGCGAAGAACGACTTTATCATCACCACATCGTCAGATGCCACCCCCGTATCGGAGCGTTGGTTATCACTCTTGGCCAAAGGGTTTATGTACGGCGATATTGTATTGGGGTACAGTGGCATAGAACATTCGGGCGGCCTTCGCAACTTCATATTCCGCGAATATCAGTTCAACGACTCGGTGGCGTGGTTATCAGCCGCTATATGCCACCGCACCTACTCCGCATCGCGTAGCGCAATAGGCTTCAAGAAGGAGTTGTATTTCGATGCACGAGGATTCGACCACCTCAATATGAATGTCGGTGAAAACGACCTCTTTGTACAGCAGATTGCCACACGCGACAATGTCAGCGTGGTGCTGTCGCCGCGCGCTGTATGCACCGAGCGCATTTGGGGCGGTTGGGGCTGGTGGTGGCGCAGAATGAAGCTGCTGCAAACCACACATCGCTACTATCCAAAGGGCGCACTCCTACCTACAATCGCCGAGCTTACTATTCGCTTCCTCTTCTTTGGTGCTGTGGTGGTAGCTCTTGTCTGCATGCCGTGGGAGTTCAAGGTTGCAGCCTTGGCTGCAGCGTTGCTACGCTACTTTGTGGTGATGTTTGTCTTTGTACGCAATGCTAGTCGCTTGGGCGAAACCGGACTCGCTGCAATGCACTTCATCTACGATATTATCGAGCCATTACTACGACTTATTGTGGCATTATCATCCTACAAAAAATACAAGAAATCGTGGTTGTAACGGATTACAACATATATGATGACCGCATCCTTGTCGGGATGGTTATCGAGGGCGACAGCATCGCCTTCGACACACTCTTTGCGCGACACCGCGACACCATATATGCCATGTTGCTTAAATTCGCAGGCAACAGCGATGATGTCAATGATTTGATGCAGGAGGCCTTTATGAAGGCATACCTTAAAATCGGCTCCTACAACCCCAAGTACGACTTCGGAGCGTGGATATACACCATCGCCCGCAACACATTTGTCGATTTCAGCCGTACTCGCAAGAGTATGGCCCTCAATCCGCAAAACCTGCCACTCGAAAACAGCGACACCTCGCATATCTCGGCACCTACACCTGAGGAGTGCATCATCAACGCCCAGCAACGAGCGCAGATAGAGCGATATATTTCGATGTTACCGGAGGAGTATCGAGAGCTGTTCGAGTTGCGATTTATTGACGAATACAGTTACGAGGAGATTGCCGAGAAGCTCAACATGAAACTCGGCACGGTGAAAACCCGCATTTTCAGAGTGAGAAATATGATGTGTCGCCTTATCACCAATGGCGAGCAGGAGGATATTAAATAGAACCTATGACTATGGATAGCGCAGCACTTATCGAAAAATATTTCCCCGATTTGGAGGAGGAGCAACGAGTGAAGTTCTCGCGACTTGGCGAGGTCTATCAAGAGTGGAATAGCAAGATCAATGTCGTTTCACGAAAAGATATGGAGCATATCTACCTACACCACATTCTGCACTCGTTGGCTATTGCCAAGGTGTGTCGTTTTGCCGATGGGGCAAAAGTACTCGATGTGGGTTGTGGTGGAGGATTTCCATCTGTACCACTCGCCATAATGTTTCCAAATGTGGAGTTCACGGCTTGCGACTCAATAGGCAAGAAAATACGCGTTGTCGAGGGCGTTTGCGAGGCTGTCGGCATCAAGAATATACGCACCGTAAATGGTCGTGTCGAGCAGTTGAAAGAGCAATTTGACTATATCGTATCACGCGCCGTAACCGATATGCCAACCTTTGTTGGTTGGGTGCGCGGTATGGTGTGCAAGGGCGAAAATGGCTCTCGTCCGAATGGTATCCTCTACCTCAAAGGGGGCGACCTGACCGAAGAGCTACTCGCAAGCAGACGCCAATGGGAGCGACACTACATATCGGAGTTCTTCGAGGAGGAGTTTTTCGAGACCAAGCAGGTGGTCTATTCAAGGAGTTAAAAGTGCAAAGTTAAAAGTTGCTAAATTATGTACAGGTTTTTGCTGATATTGATACTTGCAACATCTACTCTTTCGGTCAGTGCAAAGAGGGTACAGAGAGAACAGAAGCGCGACTCGATAACTATATTTGGTCGTGTCATGTGCGAAGAAAAGCCTATGGCCGGAGTGCTTGTGTCGGATGGTGTGCATATCGTAAAGACAGACTCACTTGGAAAGTACACCATAGCCTCAAACAAGTGGCAAAACACCGTCTTTGTAATTACTCCATCGGGATATGAACCTTCGTGTCGTAAGCGCATATTACCGAACTTTTGGGCTACACTAACCAAGGAGCGTACCGAGGCAGAGCGACACGATTTTCACCTCACCAAGCGCGACCAAAAGAAGCACCGCATAATCTTTATGTCCAATCTTTTTTTGGAGAACACACAAGAGGATTTGTTGCAATATAAGAACCGCACCATACCCGCGGCACGCAAAATTGTGAGCGAGGTGAGCGATTCGACCGCAGTATATACCTTTCTCCTTGGCAACATCAGCCACTGCCCACATTGGTACTCGAAGGAGTTCGATGTGAGCGATGCTATCTCCATAACCGCAACACTGCGCTATCCTACAATGCTCTATACGGTAATGGGAGCACAGGATAATGACGGTGCCATTCCCGGTACAGGACTCACCGACTACTACGCCGAGCGACAATATATCTACTCGTGTGGTCCGAAGTACTTCTCGACAAATATCGGCGATGTTCACTACATTGTACTCGACAACACCGTATTCCGCAATGAACCGGGCAAAGGTAAGTACCCCACCGAGATTAAGGGCAAGCGCAACTACGAGCGTTTCGTTACCTCCGATCAGCTCGACTGGCTTCGTAAAGATCTTGCTCACCTTGAAAATAGGGATAATCCCGTGGTGGTCTGCATGCACCACATGGCCTTTACGGCAAACAGCAGACACCGCATATCGAAGCGTTTCTCCAAACCCGAATATGTCGATTCGCTGACCAACTGTTTCAAGGATTTTACGAATGTTCACTTCGTAAGCTCCGGACTATCCGACCGCCGAGTATCCAAGGCCAACGAGCTTCCGAATATCACGGAGCACTCCTTGGCTCCAACATCGGGCGACAGATGGAGATTGGGCTACAATGGTTTTGAGTCGATGAACTCATCGGGTGTTACGGCCGGTTTCGAGGTGTTCGATTTCAATGGCAAGGAGGTATCGTGGCACTATCGCACCGAGAAGAACACCACCAAACCATTCCGAGCATACGATATGACGAGTGTCGGCAAGTACTATCGCGACCATCTCGAAGTGCAGAACCTGTTGCGCGAGTTTCCAAAGAGCTTTATAAACTACGATACTCCCGAATTTGCAAAGCGCATATATGTAAATTGGTGGGGATATGAGCCGAATGCCAAGTTGGAGATATTCGAGGATAATACTCCTCTGCGTGTTCGTCAGGCTCATCAAATGGACCCTCTCTATGTGGTGAACTCGCCGGCCATAACGCTCAAAAACAGCCGCAAACGACCAAAGTTGTCGCGCAAAAATTGCGCCCACTTCTTCTATGCCGTGCGAACATCGCCAACATCTGTCATTAAGATTCGCACGACAGACCCGTTTGGTCGCGTTCACGAAGAGGTTTTTGTGGGACACAAACCCTTCTCGCAACACATGAAATAGGTTTTGGATTTGGCAATTTAATTTTTTTGCCTTATCTTTGCACTGCTAACATTAGGGTTTCAATCTTTGCGAGGATTGAAATTCTTTATTTTTTTGTTGCCTGAAAACCCAAAAATTGGAAAATCAGAGGCATTGAAAGTATTAAAAATTTAGATATAAGTTTATGGCACAAGTTAACTATCTCACAGCAGAGGGATACAAGAAATTGAAGGATGAACTCGACCATATGCGCTCGGTAGAGCGTCCTGCAGCAGCGGCAGCCATTGCCGAGGCTCGCGATAAGGGCGATCTGTCGGAGAATGCCGAGTACGATGCAGCACGCGAGGCTCAGGGCCTGCTCGAAATGCGTATCGCCCAGTTAGAGGCGACACTCAACAACTCGCGTGTGATTGACGAGAGCCTTATTAGCAAAGATAAGGTGCAGATTTTGAGCAAGGTTACACTTCTCAACCACAACAACAAACGCGAGGTTGTATACACCATCGTATCGGAGAACGAGGCTAACCTCCGCGAAGGTAAGCTCGCTATCGGTACCCCTATTGCCAAGGCTTTGCTCGGCAAGAAGAAGGGTGAGGTGGTAGAGGTTACCGTGCCTGCCGGCATCATCAAGTTCGAAATTCTCGATATCTCGATATAGTTAGGCAACTGAATAAATTTTTCAGGACTGCCTAACCTTATTGGTTGGTCGGTCCTTTTTTATATTATGTAACATAAGGTATGAAAAGAGCTATTTTGGTACTCTGTGCCATCGCCGCACTCTGCACAGCAGAGGCTCAACAGGTCTATCGCTCCGAGTTCTCGGTCTTTGATCTGCGCGAGGCAGCACTCAAAAATGACCATTCGCGCACGGAGCATCACATCCGCTTCGCACCAAAGAGTATCGAGGCTGTGGGCAAAGTCGAAGTGGTTGGTCAAAGCGTGGAGTTGCCTACCGCATGGAGCGACTACAATGTCTACATCCACATCCAAAATGCCATCAAGGCGTACGACCTCGTGGTGAACGAACAGCTTGTGGCCTCGGTCGAGGATTCATACACCCCTGCGGACTTTCTCCTATCGCCATATCTGCGTCAAGGCAAGAATGAAATTCTGCTGTTGTTGCGCCGATCTGAATACATAGAGTTGAATAGCAGCTCGAAGAGCAACCTTGTGGAGCAGTTCCGAGGCTCATACCTCTTTGCACAACATCGCAAGCACATCTACGACTACGATGCACGCATCGTACAGGTTGATGGCGGAAAAAACCTCCTTCTCGAACTCGATATCCTCGTGCGTAACGACTTCAACTTCGAGGAGATGGTGCAGATAGGTTACGATATCTACTCGCCCGACAATAAGTTGATAGATTATGCCGTACGCGAGTTCTCGGTGGCAGGTCGTAGCGTGGATACCCTGCGCATACGCACCTCGCTCGGCGAGGAGAGTCGCTATTTGTGGAGTTCGGCAAATCCGAAGTTGTATCGCTTGACGCTATACACCAAGCGCGATAGCAAACCGCGCGAGTATATCTCGTTCCGTCTTGGTGCAGGTACTACAACCTTTGCAGATGGCAAAATCCTCCGCAACGGCAAGCCTATCGCTGTAAAGTCGGCGCGTTACAATGCTCGCACAACATACGCCGAAGCGCTTACCGAGATTAAGGCTCTGCGCGCAAAGGGTATCAACACCCTACTACCCGATAATCCACAGCCGGAGTGGTTCTACGACATCTGCAATGGGTTGGGTATGTATGTTATCGAGCGAGCAAACATAAACCCCGTAGAGGAGTCTGAAAATCGCAAAATAGGGGGCACGCCATCCAATAATCCGCAACTTGCAAGCGAGTATCTCGCTCGTGTAAAAGCGATGTACTATCGCACTCGCAACCACACCTGCATTGTTGCCTATGCTCTCGGTGGAGACAAAGCCGGCAATGGCTACAATATGTACAAGGCCTACCAATGGTTGAAGGGCGTTGAGAAGGAGCGAGCCGTAATATGCACCTCGGCAGATGGGGAGTGGAACAGTGATATTCAAATTGACAATTGATAATTGACAATTGACAGTTTTATGAATATAGAATTGATAGTAGTCGGTAAGACCGATATGAAAGAGGTCGATGCGCTGGTGCAGATGTACTCGAAGCGCATAAACCACTATGCCAAATTCTCTATCACATATCTGCCCGACCTGCGCAACACCAAGAGTCTTTCCGAAGAGCAACAAAAGAGTGCTGAGGGGGATATGCTCTTAAAAGATATCACGGCAGCAGACTATGTTGTGCTGCTCGATGAGGCAGGCGAGGAGATGCGCAGTGTCGCCTTTGCGCAGTGGTTACAGAAACGAATGAATAGCGGTGTACGCCGCTTGGTGCTGATGATTGGCGGCCCTTACGGCTTTTCGGAGGAGGTCTATGCACGAGCCAACTCTAAAATATCGCTCTCAAAGATGACCTTCTCACACCAGATTGTGCGTGCCATATTCACCGAACAGCTATACCGCGCCTTCACCATAATCAAAGGCGAGCCTTACCACCACGAATAAGAGCCGTTGCATATATAAATGAAAGCGATGAACCTACAAAAAGTTCATCGCTTTCGTTATGTTGTAGCTATATGCTACTTTGGCTGGTTGTTCTCGTCAAGGTCGTACAACAACTCGATATCATCGATGTACATCCACGACTCGCTACTACCTGTGAAGTAATCACCATAGCCTGAGCAGGTAAATGTCAATACCAAGCACGAAGGAGTCTCCTCCGGATTTGCATACTCGATAGGCAGTGTCATTGTGTGCCATACCTTTGTCTCCTTCTCCACCATATCGCTATTGTTGTCGCTATCGAAGTAGCCCAAGCCATTTACACCTGATGCGGTGCGAGGATCAAAGAAGGTGGTCTCGTCTGCACTATATACGCAGTGTGACTCCTTCCAATCGGTCAAACAGAAGAAAATCTTCGCAAGGTCGGGCTGTCCGCCCATAATCTTGATCTGCTTGCTACCAATATGGTACTCGGCTCCCACAGTTGCCGCCTTACTGTTGATGAAGTTGATGTCGCCACGCGAATACTTAACCTTGAAGCGCAACGCCACAGGCTTGATATTTTGGTCGACCTGACGACCGAAGTATACCTTCGCATTTGTACCGAGAGTCTCGCCATAATAACCCACGAAGAGGTTACCCGCAGCAAACTTCATGTTCAACACATTCTGCGAACCCATAAATGCACTTATCTCTCCCGTAGAATCGGCAGGCACATTGTCCGGATTCTCACTCTTGTATACAGGGTATGTGAGGTTATACTTCTCACCGAGCGATGTTCCACCAGGGTTACCTGTTGCCCAGAACATATCCAAAACCGAAGAGAATGGATACCAACATGGGCCGGCCTGTCCCGTAGGCAGCAACTTTTGATCGTTGGTGAATTTGCCCCACTCCTCCATCTGCGAGTTAGGCAGCTGATAGTAAGATGCTGTGGTAACAATCTTGATATCCGACTGCTTCTCGTCAGCATAACCGATAACCTCGTACTCCGTATTTGGCTCCAAACCGCGCACGACAGCCTTCACGAAGCCCTCCTCGTAGCGATTGTATGGGTTCTTCGGATCGGAAGCATACCACTCATCCTTAACACTAATCCACTCGTCAGCACCACGCTTCTTGTAGGCGAACTTAATTGCCGAACCATCAATGTTGGCCGCCTTAATCCAGATGACATTAGCTCCTGCTGCCACATAGTTGAAGTCGAGAGCAACCTCGGTAGGAACAATCACGAGTTCCCATACGGTCGAGCGACCATGCGCTGCTACCGAGATGGTGCGCGAACTTGTTTTGTGGAAATCGGTAGGCACCTCGTTACGCTCCGGATAGTCATAGGTAGGACGAGGTCCAAAACGGATATCGGTAGTCTCGACATTGTCGAGAGTGTAGTCCTGACGGCGCTTCACGATAGCGCGACAGCCCTCCAAGTCCCACTCCGTAGCTCCAATCTGGCCATTTACGGTCCAGATGCGATTGATGGTCTGCGTAGCCACGAGTTTCCACTCGTAGGTCTGGAAATAGGTGAGCGTGATATACTCAGGCTCCGCCATATTTACCTTACGGTTGTTCAGATCTTTCGACACCTTGATATTCGCATTGTCGGGCGAATAGTTGATGTTGGTAACCACATCCGAACCATAGGTGATAGTCTTGAACTGTACGGCCTCAATATTGGTCTCCTCGGCAAGAGGAATAGTAGCTGTATAAGTCGAACGGTCGAGTACAATATCGCCATCGACACCCTCCACATCGAGCGAAGCAATAAAGAGGTCAACCACAGGCTTTGGCAAATCATTCTTGATGCACGAAGCAAGAACCAAAGCCGAAAAGAGTGCTATAATAATTCTTCTATTCATGTTGCGATCTCAATTTTTGTTCATTCTTCTTGCTCCACAAATGTACCGTTACACCGATGTTAATCTCAGCAATATTGAGACGGAAACGCAGCTTCGAGAAGTTGCGGGTGCCACCCGTAGGGTTCATTTCGGCATCGAACTGCTTGATGTGGTTGTACTGCAAACCTCCCAATCCGAACGATACGGTAGCGCAGACATTCGGGAAGATGTAGGCCGCAATTCCCGGATTGAAGTTGAAGCGTACCTTATAGGTATCCGACACCGAGTGATTCCACTCATCGTTATACATAAAGCTGAACTTCGAGCGACCATACGAGCCCTCCAACTCCAACTCTCCGAATACACCAAAGCGACCACGCTTGTCGAGTGGTACATAGGCGCGATGGAACACCGAGAAGGAGTATGCATTGCTCAAATAGCCGAGTGCAATACCGCTGGTACCAAACTCAATGCCATTGATAAAGTTACCCAAGTTGACATTAGCATTGTCGAAGTGTCCCGCCATATGGGTATATCCAAATCGCGCACCAATCGAGAGGTTATTGCGATAGAAATATCCAAAATATGGCTTCACCGACACCACCGAACCTCCAAGGCGGAGATCCTCGATGACAAGTGCGATATCCGAATCATCGGTCGAAAGCGTACCATACGATGCCGACACACCACAAATCCACTCATCCTTGTAAGCAAAGGCGTTGGTGTCGATACCGCGATCGATACGATTTATTCTGAATGGCGAACGCGGATGCTTGCTTGCGCGCACCGAATCGCGTCCAAAGAGAAGACTCTGCGCCTTCGCCTCATATGTTGCCATGGTGCTAACTACAAGCACCGACATAAGTAATGTAAATATCTTCTTCATAATAGTTGCCTCCTTTTTTTATAGATAGAATGATGCACCTAATCCAATGGAGAAGATGTTTACCTTAAAGTTCATTTGCGAGGTGGATGTTCCACCAACAACAACCTGATTGCCCACCTGTCGCGTATTCGAATAGTTGAAGCCAAAGACTCCGATATTAACCTCGATAGCCATGTTGTTGGTGAGGAAAGCCGACACTCCCGGATTGACTCCGAGTGCAAGATCAAAACTTGTTGCGTAGTTTCCACTAAGGCTCTCCGAAGGGCCTGCGGCCAACTTCTTTTGCGAGCCACCCATTGCTAAAGCAACCTCGGCAAAGAGAGCAAAACGCTTGCTCTGTCCAAGTGGAATATACTTACGCCACAAAGCCTCAACATTATAAGATTGCTTCAACGAGTAGTAGAAGGCGTTGTCGAGCGAGGTTATGGTAAGTGCAGCATTGTCCAACTGTGTCAATCCGCGCGAATAGCCAAAACGGATACCCACTAACGAGTTTCGCGCATAGGCGTATCCTAAGATTGGCGAAAGTTTGAATTGGTAGCCATTCGACTTGATATCCTCGACAATGAGGAATGTGTAGTCGTTATTCGTATGGGTTGAGTAGGATATCGAACCTCCAAATACCCATTGTCCCTTCGGAACAAACTCGTTTTTAAGGTTCGAGATTCCTCTGTTCTGGCGGCGGAGGCCATGAGTGCGCACCGTATCAGCCAGAGGCTGTGTGGTCAACTCCTCCTTTACCTCCTTCGGCTGTTCAACCGCAGAGGCGACCTGCCCCTCTGCCACTGCCACACATGGCAGGGCAAAGAGGAGAATCGTAAGAGTTTTTAAAAATTTACTCATTGTTTTTGTTCTCTAACAGATGTCTGTTACTATATAGAAATTAGTATACAAGTTCAATATCATCGATATACATCCACGAAGATGACGAACCACCAAAGTAGTCTCCATATCCGGAGCAAGTGAATGTCAAGATGATGTGTGTAGGCTTCTGCGTAGCATCATCACCATAGAATGTGAACGGAATCTCATACTCTTTCCACTCGGTCTGCGAAGTCGATGTCTCCATATATGCCGAGTAGAGTACAATATCGTAGCGTGCATCACCACTCTTGATAGCATCATCGCTTGGGCTGAATGTTGTTGCATCAGGCTTACTACTATCCACTGCATGACGATCGGTAGTCAAACTACAGAAGATCTTTGCAAGGTCCTTGTCGCTCGATGGAGTAACGCCCGATGGAGTTACATCGATAGTACCGCAATTGAACTTCGCCCAGAAACGGATAGCCTTTGGCTTAGCGTTATACTCAAATGGCTGACCGAAGTATACGATAGCGTTAGTACCACTCATACCGCCCCACGAGCCTACATAGATGTTACCCGCAGCAAATTTGAGCGATAAGTCCTCAGATTTGAGGTATGCCGACTTGGTGCCTGTTGTACCCGGGCGTACATCAGTGCTGCTCTGAGTAATGTTCTTACCGAGCATTGCTGTACCCCAGTTACCTGTACACCAATACGAGCTTGCAGAGGTAGCAAATGGGATGATCACACCACCGTCCTCGCACCAACTATCCAAGTTGCCGTTTGGAATCTGCGCTCCGGCAGCGGTAGTGAAGGTGAGGCTTGTACCCACATTTGAGCCATCAATTGCGAGGTTGTACTCATAGGTGTGCGATGCTGCAATACCATCCACTGTAACCTCGTAGGTGTTAGCCGCGGTCGAAGAAGCTGCTGCTGCGTACGACTTCCACTCACCATCGCCCTCACGGTACGAAATAACAACATTCGAAGGGGTTCCGAATACGGTTGCAGTGAGCAAACCTGTACCATTCCAAAGGTCTGTACCACTCTTCTTGTAGCTATTAACACCCTGCAATACATAAGGCAACTTCTTGGTTACCGAACCACCATCGCGGTCTGATACAGTAAGCTCGATTGTCTGCTCGCCACCATTCAACACATTGAAGAAGCTATCTGCAAAGGTGATGTAGAGCTGTGGAGTGCCAATACCGCTGAGAGTTACACCATTCACGGTATTATTCACAGGATCGTAGGTATTGCCACCTGCGAGAATCGATACGCTTGTGAAGTCAGCCGGCGAAGTTGCTACATACTGGCGCTCGCCACCTATGTAGTTGTGAGAAGTTGCAAGGTCAAAGCCAACACCCTTAACCTCAGGATCCGGATTGAAGGCGATATGGTCATCACGCTCATCGAGGGTGGTATCCACACTTACTACAATATCGCCGAGGAAGCCCGGAGCATCCTTCGAGTACTTAAACGAAAGAGTGTAGTGCTTCTTTATCTCCACATTCTCGATCTTGCCACTCTTGTCAACCTCAACCTTCTCGCCATCGGCATATACGAAGGTTCCGACAAAGCGCCACGAGATTGTGGTCTCGCCCTCTGGCATTACGAAATAACCCACCTTGCTCTCGGTGTAGCGCAACTGCGGAGTCTCGGCTGTTGCCGATGCGAGGTCAGCGGTTGCTGCTACATCCACATAGTAACCCGCCTCGAAGCCATCAACCACAGTCTGGTCGAAGCTAACCTCAACAGGGATATTTTGGAGTACAGCTACCAAGTCAACCTGGGTAGTCTGGCCTCCTTCGATAGTAAAGGAGGTCTCGCCATAGTAGTAGCTGCTGTCGAACGAAGCGGCTGCAGTCTTTCCTGCCTCGATAGTTGCAGTGTAGTTACCTGCCAACAACCAGATGTAGGAAGGAATCTCATCATTCTGTGAGTATCGGCGTACCAAGATATCCTTCTCGGTACCCTTCTGATAGATACGCAACACATAGTTGAGCGAAGTGTTTGCGATAGCACGAGTATCGACATTGATCGTTACAGTGCCTTTTTCGCTCGAAGCGCCGTTTGTTGCTCCGGCGTCAACATTGCGATTGTTGGCGCAAGAGACAAGTGCAAGGAGTCCTGCACACAATATGATGTTTAATATTCTTTTCATAATCTCTACTTGTTTCCGGTTCTAAGCATAAGAGTTTTTGTGGTAACATTGTCGTTATTGTCAACGATTGTCAATACGAAGTTATGCAACTTCAAGTCAGATCCGCTGACGCTCTTGAGTACGCCCATGAAGTTCGATATCGAGAGCAATACCTCGTGCTGGTTGAGAACCTCATCGCACACCTTGAAGTCGAGCGCGCGGAGACCTGCTTCGCAATCAACAGGAGTAGTAGGATCTGTCGAAGAGAACGACTCAGCCGGGTTAACGAGGTTCAAAACATCGCAGAGACCTGCGCCATTCTTCAACTCCTCTGGGGTGAGAGTCTCCGACTCAATCTTCACAATGAACTTCTTGATGCCAGCAGTAGACTTAACCAACAAATCAACAGCAAGACCATCGACAACATCAACACGCTGGTTGATATCGTTGCCAACCCATTCGAGGCTTGGCTCCTCAGCCGGCTCCTCGGTAACCTCACCCGACTGCAACTTCAAGGTACGAACAGTGGTCGAACCCTCGTTGTCGGTAACAGTGAGGATGAAGTCGTGGCGGTGACCAGGGCTGCTCACCGAACGGAGAGTATTGACAAACGGAGTAATCGAGAGTGGCACAGTGTTCTGGTTGAGAACTTCGCTACCAACCTTGAAGTTGAATAGGCCCAACGCCTCGGTAGTATCAACATATACAGGGTTTGTCGAGTCGTAAGACTTCTCAGGATAGCAGAGATTCAAGATGTTGCAAAGACCTACGCCGGCCAACTCAGAAGGTGTGAGGGTGTCAGACTTGATCTGAACGATAAACTCCTTGATACCTTTTGTCGAGTTGATGATGAGGTCGATAGCACTGACTGCATCGAGGCTGTAACGCTTCGAGATGTCGTTGCCACTCCAAACGATACTTGGATCGCTCTCATCGCCCATAATTGGATCGTCATTGCCCCACTCCTTCTCGGTTACGAGGTCGGCAACATTGCAAGGGATAACCTCGTCAGTAACCCAATCACGAATAGTAACACCAACATTGATCTTACCCTCGTTAGCATGCTCGATGTAGAAGTGAATCTTGCTATACTGACCAACCTTTACATCCTTAACCTCCTTGGTCATGTTGATCTTCTTGAAGTTGATCTTATCGGCAGCATACGAACCGCTGATGCTCAACTCGATGGTGTTGTTGATCTGCGGAGCAAGGAAGAAGGCTGCACGGCTTTCGCTGAGCGAGAATGTCAACTCATTGTCGCCAATCTTCGCAGTGGTGGTAGTCTCTGCTCCCAAACGCTCCAAGAGGTCCGGTGCATAGGTAATCGACACCTTGATCTGCATCAACGAACATACAATCTCCGAGAGAGTTGTAGTCTGCTTACGCACAATATTGAATGGCTTCACTGTTCCATATACAGGGGTATCCCACGCTGCACCCGGAACCTCGCCCGACTTAATCTCAAAGAGATAGTCGCCTGCTTCGAGAGCAATCTGCTCGGCAGGACGCTCGCCAAACTTGAAGGCCATAACCTCCTCGTTGTCCTCGTTGATGATGCGGCAATCAAATGTATTTACATCGATAGCACCGTTACGAGTAGAAGAGGATGAAAAGAGAGGATCACGCTCATCAATACGGCAATCGGCTGTAAGGCCCGAAACCACAAGATAACCCTCGTTAGAGATCTCGCCATTACCGTTGTTGGTATTGATGACAAGACGATCTTTTGCGCAACCTACAACCATCAAGGCTGTAATCATTGCGATAGATGTGAGTTTGAAAATTTTCATATATATACTTATTTATTATTATCGTATCAAATTAAGCGCGATCGTTAAGCTCTGTATCGACAGGCTCCTGCTTGATAACCTCGTTATCGAAAGTGATATTTACGGTAGCATTACCTGCAGTCGAAAGGTCGAACTTCACGGTGTGGCGTGTTGTAGGTTTGAGGGTTACGGTGCTTCTCAATGTGGTAACGGCACCGCTTGCCATATCGGACTGACGCACAGCCTCACAAACGATAGTTACCTCGCCTGCATTCATGAAGAGCAACTCTTCGCTCTCGCCATTCCACTCGATGCCGTTCACGGTGAACTCCGACTCAGGGAAGTAGCCGTTGAAGTTGTCGGTAGTCTCGATTGCGATAATCGAGTTTGCAAGAACACACTCCACATTTACATTGGCTGTGAGGCGGTAGCCCGGAGCCTCCACACTGCTCGAACCAGAGAAGTATGGCTTGTTGTAGCCCTCTACACCCTCCTCACCGTGGGTAAGTGTAACGGTGTATGGACCTGTTGCGAATGTGTAACCCTTTTCATACTCTGTAATGTACTCTGCGAGTGTAGGCCAAGTGAAAGTCTGACCGTTACCCTCGATGGTTACAGCAAAGTCACTGGCATTCGGTACGGCGATGGTGAACTTACCCTCGCCTGTTGCCTCGGATACCTCTGCACGGGTTGCCGTTGCAATCTCGACTGCCATCTCCTTAGAGGCAATCTCCTTACCTCCTTTGTGGCACGCAACCAATGTGGTGGCTGCAAGTGCGATAAAAAGAATCTTTTTCATTGTTTGTTTATAGTTGTTATTCTGTTAATATTATTTCGCTTTACTCCTCCTCAGGCTCGTAAATAATCGATACCTTGATATTGTCGATGTAGATTGCGCTCTCGCTGTTGTCGATGCTATTCAGCTCAACAGATGTTGTAGGGTAGAATACCAATCGTGTCGAGTTTGTGGCTGCATTTACAGTAGCTGTATGTGTAGGGAATGTACTACCAAAGCTATTGTTATTGTATTGACTTGACATCGATGCAACATAGTGGGTTGTTCCAAAGTCGCTGAGAGTTGTCGAGTACTCTTTAAGACCGATTGGACTTAGACTAACACCCGATATTCCTGTCGGAATACCATCGATAGGGTTCGAGAGATTTGTGTGCGAAGCCAACGAGATAGACATAATCTCACCAGATGCACCTTCATACTCATAACCACCTGCATCGAACTGAACGCAAAGATTAACCTTTGCACCAGCTTTAAGACCTGTCAATGGTGGTGTATCCAATCGTCCGTGGTGCTTCGATGCGAAGGACATTACGATCTTTACCATCTGCGAACGGACATTAATACGAGGACAAGTGCCTACGCCAAGGAGGAATCGAGCTGCATTCCAGCCTGTGTGCGACATATAGCTGTCGAGACTTACTCCCGGCTGCTTACGCTCGTCGGAGGCCTGACCGTTATCACCATAGCTCTCGCCTGCAGTATGGATGCACGAGAAGTCCTCGAAGAGGAGATATGGTACATCGATTGCAGGGATAACATTCATACCAGAAGTGAGCTCTGCCGGCATAACGAAGGTTGTGCTGACAATAGCGTTCTTACTCTCGAAGGTTGCCGTAAAGGTCTGGCTCTCGTAGTGGTCGAATACAGAATCAGCAAAATCGCCATCGATAGTATAATCGTAGCGATTTTGGTCATTTGCATCGAATGTAACCGAGGCTCCCGTATGGTCGGCAATAGTCATCTTCTGAATAGGCTCACCAAGATAGTTGGTACCCATCGAGAAACGGAGCGTAGGACGAACAACAGGCACCGAGAACGAGAGTGGCGTAATATGGCCCTCCGCATAGTTCTTGGCAATGTTAATGACCTTTTCCTTCGACTTACGACCATCCGAGCCTATGGCTGTAACCTTAACATCACCCTCGACAGTGGTAGGGAATATTACGCCCCAGGCTGCACCATTGCCCACATCGATAGGGTTTGAAAGGTTGAGGTTGAGTGCCGTAGTACCATTCGAAAGTATCGCTGCGGCGGTAGGATTTGTTGCATCCACTGTTACCGTACCCGTAACATTTGTAGGGAAGGTAAATTGCAATGATGCAACAGGCACTCCCAACAGATTCTCCGCGATATTCACCTTCAAGGTGTGCATCTTGTGCGAGAAGTCGAGGTCGAGGCAGTTCACTCTATTCTCGGCCGTAATAGCCTCGGCAGAGACAGGCGTTGCCACCATAATATCGAGCTTGCTGTTGAAAACATCAGAGGTCTGCTCGACAGGAAGCGTATAGTTAGCCTGCAAGTTCGCGCTCGAATCGGGCATCGGAGCTGTTGCATAGTAGGTGTACTCGCCCTCGGCCAAAGCAGGTACGCCATCCGAAGTGAAAACGGTGTAGTCGTACGAAAGCCAATAGTAATACATCGCGAACTTTGCAGCATCGACCGCAATCTGACCTGCACTATTCGCAGCCCACAAGGCAAAGGTGTCGCCCTCTACCCAACGAGCTCTACCTGCATCATCAATGCTCGGTCTGCTCAATGTGGTTGGCAAGCCTACCGACAATGTGGTATTTGGAACATCAGCAACAACATCGTTGTTCTCCTGCTTGGAGCAACCAACAACGACAATTGCAAGTGCCAATGTCAATACCAGATAAAATCTCTTCATAGTAATCCAATTAAATCAGCCGCAAAAATAGGAGTGTTATATTTCATATAAAAATAATTTCAACGAACGCCCTTTTTATTTCAACGAATGGGCGCATACAACAAAATAGAGGCTGACTAAACAACCATTTAGTCAACCCCCTATTGATTAAAAATGTAGATAAATCAGGCTATTTTACATATTTATCCAACCAACCAAAGAATTCTCGGTTCCAGACAATCGAATTTTGCGGTTTGAATACCTGATGTCCCTCGTTGACATACGACACCAAGCGTGCAGGCACACCATGCATACGCGCCGCTGTAAAGGCTTCGAGCGACTGCGAATATGGCACACGATAGTCCTTCTCGCCCGTAACAATCAAAATTGGTGTATCCCACTTATTCACAAATTTATGCGGAGAGTTTGCATAAGAACGCATCGCGATCTTATTGTTGTGTTCCCAATAAGCACCTCCGTAGTCGTTGTTCACAAAGAACAACTCCTCGGTATGGCCATACATTGACTCAAAATTGAAGATGCCGCAGTGCGCGATAAAGGCCTTAAATCGTTTCTGATGGTGTCCTGCAAGATAGAATACCGAATATCCGCCATACGAAGCACCAACGCAGCCAAGACGCTCATTATCAACCCACTTCTCCTTTGCCACATCGTCAATAGCCGAGAGGTAGTCCTTGATATTCAGGCCTGAGTAGTCGCCCGAAATCTGGTCGAGCCACTCTTGTCCGAACGAGGTACAACCACGGCGGTTAGGTGCCACTACAACATAACCCTGCGCTGCCATAAGCTGGAAGTTCCAACGATAGCTCCACGACTGCGAAAGCGCACCCTGCGGACCACCCTTGCAGTAGAGAAGTGTAGGATACTTCTTGGCTTCATCGAAGTCAGGCGGGAGAATAACCCAAGTGAGCATCTTCTTTCCGTCAGTGGTCTTAATCCAACGCTTCTGCACCTCACCAAACTTGATATTCTTGTATATGTGGTCATTTACGCCCGTAATCTTTGTCATCGCTCCGTTGCTGAGGTCAATCTCAAACATCTCGGTAGCCATCGAGAGGGTTGTTACGGGAGCTACGCAACGGCCACCGCGCAACTGTAAGCTCTTAATGTCGTGGTCGCCCTTGGTGACAACCTCAACATCGCCCGTACCATCCGCCTTGACGCGGCAAATCTGCTGTGTCGCCTCGATTGGGGAGATGAAATAGAGAGTTTCCTCATCAGCCCAAACAACCTCGGTTGCAAAGTGGGCAAAATTGGCGGTCAAATATTTGATATCACCCGTAGTAAAGTCGTAAACCATAAGGCGCTCCTTGTCGGATTCGTTACCCGGACGCTCCTGCGAGCGAAAGGCAAGCTTCGTTCCACTTGGCGACCATACGGGATACTTGTCATAACCCACAAATTGGAGGTGTGCAACTTTTTTGCACAGGTTGAAAGTAGTCTCATTTTCAAGATTATAGACAAAAATATCCGAGTCGGTCGACACCGCATACTCGGCACCTGTCAAAGGCTTACAGGTGTAGGCCAACTGCTTGCCATCGGGGCTCCATGCAATCTCGGCATGGTCGAAATATGGCGCAAGCGGAGTATCCCATGGTGCATCCTCGCCCGTGATATCCTTGCCCGTGCCGACACCATTTGCCAGCAGGTCGGCAACAAAGATGTGGAGGTAGTCACCCTTGTCCCAATAGTCGAAGTGACGCACCATCAAATCGTCATAGATGCGAGCCTTCGACTTCGCCATATCCTTATGCACATCCTCCGAATTGATATCCTTGGCGTGGACAAACTTCGTGTAGTAGATGTGCTTCTCGTCAGGAGCGATGCCAAAGGCCTCGATGCCACCCTCGATATTAGAGATCTGCTTTGGCTGCGAGCCATCGGCCTGCATCTTCCACAACTGCATATCGCCACTGCGACTCGTTGCAAACCAAATATCCTTGCCGTCTGCGCTCCACACGGGCGATGAGGAGCTTGCTGTGCAGTCGGTGAGTTCACACTCCTTGCCCGTAGTGAGGTCGCGACTAACAATAACCTTCACACCCTTGTTCTCCTCCATATTGTAGCGAGTGAGGGTGTAGAGAAGAGTGTTCCCATCGGCCGAGAGTGCGCTCTCACCGATACGCCCCATCTTCCACATCACCTCAGGGGTAAATTGTGCTGCTGCAATCTCCTCGGCCGTCAGCGCGTTATCGACTGCAAGTGGCTCCGGAGCTGTGGTACACCCCGCGAGTCCCGAAAATAACAATGCCATAGCAATAAGTCGTTTTTTCATAACCAATATTTTCTGTTAATTCCCAAATTTTCGTATCTTTGTATAGTCCAAATATGTAACGCAGATGCAGACAAATATATTTTTTGCCGATAAAACACTCATTCTCACCGACCTGCCAACCTCCACCGAGGGGGCTGTTCGTCTGCCTTCGTCCGAACTTTCAAGGGCGAATTTACTAAAAGTTTTTGAAACAGCCAACATTGTCGAGATCAACGACTCGGCTATAGAGGCCGTGAAGGAGCGATTTATGGCCGAATTTAAGTATGTAGAGGCCGCAGGCGGCATCGTCTGCAACGAGCAGGGCGAAAGCCTTATGATATACCGCAACAACCGCTGGGACCTACCAAAGGGGCATATTGATAACGGCGAGAGCGAGGAGGAGTGTGCCGTACGCGAAATTGCCGAGGAGACAGGTGTTGAGGGTGCAAAAATTGTTCGATTTTTGTGCAATACTCTCCACGCTTACGGCGTTTATGGAGTGTGGGAGTTGAAGCGCACGGCTTGGTTTGAGTTGCACGCCAACCACACCAACAATGCCGACACAAAACCCCAAACCGAAGAGGGTATCGTCTGTGCCAAGTGGTGTTCAGAGACAGAAGTCGAGAAGAACCTGCGCAACACATACCCTACAATACGCAATGTTTTTGCTGCTAAAAGGAGATAGACTATGGTAAAGATTCTTTGGGTAGATGACGAAATAGAGTTGCTGAAACCGCACATACTGCTGCTTCAATCGAAGGGGTATGAGGTCGATACATGCAACAACGGCTACGATGCGATAGATATGGCTACGGAGGTGGCCTACGATGTTATTATCCTCGATGAGATGATGCCCGGAATGACGGGACTCGAAACCCTGCCTCTTATCAAAGATGTCCGCCCGACAACGCCCGTAATTATGGTTACGAAGAGCGAGGAGGAGGATATTATGGATAAGGCGATAGGCTCGAAGATTGCCGACTATATCGTCAAACCGGTACACCCATCGCAGATGTTGCCACTCATCAAGAAACATGTTCATTCACAGCAACTTGTAACCGAACAAACCACCGCCGACTATCGTGCCGAATTTGGTCGTATCGCGGTGTCAATGCAGAATGCCAAGAGCTTCCGACAGTGGAGCGCCATATACCGCAAACTCGTAAATTGGGATATCGAGCTCTCGGGTGGTGACGAGTCTATCCGCGAGATTTTGCAATACCAAAAGGCGGAGGCAAACCGCATCTTTGGTCGCTTTGTCTGCGACAACTACAAGGATTGGATAAACTCGCGTGACGAGGATACCCCCGTGATGTCGCATACGCTGATGCGCAACAACATCTTCCCCGTGGTGGATAGCCACACCAAGACCACCCTGCTACTTATCGACAACTTCCGCTACGACCAATGGCGCACAATCAGCAGTATGCTGCGCGGCTACTTCGATATCGCCACCGATGACTTCTACTGCTCGATACTCCCAACGGCTACGCAGTACGCCCGAAATGCGATTTTTGCGGGATTGATGCCGTTGGCGATAGACAAACTTATGCCGCAAAAGTGGCTCAACGACAACGAGGAGGGAGGCAAAAATCAATACGAAGAGGAGTTTCTCGCACGCCAAATCGCACAGTCGGGCAAGCGCTATAAGTGGTCGTTCGACAAACTCGTGCGCCCCGAGGCGGGTAGGAAGCTGATCGACAATATTCAGCGCATCTACGATGCCGATTTCTCAGTTATTGTCTATAATTTCTTGGATATCCTCTCACACGCCCGCACTGAGACCGAGATTATCCGACAACTCACCGAGGATGATGCCTCGTTCCGTTCGCTTACCCGTTCGTGGTTTGAACACTCAGAGTTGTTTACGCTGTTGAAGATGCTTTCGGAGCGTGGGCATACGGTGGTTATAACCTCCGACCATGGTACCGTGCGTGTCGATAACCCTGTGAAGGTTACGGGTGACCGCGAAACATCGACAAATCTCCGCTACAAGACGGGGCGCAACCTCGCCTACAACCGCAAGGAGGTATTCGAGATTACACGACCTGAGGAGGTGCAACTACCATCGTCAAACCTCACATCGAGCTATATTTTCGCCTATAACAACGACTTTTTGGTCTATAACAACGATGCCAATCGCCACATTCGCTACTATCGCGACACATTCCAACACGGTGGTATCTCGATGGAAGAGATGATTGTGCCATACATTATCCTACAACCAAAATAGTCATAAAAACAGATACAATACTGTATAAGCAAATCGCAGACAGAGACTATTTAATGGTTAGAGCTTGCGGTTTGACCACAATAGACAAAATAGCAATAGAAGCCATCCAAGGAGTTTGGACAACTTCTATTGCTATGTTTTAGGTTACGATCTACTTCTGCAAACGAATAAGGAATACAGGGGTCATTTCGCGGTGCTTTGCGTTTTGGAAGCGGCGGCGTCCTTGTGTGACTAACTCGCCCTTTACCGTTCCCACAATATACATCTGCCACGATGGTCTATTCTTCCTCGTTCTCAATCGCTCCCTTGTGGCCTCATCCAATCTTATGTAGATTGTCTTCTCGGTCTCCTCAGGCATAATGGAGATTGGTTCGAGCGAGAAGAGCTTGTTCTTATTGCCCAAGATCAACTCTACCGGCTCGTTAAATCCCGGATTCTTGTCGATAAGTATCTTCACCTTCAACGAGTCTTGATCCAAGGTAATTGGAACCTCCTCGTTTATATCGAGATCCAACGACATACGATATGGTGCAGGTTCGGTAACATCGAGTGCCAACTCTGACGACTTGATATAGTGAGTATAGTAGAAGGCCTGCATCATCTTGTCTACTGGCAAAACTTCGAGCTTCTCACGGCCACCATCTGCTCCCGGATAATCAAGCTTTACCTTGATTGGGAATCGCTTAACCTCGGCACTCTTTGGAGCCGTTATAGATACATTCCACTTGTTCTTGCCACGAATGAGTTTCATACTACTTGTCGTATAGCCCTTAGGCAAACCCTCGATTTCGAGATGTGCCGGTCTTTTCAATTTACCCTTGATATCGACACTGAACAACGCAGTACCTCCCGCAGGAATGGTGATATTAGCAGGCGACACAAAAGCGTTGAACGATGGCAACTGATTGTGGCGTCTCAGCAGATAGTAGTAGTCCTTGCCATAGCCACGATGCAAGTCCTCCACTTCAAGAGTCATCATCTCGCTCCTACGAGCCTTGTATTTCAGTGTCGGATCGGCATGGAAGGTTACGAGTCCCTGTGTCGGATCCTCGGTATCATCGGCCGAAGCAACCACTCTGCCATGCTTGTCGCGCAATCGCAGCACACCATCAATCCTCGATCCGTTTCTGCGGCCTATAAGCTCCACAACAACCTGCTCGCCGGCCTCGACATACAACTTGTATCGCTTAATCTTCGCATTCGCGGTGAGCGAGTCGGCAATAGCTGTTGACAATGTCAGCTCTGTACCTGCCTTCGGACAGTGAACAAGTCGCGTACCCTTAGGCAAAGTGTAGAATGGCACAGCATTCGAAGTACCAATTTTGTTGGTAAAGGTAACTACATTATAGCCAGGCTCAACAACCTTTGCAGTGGTCTTTGTTGCACCTTCGAGATTTACACCCTCGATAGTCTGCTTAACCTTCTTTCCTGCAACACCATAAGCTGGATAGCGTCCCGTAACGAATGGTATCACGCCAAGTTGTATGCGGTAGTTGAAGTCCTGTCGTCCGCGATAGATAGCATCGTGTATCATCAGTGTATAGTTGCCATCCTTAGGCAAGGTCGTAATAATCACGGGATCGACATAGTGATGATAGTCATCTGCATAGGCAATCTCCTTGCCCTTCGAATCGACAATCTTTATCACAGGCTGGAACCAACCCGGAACGGCATCGGCGATATATGGCACTAGCACTCGTCCCTTGACTGCAGCCACGATTGTTTCGCCCTTCTTACCTGCGAACTTGAAGTAGTCGATACCTCCCGGTGTAACATATCCGCACAACACCGCAGGCAGAGCATCCACCTTGTTAGGCTTTTTGAGCGAGGACTTTGGTCCCTCCATAACATTCGGATAGGACGCAACCTCGAAAGGCAACATATTCGAGACACCACGCGGACCTTGCAGACGCAAATCATACAAACCACACGGCACATTGTTCGCAATGGTGATACGAATTTTGAGCTTGTCGGCAAGCTGCGGACTACTCTGGTCGTTCAATCGTCTGCGCTTTCTCTTGGCCGAAGCACTCTCCTTAACAGGGAATACCTCGCCCTTAATGCCCGGATGGCTAAACAGCACCTTCGTAGCCTTGTTAATATTAAGACCTCCTGCTTCAATCTCGACAGTAGTACCCACCTGTCCACCTGCCGGATAGAGATAACCCATTGTCAGCTTCTGAGCCGAGAGGGTTGTGGTCATAAAGGTAAACAGTATGACCAATATTATATTTCTACTTCTCATAAGACGGCTTTTTAATGTCAATAATTTCGTACAACAATCCGTAGTGCTTATTCTCCATTCTCAACGAAGGAAGAATAGGCAACTCGCCCTCCGACACATGCGGTAGCGTTCCATATGGATCGATACCCATAAGGAGATAGACCGTACCGATAAGGTCGCAAGGAGCCACAGGTCGCTCAGCAACCTTCTCGCCAGTCTTGTTGGTTGCGCCAAGCACCTTTCCACCGAGGAATCCTCCGCCTGCAACGAGGTAGCTGAATGTCTTGCCGTAGTGGCCACGACCACCATTCCAAGGAGCCTCCCACTGCACCTTCGGAGTTCGTCCGAACTCACCACCACAAAGTACAATGGTACTATCCAACAATCCGCGTGCATCCAAATCGGCAATTAAGGCCGATAGAGCCTTGTCGAGATTTGGCAACATCGTGTTCATCTTTTGGAAGTGCTTTTTGTGGGTATCCCAACCTGTCATACGAACATTCACAAATGGGACTCCCGCCTCAACCAATCGTCGCGCCACAAGACACGACTGTCCAAGTCGGGTGTTGCCATATCGCTTTCTTACCGAGTCTGGCTCGTTCTCGAGATTGAAAATCTCACGACACTCACCCCAAGCAAACTCCATATTGATAGCGCGCAAAGAGTCGATCTCACTCTTGTTGATTGGCTTGTTCTCGAACTTGTTGAGCAGAGCCATTCTCTTGTTCATCTTGTCGCGGTCTACATACTTATTAACCACACCCTCAACCTCGAATACGGTCTTCGACTCAGGCCTGCCGCCCGTATCGAACGACTTGTACTGATTGCCGAGGAAACCACCCTCGTTTACGCGGCTATTGGCAGCCGTTACCGAGATGTAACTTGGCAAGATGCCCTTGTAGGTATCTTTCAACATATAGGATATTACAGCTCCGAAAGATGGATATACAATGGCTCCACCCGAAGTATCGCCCGACACCATAGCATAGTGGCCCAACTCGTGGGCATTAGAGCCGTGAGTCATACTTCGTATCAGAGTGTATTTGTCGGCCATAGTTGCAAGCAACGGCAACTTCTGTCCTATCTGGATACCCTCGACATTGGTCTGACATACGCCCTTGTAGTTACCATAGATAGTTCGTCCTGCATCGGGCTTAGGATCGAAGGTCTCGGTCTGCGCTGGGCCTCCATCCAAATATACCAGGATCACCGACTTTGCTCGCTGAGCATAGGCCGAAAATCCAACTGCCAGCAGTAAAATTAAGGTCAGATATATCTTTTTCATAGTATCGGTTGTATTAGAAGTTATAAAGGAACTCGTTGCTATTTATCAGCATCCACATCAAATCGTAAGCAAACTCGTTCAGTGAGAGTTTGTTCTCTTTCATATACTCCTCGTACATTACAATCTCCTGTGCGGTAGCCTTTCGTGCTAAAGCTCGAAGTGTGATGATATCGGCAAGCGATTGAAGGTCTGTATACTTTTTGAGATACTGCTTGATTACAGGACTCTTTCTGATGCTCTTCTCAAGCTCTGACGAGTTCATCAGATAGAGCAACTGTCTCGAAGTGATTGAGTTGTTGCGCTGGCTCTCCAACGACACATCGCGCGAAACCTTACCGAAAAGCTCCAAGTCCGAGGACGATACGGTAGCATCGCCCAAGTGGGTAGCTCGCGTCTTTGGAGGATAGAAGGTAAACGGCTCTGGCACACGGCTCATATAAGTATTCCACTTGCCCGTAACCGTAGCTATATTATCGATAATAACCTCAGCCGGCAAACGCTGTGGCACATAACCACCCTCAGGAGCAGTCTTGGCATTGAACTCCTTCGACAAGAGAATCTTCTTCAACAAAGCTCTCATATCAAACTTCTTAGCGATGAAGTAGTCGGTCAACTCCTTCAACAACGCAGGGTTTGACGGCTTGTTGTCCTCACGCCAATCGTCCGGCTCATGCACTAAGCCTTTACCAAACACCCAGTACCACATCCTGTTGACCATAACCTCGGCAAAGCGTCTATTTGTGACAAGCCAATCAACATAGGCTATACGCCAATCTGTATCGGGCGAGATTTTAATGTGTGTGCCATCCTCCAGCTTGACGATATGCCAAGGCAGATCCTTATAGTAGTTGATATATATGATCTCCTCTTTCCACTCCTTCGTAGATTTAAATTTTATCTGCGAGAAGCAGATGTGTCCGTTGTCGGTGCAATTTCTGTTACCCAAGAAGAGAAGGTTGATGTTGGCATAGAAATTTTCGGGTGTTCTCTTCTGAAATCCACGATAGAAGTTAGCCGCCGGCGAGCGGAAGTTACTACCCTCCGAAATAAGGAGCTTGCGCACCATCTGATCGTACGGAACATTGTTCATCAGCTGCTCGTACACCCATCTGTTGTAGGCCTGTACACCATTTGGCCACAGATTGCTCGGAAACTCCGACTTGATGCGCAGAATATCGCCCCAATGCATCTGCATATATTTAAGACCTAGTTCACTCTTGATGAGCCTGTTCACAAGCGCCTCACGCTTCTTTGGGTTATCGCTGTCAAGAAACCCTTTGCTCTCCCAAACCTGTGGTAGCGCACCTGTCACTGTAAGGTAGGCCCTTCTCAAAAAGACCTCATCCGAACACTGTTCAGAGGCTATTGTCTGCACTACCGAAGAGAGCAGACAGACAAAAAATATCAAAAATTTCCTCATAATATTACGATTTTAAGATTCCCTCTATTTCAACCAACAACTCGCTTCGGCAGACATCCGCAATGGTATAGAAGATAGGTATCTGCGGATAGTACTCCTCCACTACGGCACGCACCTCGTCATAATCCTCGGCTCTCTTCACATAGACAAGCAACTTGACATATTGCAAGTCGTAAGGCTTGCAACCAAAGCATACCAGATTCTCCTTCGACACGAGATATTCGATGTTCTCGATGGTCTTGACGGTCTGCGACCTTGCCGAGTCAGCATCCACGCTCTCCTCACCACGAATGGCCGCCGTACCCGACACAAAGCAACAAGCACCACGCGCTGTCTCTATCAACTTCGCACGCTCGAATTTCGGAGTACTCTTCATCGCATTTTGGTCGTCATCGATAAGAACCCTCTTTGAGTAGATATGCGCAGCCACCTGCAACGGATTGTCGATTGGATATACTCCCTTAACACCCTCGCCAACCTTTTGGAAGGCTATCGCTCCGACAATAATACCTTCGCCCACAGCTCCTATGCCGGTTGCTGCAGGGTAGCCATTTTTCCACTGCCCCTTTGCATAGTAGCGAGTGCGCGCATCATTGAACTCCTGATAGTTTTGCTTGCCATTTTTGTAAGATACAATGCTGCCTATGAAGTTCCATTGACGAACTATATCATCAACACCATAGCCGTATGCGGTTAGCAGATTGTCGAGCTTATCAAAGACCTCTTGACTCTGCTGTTGTACACTCTCGGAAAAGTCTGATGCAGGGATACCCTCCACAAAGAGCATCTTTTCCTGCTCGTTCTCGATTGTGCCATAACATACACCGTCCCTCTCCTCGATATGGATATCGGTCGCTCCCTCCAAGGTGTAGATTTCGAGCGAAAGCCCACCCTTTGGCAACAGATATTGCGGAATAAGGGTTATCGGAACCATTCGTCCCAAAGAGTTTAATACAATGGATTTAATCTCGGCAAGAAGTTGATGATAACCCACGGTTTCGCTCGTACCACAAAAAACAAGTCCGCATATGGTGTCGGTTGGAACACCACTCAATGCCTCGCTAATCGCAGCAGAATAATTATCACACAATTCGAGGGCTGAAGAATATATTTTCAATCCCATAAAGTTTTTGAGTTGGTTGGTCTTATATTTAAGACAAAGTTAATCAAAAAAAGTTAAATTTCAAAATGCAGAACACATACAAAAAAATGAGGATGTCCGCAGTGTTGGACATCCTCGTCTTGTTGAATGTTATAGAAATAGAATTCTGTTAATAGAAATCTCCGAAATATATTGCATTCATAAATATCTTCATCGTTGCAAACCAGTAGGAACGGAAGTTCATATTGTCGGTAAAGTATATCACACGACCTTCACCCTGTTTGAACACCACAGTTCCGGGAGCATTGCTATATCTGTTGAGGTTGTTATTAGAGATGCAACCCGACAAGAGAGGCGATGCCGTGTACCTCATTGGCTCATGCGCAAATTGACTCTGCTCTCGGTCGATAACGATATTGTTACGCTTAAACACCGGTACTTCGGTCTGGTCATAGCCATAACCGATAGGCGAAGAGGTGTCAAGTGTCGAATTTACGATAATACCATAGTTCTTCTCGGCATTTCCACCGCCCTGTACCTTAGCAAGTTGCTTCAATGAACCAAGCTTAGCATAACGAAGATTAGGGAATGCTGAGCCTACAACGATAAGTGTTCCGCCGCGCTCTACCCATCCTCGCAAGATGTTATAAGACTTTGGCAAAATTGGCTCCTTGGTGGTTCCCGATATTACGGTCAATACATTGTATTGGTCTAAGTTCTTAATCTTGTGCAGGCGGTTGAAATCAATACGCGTAGGTGTCAGACCAAAACGGCGGTCGAGCATAAACCATAGCTCTCCATTGTTGTAGGCGTTAAATCCTTGACCAAGCACCATTGCAATCTTTGGAAGGCGAACTGCGCGCAATGATGCCTTGTCGGAAGGGAGTTTGCTGAGCTCTTCAACATCAACTCCATTCACGCGAGCTGCTTCGGCAAGAATAGCACTAATCTTTTCTGCGTCTACCGACTGTCCGGCTAACGATACAACGGCTGTTCCACAACCATACTTCTTCTTGTTATGTGCAAACGGCTTTTGAGCTACACTTACCTTGATACCATTCTGCAAAAGAGCCGTCAAAAGGTTGTGCGAATAGTGTTCACGCGCCTCGAAAAGGTAACCCACTGGCGACTCACACTTCTTCACCTCACCCGCAACAAATTGAGGATTAACCTTCTCGCCAAGCAGACCTTCAACGCTCGACAACGCGCTATTCTGCAAATTGTATGCATGTTTGAACGACCAAGTTGTTACATCGTAGAATGTTACATCGTGATACTCTAACTTGTCATCCCAAAGTGAACGGAACTTGGTGTAAAACTTCTGATTGAGAGGAATGATGTACGAATCCTTCGGTGAATATGTAACACCTTTCTCGGTAATAGGTTTGGCAAGACGATATACATCTATCTCGTGCTCGCGCATATTGTCGATAAAGTGGTAAGCCACAGCATTTCCGCCACGCGAACGGAATACATAGCCCTTGACAGGATCGGCCGCAGCATCCTTCGCACTCTGCTTATAGAAGTCGCGCTGATATTCGAGCAACTCCTCACGCATCTGATAGGCTGCCAATACGGTCGAAACACCCACAAACGATTGGTTGCGTATGGTCATCGGCAGATCGAGCAGACCTCCGCGCCAATGCTTCACATAACTGCCCGAACGCACCTGCTCGACAAGGATACCTATTGAGCCTTGAACATCTCCATAAGCCGAGTTTTTGCCCAAGTAGAAGTCGTCGTATTTAACGCCACTATAACTTGGCTGTCCAATGCTTTTGAGGATTGCGGCGGTATATTTGCCAATCTTGGCGGTAATCTCCTGATTGCGCTGTGGAATAAGCGGATAGTTACGGCGAGGGTCGCCGGGGCTGTAAAAGAGTCCTTTGGTACCACCCTGCTCGTGATGGTCGTTGATAACATTAGGCATCCAATCGAGATACATACGCACACCATTCTTGCCCTCAGGGTGCTGGCACATCAACATATCGCGATTGGCATCGTGCCAATAGTGGTTATGGTAGCTGATAGGCCACGCCTCATGGAACTCGCGCGAGTTGGCATCGGGGGTTTGATTGCCGCTGTTGGAGTTGTTGAGCCAAGCAGCATAGCGGTTCAAACCATCGGGCGACATGCCGGGAGTAAGAACAAGTATAACCTTATCAAGCATTTCGAGGATGTTCTTATCCTGCGATGCAGCAAAGAGATAGGCCACAGCCAACGAAGCATTTACGCCCGATGGCTCGCGACCATGTATAGTGCTGGCGAGGTTCACAACAACAGGCATCTCGGCGATATTCAACTTGTCGGAGCTATTGACATCGCTCAATTGGAGGTGCTGCTGGCGTAACTCTTCGAGTCGCTGTTGATTGGCCGGCGAAGTGATTACAACATTTATAAATCGGCGATTTTCGTAAGTCTTGCCATACTTGCGTATAGACACGCGATCCGAGGCGCGGTCGAGCGCATACATATAGTTCAAGACATCGTTGTAGTCGACAGCCTGTTCGCCAAGCTCAAATTCGAGGACCTGATTTGGACGAGGAATCTTCTCATCGAACTTGCTTTCGAGAGCAATCTTACCTCCGTTTTTAATGTCGGGAAGTTCCTTTGGCAGGAAGTAGTCGAATGTATAGTCGTAGTGGACAAAGTTAGGCTGTGCCCAGACGACAGAATAGGATAACAACGCAAATGCTGCTACAAGAAAAAAGCGTTTCATGGTTCTATATTTGTGGCTAGTTTGTTGTTTAGTAGGACAAAATTAGGAATAAAAAGTTAAACCACAAAAGCAAAACGCCATAAAAATCTGCTCTTCAAGCAGAATTGTTCGACAAACACGATAATCTGCAAACAACACCATGCGGAGCATTGTACAAACAATAAAATCAACTTTTATTCTATTTTTTTGTAGTTTTGTACTCACAATATGCGTCTAATGAGCAAAGATATTGCCGAAAACGGCTGAAAAACTAAACCAAGAAAATGAAAGATTCCGAAAAAGAGTTTGCCCGAATTGTGCGGGAACATAAGACGACAATTTATACCGTCTGCTATATGTTCTCCAAGGATAAGGAGGAGGTCGAGGACCTTTTCCAAGAGGTATTGATTGCCCTATGGCAAGGCATTGAGTCGTTCCGAGGCGAGTGCAATATCCGTTCGTGGATATATCGTGTATCGCTCAACACCTGCATCAGTGCCGAGCGCAAAAAACGCCGCCGAGCCGATTCGGTGCGCCTTGATATGAACATCAACCTCTTCTCCGACACTGACGAGGATAGTCGTCAGGCGCAGATGTTGCGCAAGCGCATTGGCAAGTTGGGAGTTTTCGACCGCGCGATTATTCTGCTGTGGCTCGAAAATCTCTCCTACGAGGAGATAGGTGCGATTGTCGGCATCTCAGCCAAGAATGTCTCGGTGCGCCTTGTGCGCATACGCGAACAGCTTAAAAATATGTCAAACGATTAACCCCTACCACTATGAACAGTATAGAAATGAACGAACTCAACGAGATGCGCGAGCAACTCGCAACGCTCAAAAAACAACTCAACACCCAAGAGATTATAAACGACCGCCTTATCAAAGAGGCGATGTTGGGCAAACTATCCTCGATAAATAGAAGTGCTATCTGGATATGTATCGTATGCCTTGTTATGATACCGTTGGGATATCTTAATTTCCAGAGAATGGGCCTTTCGACCGCCTTCTGCATTGCAACCTCGGCACTCTTTTTGATCAGTTTCGTGTCGATGATTATCAGCCACTTCCGCCTTCGCAAGCGTGATATCTATTCGGGCGACCTGATTACGGTCTATAAGGAGGTTTCACGAATGCGCAAAATCTACAAAAATTGGCACTACTTCTCTATTCCGATTGTGGTAGTGTGGTTTGGCTGGTGGGAGTACGAGATATATCAGAATATGGCGCACGAAGATTTGACAATGATGTTTATCATTAGCGGAAGCGGCATTTTCGGAGGAATTATTGGCGGAATCATTGGCTTGCGAATCCACAAGCGAACACTTCGCACGGCAGACGATCTGCTGCGCCAAATCGAGGAGTTGCAGAGGCAGGAGTAGGTGCTAAACAAGCTCTTTGAGGGCTATGCAAACTTTTTGCATAGGTAGTCCCATAACATTGTAGAACGAGCCCTGAAGCCCCTCTATGGCGGTATAGCCAATCCACTCTTGAATACCGTATGCGCCCGCTTTATCGAGTGGGCGATACTTTTCTATGTAGTACGCAATCTCCTCATTTTCGAGCACGCGGAAGGTCACAAGACTCTCTGCCGAGAAGGAGATTGTGCGCGAAGGGGTGCGGAGCGTAACGCCCGTTACGACTTTGTGCGTTGCTCCCGACAAAATCTTCAACATTCGCTCGGCATCGGCACTATCTTTTGGCTTGCCGAGAATTTCGCCACTGGCAATAACCACCGTATCGGCAGTCAGCAAGATGTCGCCCTCTTTCAAAGCGTGAGGGTAGGAATTGCTTTTGAGTTGCGAGAGGTACTCCGCAACCTTGTCGGCTTCGAGGTCGGCAGGATAGCACTCCTCGCACTCGAACTTTTCGGCAAGGGTAAAGTCGATGTCGCACGCTGCGAGTAGTTCGCGGCGGCGTGGCGATGCCGAGGCGAGAATAAGGCGATGATTTTTAAGTCTATCTTGCAGTAACATAGTGGTTTATCTTCTTCTGAACTCTGAACATATAACAGCCGTAGCAACCGCCACATTCAACGACTCCGAGCCACAGCGGTCTGCCGGATATGGCGGAATAAGCAACTTGTTTGTAACCGTTTCGGCAACCTCTGCCGATATGCCCTGTCCCTCGTTTCCCATCACGATAACGCCCGACTTGTCGAGCTGTGCCGAGTAGATATTTTCGCCTTCGAGGAATGTGCCGTAAATCTTTGTATTGTGTTGTGCTGCAAGCCATTGAGGAAGATTGGTGTAGTGTACTCGCACACGCAAAATTGCCCCCATTGTCGCTTGTACCACCTTCGGATTGAAGCAGTCGGCGCTATCTTCCGAGCAGACAATATCGCTAATGCCAAACCAATCGGCAAGGCGAATAATGGTACCGAGATTACCCGGATTTTGTACGCGGTCGAGCGCCAAAACAAGATTTTTCGCAGGTTGAGCCTTTGCAAGGGAGTGGCGTGGCAACTCGACCACCGCCAAGACCGTGTTTGCGGTTTTGAGTTGTGAGATGCGCTCCATCTCCTTCTCGCTGATAATCTCACCCTCCGAAAATATCGGTTTGGTCTGCAAGATACGGCGGATGCGTAGCGGGGAGTTGCGAATCTCGCCAACCAACTTTTCTCCTTCGGCGATGAATGCCCCCAACTCCTCACGACCTTGCTTGGTTGCAAGCGATTTAATATCAAGTATTTCGGCTCTCGTAATCATAATTTTGTTTTTTAATTGATAATTGACAGTTGACAATTGATAATTATTGGTAAAAACGACAAATCGTTTTTGTTATATTTTGTTTAATTTGATATAAAAAACCTTTAATTGTCAATTCTCAATTTTCAATTTTCAATTCTGAAAGTTTCGCCTTCGTGGGCGATATCGGTATTCTCGAAAATAGCTCGTGCTTCTGCCAAAAGAGGCTCTTTGTCCTTGTAGCGCGATGAAAAATGACCAATCAAAAGTCGTTTTGCTCCCGCCGCCAATGCTGTCTTTGCAGCATCTTCCGAGGTGGCATGTCCTCGCTCCTTTGCCTCCTTTTTCTGGGCTGCGGCATAGGTTGCCTCGTGGTAGAGCATATCCACCCCCGCAACATATTTTGCCACCGCACCCGAACGATTTGTGTCGGAGCAGTAGGCATACGACAGCGGAGGGTGAGCCACGAATGTTATCTTCTCGTTTGGCAAAACTGTTCCATCTTCCAATTCTATGTCGTTGCCCTCTTTGGCAGCGACTATCTGTTTTATAGTCAAGCCATAACGCTCAATGGCAAACTTATCCACATTGCGTGGCAACGGCTTTTCGCGGAAGAGGTAGCCCGATGTTGGTACTCGGTGGCGAAGTGGTATGCTCCACACCTCCAACGAGCGATTTTCAAAGATTATTTGGTGCTTTGTCGTATCAACTTCCACCCACTGCACCTCGTATGGCAACTCCTTATCGAAGTAGCGCAGATGATACTCCAAAATCTCTCCAAAGGGGCGTGGTGCATAGACTGTTAGAGGTGTTTTGCGACCATAAAGACCGAGCGTTGAGATTAGCGGAAAGAGACCGAAAACATGGTCGCCGTGCAGATGCGATATAAAGACGGCCCGCAGGCGCAACGGATTGATGCCACAGCGGAACATCTGCTGCTGCACACCCTCCCCTGCATCGACCAGGTAGTGCTGCTCATTGCAGTTTACCACCTGTGCCGAGGGGTGTCCGTTTGCAGTCGGCTTTGCCGATGCAGCACCTAAAATTGTTACACCTATCATTTTTGCTATTAGCTTTCTCTGTTTTCCGAACCCCGAAACTTGTCACGGCGCAACATAATTAAGGGTAATTAACGGCTAGTAACGGCTAGTAAAGAAGAGCGCTCACCCTTACTAGCCTTTAATAGCCCTTACTTGCCCTTACTTGCCGTTATCAAGCAGAGCAACTGTCAATTATTTCTGCGAAGCAAGAAAACGCTCTGCATCGAGTGCTGCAATACAGCCCGAACCTGCCGCTACAATAGCCTGACGGTAGTGAGGGTCACGCACATCGCCTGCGGCAAAGATACCCTCCACCGAGGTCTTTGATGTTCCCGGCTCAACTACGATATAGCCCTGCTCGTCAAGCTCCACCTTGCCCTTTACCAACTCGGTGTTAGGGTGGTGTCCGATAGCGAGGAAGAAGCCTGAAATTTCGATATCATACTCCTCGCCATCTCCTTTGCGAAGGCGTGCGCCTGTTACTCCGTCCATATCGCCCAAAACCTCTACGGTGTTGTGCTCGAACAATACCTTAATATTCGGTGTATTGAAAACACGCTCCTGCATCGCCTTCGATGCACGGAGGAACGGCTTGCGCACGATAAGATAGACCTGACGACAGAGCGATGCGAGGTAGGTAGCCTCCTCACATGCGGTATCGCCACCACCAACTACGGCAACATCTTGCTTGCGGTAGAAGAAACCATCGCAAGTGGCGCAAGCACTTACGCCCATACCGCGGAACTTGCGCTCCGACTCCAAACCGAGGTACTTTGCCGATGCTCCGGTGCAGATGATAACCGCCTCAGCCTCAATCTTATTCTCGCCGTCAATAGTGAGTACGAAAGGTCGCTTCGAGGTGTCGATGTCAGTGATAATACCCGTGCGAACATCTGTGCCAAGACGGAGTGCCTGCGCGCGAAGGTCGTTCATCATCTCTGTTCCCTGAACACCATCCGGATAACCGGGGAAATTCTCTATTTCAGTTGTTGTTGTAAGTTGACCTCCCGGCTCGATGCCCTCGTACAAAACAGGGTTCAAAGCTGCACGCGAAGCATAGATAGCAGCAGTAAATCCCGCAGGACCACTACCAACGATTAAAATTTTAACTCTTTCCATAATATATAATGTTTTGTTGTTGTCATCTACAATCGTACAAAAGTAATAATTCTATTGCAAAGATAAAATATCCACCCCATATTTTTGTCGGTTGGAGGGCGAAAAAAGTGGTGGCGTTTGCAAAAACCAAAAAAAAGTTATATATTTCGGACTGTAATATGCCGAATTTTGGGTTACATCGAACGCTCTTGACGGGTTAATATTTTGTTACACAAAGTGTTATACATAGTTGTCGAAGATGTGGTCCATGCGAGCAAAAAGAGAACAACAAATAAATTTTACTAAAAAATACATAAACACAAACTACAAAATTTTTAATCAATTAAAAAACTATGAAAAAATTATTTTTGGTTTTGGCAGCTGCTGCAATGACTTTCAGCACTGCAATCGCACAGGAGGCCGCAACTGCAACAGCAGAGCAGCCTGCAACCGAAGTAGTAGAGGCTGTTGAGGCTCCAGCTGAGCCAGCTCTCGATGCAGAGACAGAGATCGCAGGTGATTCTATTCACTATGTGCTCATGCAGAAGTTCCTCGAAGGTGGTTGGGGTTGGATGCTCCCTATCCTCGTGGTATTGGTACTCGGTATGGCTATCGCTATCGAGCGTATCCTCTTCCTCTCGCTCTCGACCATCAACACTAAGAAGTTCATCGCTAAGGTTGAGGCTGCTTTGAACGAGGGTGGCGTTGAGGCTGCGAAGGAGGTTTGCCGCAACACTAAGGGCCCTATCGCTTCTATCTACTATCAGGGACTCGACCGCTATCACCTTGGTCTTGACGCTGTTGAGAAGGCTGTTGTATCTTACGGCTCGGTTCAGACAGGTCAGTTGGAGTCGGGACTCGGCTGGTTGTCGTTGTTCATCTCGCTCTCTCCGTCACTCGGATTTATGGGTACAGTTGTTGGTCTCGTTCAGTCGTTCGACTCTATTCAGGCAGCAGGTGATATCAGCCCGGCACTCGTTGCAGGTGGTATGAAGGTGGCCCTCTTGACTACCCTCCTCGGTCTGATTGCAGCGATGGTTCTCCAGGTGTTCTACAACTATGTAATCGTTAAGATTGACGGCATGGTTAACGAGATGGAGGATGCTTCGATCACTTTGACCGATATGCTCACTGCATACAACAAGAAATAATTTGATTAACGAATAATCGTACACAAAACGAATTTTATGAAAAAGATGTTAAATATGGTGCTGGTGGCACTGTTCGTTGTAACACTCGCCCTCGTGGGTTGGGCTGTTGTGTCGGGCGGTTCTGATATGTCCATCAGCTGGAACCTCATTTGGGGCTATGTATTGCTCGTAGCAGCAATCGTAAGTGTCCTCTGTGCGGCCATCAAAGGTACGATTACCAACCCTGCAGGCTTGAAGAATACCCTTATCGCTGTTGTCTTGGTTGTAGTAGTTGTGGGCGCAGCCCTCGGCATTGCACTCAGCCACGATGGTTTGGTTGTTCCAAACTCGGCAGGTGGTGTTTTCGATGATCCATTCGAGTTGGTTATCTCCGAGACAGGTATTCTCGTAACCTATGTGGTAGCAGCAGCGACACTTCTCGTAACAGTTTTTGCCGAGGTTCGCAATGTATTAAAGTAGTAAGTATTTATGGCTAAAAGTAAGAAAATACCTGAAATCAACGCCTCGTCACAAGCGGATATCGCGTTTACCGTGCTTATCTTCTTCTTGGTGGTTTCAACCATGGATGTAGATACCGGTATCGTGCGTATGTTGCCACCTATGGCCGATCCAAATGTGAAGCAGGAGGATATCAAGGTGAAGGAGCGAAACCTTCTCTTGGTGTTCGTTTCCGGTTCGGGTAACATCATGGCAGGAGGAAAGGTAATCTCACTGAACGCCTTGAAGGATAAGGCGAAGGAGTTTATCCTTAATCCATTCGATGACAAGAATCTTCCTGAGAAGAAGCCTACTGAAATCGAGATGCCGGATGGCTCGAAGTGGACATACCCTGTCAGCGAGGGTGTGATCTCGTTGCAGAACACTCGTGATACAAGTTATCAGGTCTATATTCAGGTGCAGAACGAGCTTACTCGTGCCTTCAACGAGGTGCGTGACGAAGTTGCCATGGGCAAGTTCGGCAAGGAGTTCGCAGACCTTAGTGAGGCCGAGCGCAAAGTAATAACCAAGGCTATACCGATGAAGATTTCGGAGGCAGAGCCGCGTAAAATGATTAAGTAGTATGGCAGTAATGAAGAAAAAGGGCGAGCGCACTGTGCCCGCTATGGCTACAACATCACTTCCCGATGTTGTGTATATTGTCTTGTTCTTCTTTATGCTTTCGACCTCTATGCGTGAGCAGGAGTTGTTGGTAAAACACGACTTGCCTGCAGCTACCGAGATTCAGAAACTCGAGAAGAAGAACTTGGTTTCGTATATCCACATTGGTGAGCCAACCAAGAGTATGCAGGCAAAGTATGGTACAGCACCGCGTATTCAGTTGAACGACTCGTACAAGACGACAAAGGACATCTTGGACTTTATCGCAGCCGAGCGTGATAATATGAATGAGGCGGACCGTGCTTCGATGGTAGTCTGCTTGAAGGCGGATAAGGCGACCAAGATGGGTGTTATTGCCGATGTTAAGCAGGAGCTTCGTCGTGCTAACGCCTTGAAAATATCCTACGCTTCGTTGAAGCCGAGCGTGAAGAAATAGTCGGACTTTAACGAAAGTGAAACAACAGGGCAGCCTCAAAAAAGGTTGCCCTTGTTGTTTTTTGGCAACTTACCGATAGACGATTATTTGTTTTAATAATATATATTTTGTACCTTTGTAGAAGTTATCAACCATGTAAAATTACAATACATTATGAAGAGAAGATTATTTTTAGTTTCGGCTTTTGCGACTATGCTCTTTGCTGCAAATGGCGCATCGGCACACAACGATTTCAAAGAGGCGGCAGATCCTGTGGCATTGAGTGCAGAGGCAAAGGCTGCTTGGAAGGGTGTAGGTAAGGGCTTGAACGCTGCTTGGGGCTCTCCGGACTTTGTCTATTCGCGTAGCGAGGTGCCTCAAAACCTCACCACGGAGTATGCTACCGTAGCGTGGCGTGGCGAGAAGGCTTCGGCACAAGTTCTTCTTTGGACTACCAAGGAGGTAAAGGGTGTGAAGTGCGAGATTTCGGAGTTTAAGTCGGCAAAGTCTAAACTTCCGGCTTCGATTGCCGAGGCTCACTTTGTGCGCTACACTCTCGGTGATGAATCGTCAAAGTCGTGCTTGTGCGGTCGTCCTAACGGACATCCTGCAATCTTGCAGGCGGATATGCTCGACGATATTAAGGTTATGGATATAGCAGCGCAGACTGCTCGTCCGATTTGGATTACCGTGAAGGTGCCACAGAATGCCAAGGCGGGCATTTACAAGGCTACCGTAAAGGTTTCGAGCGAGGCAGGTAACGTGGAGTTGCCTTTGCAACTTGAAGTTGTAAATCAGAAGTTGGCAGAACCAAAGGATTGGAAGTTCCATCTCGATTTGTGGCAGCACCCATCGGCTGTTGCCCGTATCGAAGGTGTTGAGGTTTGGAGTGATGCTCACTACGAGGTTATGCGTCCTGTAATGCAGATGTTGGCAGACGCAGGTCAGAAGGTTATTACCGCAACTCTCAACCGTGATCCTTGGCGTTATCAGTGCTTCGACGACTACGAGCCAATGATCTATTGGTCGCTCCACGACAATGGTGTTTGGAAGTACGATTATTCGCGCTTCGACAGATGGGTAGAGTTTATGATGTCGCTCGGTATCGATAAGCAGATCAACTGCTACGGTATGTTGCCTTGGGGTCAGTGCATACTCGACTATCAGGATATGCGTTCTACCGCAAAGGACAACCGCAATCGCAAGATTACCACAACTCCGCAAGAGGAGAAGTACGAGCAGGTTTGGGGTCCATTCCTCATCGACTTTGCAAAGCACCTCAAAGAGAAGGGTTGGTTGCACAAGACCAATATGGCTATTGATGAGCGTAAGCAGGAGGATATGGATGTAGCAGCTGCTATGATTAAGAAGTATGCACCGGAGTTGGGCTTCGCAATGGCTGATAACCACAACTCGTACAAGCGTTACGCCAATATGCGTGATGTGTGTGTAGCCCAGCGTCATTCGACAATGGCTATGGAGGAGATTGCTGCTCGCCGTGCAAATGGTGATATTTCGACATTCTACGTATGTTGCAGCACACTCTTCCCTAACGCATTTACCAATTCGCAGCCGTATGAGTCGGAGTTGCTCTGCCTCTATGGTCTTGCACGAGATTATGACGGTATGTTGCGTTGGGCTTACAACTCGTGGCCGGCTAATCCGCAGTACGACTCCCGTTTCCGTTATTGGGCTTCGGGCGACACCTTTATAGTCTATCCGGGTGGTCGTTCGTCGGTGCGTTTCGAGCGTTTGATCGACGGTGTTGAGCTCTTCGAGAAGGTTCATACATTGCGTGCAAAGTATGGTGAAAACAACGAGGCTCTTGCGCCAGTAGAGGCACAACTCGCCAAGATGCGTAAGTTGAATATCAACGATTATTCATATAATTGGACTGCGTTCCTTGCCGAGACTAACAAGCTTGTCAATGAGGCAGCCAAGACGTTGGCAAAGTAGAGATAAAAATTAGATTGGTATGAGCTGCCGCAAGGTGGCTCATACTTTTTGCGTAAGGGGTTATGATTTCGTCGGTTGCACAATATATACTTTCGGTGAAGCATCTGGACAAGATGTTGAGGACGCTGGGTACTCGGCAGATATATCCAATCTTCGAGGAGGGAAGCTTTGACAGAGTGCGTTGCTCGATAGGCAACTCTGTGATAGTGTTTGAGGTGATGTGCGACGGACGGAAGATGGCAATGAGGGTATATATGCGCAACCATCCCAATCTGCGTGCGATATATGGCGAACGCTACTACCCGAAGGAGTTACTTGTAAATTCGAGCGACACAACCTACGGACTCGCAGATGTTGTGCTGTGCGATTGGTATGAGGGAGTATCGTTGCAGAGCAAAATTGAGGAGTGGTGTACCAAGCCTCGGAAGATGCTCTTACTCTCGCAAATGTTTGAGGAGTTTGCCCTCTCGTTACTCAACGAGAAGTGGGCGCACGGCGACTTGAAGACCGAGAATATCATAATCTCGAACGATGGGTTGCATCTGATAGATTTCGATGCGATGTATCGTGAGGGTTTCACGTCGGACGATTGCGTCGAGATAGGTACGCAGCAATACCAACACCCACTGCGTAGCAGATCGAACTTTGGTGCCGATATTGACGACTATCCTATTGCACTTATCACTACCGTTATGGCGGCAATGGCTGTGAGCGATACTATTGGGCGTGATATTTCCAAACTGGATTATCTGCTCGTTCAGCCCCATTTGGCGGTTGAAGGCAAGGATGAGATGTTGCATCGTATCGAGGCTCTCTTTGCCGAACGTGGCGATGTGCGACACTATCGCATTTCGAAGTTACTCCATTCGCCACGTCCCGAACTGCCGCAACTTCGAAATTTATTGGAGCCTCCGCAGCATAATATTGCCATCGACAAGACGCCGACGCTCGAATACTGTAATGGATATTGGGGCTTTGCCGTAGATGGTCGTTTTGTTATACAACCGCTCTACGATTTGGCGTTTGAATTTAGTGAAGGACTCGCCTTGGTACGCGTGGGCGATGTTTGGCACTTTGTGGACGAACGAGGCGAGGTGGTTATAACTTGTGGTCGCGGAGTGGGTATAAAACCCTTTCGGGATGGTGTAACGCGCATCGAAAGGGAGGATGGTGTGTATAGAATATATCGTGACGGACGTATAGAGAGGGTTTAGTTATGTATTCGCAGGAGATAACACGCCGTCATCGTGCGGCAATAGTTGTAGCAATCGACCAATCGTGTTCGATGAGTGGTCGTATGACGTTGAATGGTTGGGATTTGTCGAAGGCAGAGGTTGTTTCGATGGTGGTTGGGCAGCTGATAGATGAACTTGTAATGCACTCTCATCGCGACAACGGCTATCGCCACTACTATGATGTTGCATTGGTCGGATATTCCGGTGAAGAGGTCTATTCGTTGCTCGGCGAGGAGTTGGCTTTCTATCCTATAACAATGCTTGCGGAGCGAGAGGTGCCACGAGTGGTCTATGCTCTCAGCTACCGAACCATAAATGGCGACATCTGCTCCTTGAATGAGGAGGTGTCGTTGTGGGTGAAATCGTGCGCACAGGGTGCTACACCGATGTATAAGATGTTGCGCAGCGTAACCAGCCTCGTAGAAGAGTGGTGTTCGCGCGAGGAGAATCGTGATAGCTTCCCTCCGTTGGTATTTAATATAACCGATGGCGAGGTGTCGGATGCAAGTTACGATATGTTGCGTAGTGCCGCTTCTCGCCTTCAAAATACAGGTACAACCGATGGAAATACGTAGCTTATGAATA
>JAZSOV010000085.1:0-10233 GCA_045537095.1 Alistipes sp.
GTGCAAGCGGTTACGCTCACCACCCGACAATACGCCACACTTCTTCTCCTGGTCGGCACCCGTAAAGTTAAAGCGTGCTACATAGGCGCGAGCCGGCACCTGACGGTTGCCCAACTGCACCCACTCGCTATTTTGTGATATTACCTCATAGACGGTCTTCTCGGGGTCAATAGACTTGTGCTGCTGGTCCACATAGGCGAGCTTTACGGTCTGACCTACGGTGAAAGTTCCGCTTGTAGGCTCCTCCAAGCCCATAATCATACGGAAAAGAGTGGTCTTACCCGTTCCGTTAGGACCAATAACACCCACAATACCTGCCGGTGGCAACTTGAAGTCCAAACCCTCGTATAGTACGCGGTCGCCAAACGCCTTCGATACGCCATTTGCCTCGATAACAACATCGCCCAAGCGAGGTCCGTTCGGGATGTATATTTCGAGCTTCTCCTCCTTCTGTTTTGTATCCTCGTTGAGCATCTTGTCGTAAGCCGACAGACGAGCCTTACTCTTGGCGCGGCGTCCCGATGGGTTCATATTCACCCACTCCAACTCGCGCTCCAAGGTCTTGCGGCGCTTCGACTCCTGCTTCTCCTCCATAGCCATACGCTTGGTCTTCTGGTCGAGCCAACCTGAGTAGTTGCCCTTCCAAGGAATACCCTCGCCACGGTCGAGTTCGAGAATCCAACCCGCTACATTGTCCAAGAAGTAACGGTCGTGGGTTACAGCGATTACCGTACCCTTATACTGCTGCAAGTGCTGCTCCAACCAGTCGATAGACTCGGCGTCAAGGTGGTTGGTAGGCTCATCGAGCAACAACACATCTGGCTGCTGCAACAACAGACGACACAATGCCACGCGGCGGCGCTCACCACCCGAAAGGTGCGCTACATTCTCGTCGGGTGCAGGGCAACGCAGAGCGTCCATAGCACGCTCCAATACACTATCCAACTCCCAGCCGTTCACATGGTCAATCTTCTCGTAGAGTTCGCCCTGACGCTCGATAAGACGATTCATCTCGTCATCGTCCATCGGCTCGCAGAGTTTCATATTGATATCCTCGTACTCTTTGAGCAATGCCACAGTCTCGGCGCAACCCTCCTCGACAACCTCCTTTACGGTCTTGTTGTTGTCGAGCAGAGGCTCCTGCTCCAAGTATCCTACGGAGTAACCCGGCGAAAAGACGACCTCGCCCTGAAAATTCTTGTCGATACCTGCAATAATCTTCATTAGGGTAGATTTACCCGAGCCGTTCAAACCGATAATACCGATTTTCGCGCCGTAGAAGAATGAGAGGTAGATATTATTCAAGACCTTCTTTTGATTTTGAAAGGTCTTGCTGACACCTACCATCGAGAAAATAATCTTTTCGTCTGCCATATTTGGTTGTTTATTTGTTATATGCGTAATAATCGCACAAAGATAGTGAAATAATTCCAAATAATCGTTATCTTTGTAAAAGATAATGCACAATCAGTGAGTAGTGAGTAACGAGTAGTGAGTAGTTGAAAAAATAATTTTAAATTTTTAATTCTTAATTTTAAATTTTGCCAAAGTATGGCACAAAAGAGGAAAAAGCGGGTAGCACTTGCTCTGTCGAGTGGCGGACCACGAGGATTTGCATATATCGGAGCATTGGAGGTCTTGCAGGAGCGAGGTTATGAGGTAACGGCTGTTGCAGGCACCTCGATAGGTGCGTTGGTGGGCGGTGTATATGCCGCTGGACACCTTGCCGAGTTCAAGGAGTGGCTCTTTTCGCTCGACACATGGAAGGTCTTTTCGCTGATGGACCTCTCCTTTTCGATGAACCATATCGTCAAGGGCGAGAAGATTATCGAAGCGATGAAGCAGGTCGTTCCCGATGTCAAAATCGAGGATATGCCGCTGCCGTTCTCTGCCGTTGCAACCGACCTCTATACGGGTGAGGAGGTGGTATTCGATAAGGGCTATTTGTTCTCGGCAATTCGCGCTTCGATGTCGATTCCTTCGCTGTTTAAGCCGGTGCAAAACGGTAATACGGTATTGATTGATGGTCATTCATCTAATTGTTTGCCACTCAATCGTGTACAACGCACGAAAGGCGATATTTTGGTAGGTTTCGACTTGAACTATTTTGATGTTGCGGCCATTCGTTCGACCATTTCCGATGTCGAGCAGAAAACCTCCGACTACGAGAAGTTACAGGTTGCCAAGCGCGAGGAGGTTAAGGCGTTGGCATCCACGATAAATGGCAATGCCGAGGTGTCGATGTTCGATAAGTTGAAGGCTCTCGGAGCAATGGGCTGGGAGGCGATGAAGGAGGTGCGCACCTTCCGTGAGAATCATATCGACAACCTTCCCGAACTCGATTGGGATGACAACTATTATGGTTTGATTGATCGTACTTTCTCGATTATGAATCAGCACAATTCGCGCCTTATGGTGGAGTTGTGCAGGCCTGATATTTTGGTGCAGATGCCGTTCGATGCCTATGGCGATATCTCGGATTACGCCTTGGCGAAGGAGATTACAGAAAAAGGGCGCGAACTGATGTCCGCCGCCCTCGATGCCTACGAATTACAACCTCGCAAGTGGTGGAGGGTATAGAGATAATAGGCCATACTGCCATACAAAAGAGCCAGCCTAACTCTTCACATGTTAGGCTGGCTCGTTATTTAGAATAAAAGTATCGAAGCGATTACTCCTCCTCGCGACGGTGCAACTGCTCTACATAGATAGCGTGAGCCATCTTGTCGCGCTTTGCAATCGAAGGCTTGGTGAAGTACTGACGAGCGCGAAGCTCCTTCAAAACACCTGTACGCTCGTACTTACGCTTAAACTTTTTGAGAGCGCGCTCGATGTTCTCGCCCTCCTTAACTGGCATGATAATCATAATATTCTCTGTTTTTTTTGTTTTGTAATCGTTTTTTTGTTTGTTGACTGTCGTTTTGCGCCTCACAGCCATAGGCGTTTTCTAAAATCTTTGTTAATCGAAACTCTGCGGCGTGGTACCGAAAAGAAGATACGGGGCAATGGCCTTAGCCTGCTCCTTGGTGAATATGTTATCCTCCATCATCTCTTCAATACTTCTCCAACCTCCTTTCGATTCGCGTATTTCAGTTATTAGTTTTGCAGATCTCCGAGTCATATATGGATGATGCTCGAAATCTTTTGCGGGTGCAAAGTTAATATCTATTTTTGAAATTTTGCAACTATCGCAATAAATTTGTTCACAAATTCGCAGAAAATTATCCTCTGTAACGCATTTTAACTCCGCAATTTGCTCTTTTTGCACAAATCCGCCCAATAATTTGCGATATTGCATCACCGCAACCACCGTCTTTGCCCCGATGCCTCGCACTTTACGGAGCGTTGCCGAGTCGGCTGAATTGATCTCTACAAGCCCTTCGTAAGGGTTGCGCTCGCTCAAAATCACGAAGTGCGAGAGCGAATCCGCCATCTCCTCACTTACGGCGTAGCAGTCGCGTAGTTCGTTCATCGAGAAGATGCCCTTGCCACGATTGCGATACTCGATTAGGGCTTCTGCTTGGCGTGTCGAAAAGCCTATAAGGCGCAGATATTCAACGCCAACCGTATCAATCCGAAACTTCTCGAATGGTCGTGGCGAGAAGCGTGATGGGCGTGTGGTACGCAATGTGTCTGCAAGGTGTTGTTTCGGCTTGGTGGCAAACTTGTTACCAATCTTTATATACGGGCGCACGCGAGAGAACATCGAATCGGTTACACCATAACACAACGCAAACTCCTCGGCTATGCCGAAAACCTTGCCTGCGGTGCGATACTTTACGATGCCTACGGCAGTACGCTTGTCGAAGCCGAGCATACGCAACTCATCGTATGTTACGGTGTTCGGGTCAAAAGTAAATAGCGTATCGCGTTGCGTTGTGGGTTGTTCCGCAGGACCACTATCACGGAGTGTCAAGCCTTTGCGTGGCGTAGCGAAATATACGGCAAGAGCAATGATGACAATAATCACCATCACATAGATAATACCTCGTATGTTCTGCTTGCTGAACATCTATGAATTAACCCATTCTGCTCCTTCGGAGAGTTTCAATACACTGTATCGCTTCGATGGCGAAGGGATAAAGTCGCCAATGCCGTATTCGCTCCATCTCTTATCGACCAGAGCGATTGTCGCCTCGTCTGCCGTTACGATATTTGGCCATCGCGAAGGGTTTTTGCTACTTGCCCTTGGGCTCTTTGGACGGGCATCGATAGTGAGCGTTGAGCCGTGCAGTGTGATGTCGCGCGAAGGTTCCGTATTGGCTGCTCCGAGCCACAGTAAATCCTCTACGCTTAAATCTTTTGCTCGTTTGTCGAAGAGGGCGATATAGTTGCAATTTGCACTCTCAGCAACCTTTTCGAGGTCTATTTCGATGTCGTTATCGGCAAATAGAAGCAGTGCGCCCCACTCTTCGAGTAGGGTGGTGTCCGCAATAACTCCATTCGGCAATAGTTCGCTATTAAATGAAATCTTCTGCTCCTGCTCCGCAGCATTTGTCAAGTCGAGAGCCACTTTGCCGCCAAAACCGCAAGTTGCCGTAGCATGGTCAAGTACATCGTAGATACCCTCGCTGCGGATAAGCGATTTGCGAAGGTCGCAGTTGCGTAACAACGCAGCCAACTCCTTCGGTGAACGCACATCGGTTGTGGCTGGGGTAAGAAGCAGGTATTTATTGAACATCATCTGCCCTGCGCCCCACAAACCAAGTGCCACCTTCGAGGCTTGTCGCTCGTAGAGTTGTCGCATTGAGATAATGGTGATATTGTGCTGCGTACCTGCCGAAGGCATATACATATCCTCCACCTCAGGCTGCATCACAAGGCGTATCGGAGCGAGGAAAATTCGCTCGGTCGCCATTGCTATATAGGCATCTTCTTGTGGCGGAATACCAACGATGGTTGCAGGATATATCGCATCTCGGCGATGCGTTATTGCGGTAACATGGAACTTTGGATAATAATCCTTCAACGAATAGAATCCCGTATGGTCGCCAAAATCGCCCTCCAAGACCTTCTCCTCCGAGGTGTCGACATAACCCTCAATTACGAAGTCACAATCTTCGGGTACATAGATGTCATTTGTCAGACACTTTACCAACTTAACGGGCTTACCTCTTAACAAGCCAGCCAACAGATATTCGTCAATATTGTCGGGTACGGGGGCTGTTGCCGAGTAGGCATATACGGGGTCGCCTCCTATCGCTACCGCTACGGGCATCTTCTCGCCTTTCGCCTTATAACCCTCATAGTGGCGTGCGCCCGTCTTGTGGCGGTGCCAATGCATACCCGTAGTGTGGTCATCGAAAACCTGCATACGATACATGCCGACATTGCGGATACCGCTATTAGGGTCCGCTGTATGCACCATCGGAAGCGTTACAAATCGCCCTCCATCGTGCGGCCAGCACTTTAAAATAGGGAGTAATGATAACTTTGCATCTTCGCCTTTGAGAACAACTTGCTGACACGCTCCTGCACCCTTTTTCTTGCGAGGGAACCACTTTGACGCCTCGCCCAAGAGGGGCAGAAGGCGCAACTTATCCACAAGACTCTCTTTTGGAGAAGTTACCGTGCCGATAAGTGAATCAAATCGCTCCGAGATATCTTCCAATCGTTCCACTCCGAGAGCCATAGCCATACGGCGCTCCGAGCCATAGAGATTTGTCAATACGGGAAAACCTTTGTCGGTATTCTCGAACAACAAAGCTTTACCACCACCCTCGCTCTTCACGATGCGGTCGGTAATCTCTGCTATCTCCAACTCGGAAGATACGGGAGTGCTGATACGAATTAGCTCGCCTGCACTCTCCAACTTTGTTATAAATTCTCTAAGCGATTTATGCATAATGCTACTATTTTTGTTCAGCCTTTGCTGCGGCCAAACGCTCCTCCAACATTCGCTTCTCCCTGCCCCAAGCCACTATGCAGATTATGGCGGCAATAAGACTCGTTGCCAAGAAACACTCGAAGGTGAAGCCCCAACCAAGAGAACTATCTGCCACATATCCGAAGGCAATCTTCGAAAGCATTGCATCGCCAATCAGATAACCCAACAAGCCCATAAAACCTGCTGCTGTGCCTGCGGCATTCTTTGGTACAATCGATATTGCCTGAATCGAGATCATCGCCACAGGACCATAGATAGCTGCACCAATAAGAGCAGTCGAGGCGTATACAACATACTTGATATCGACACCAAGCATTGCTGCCAAAGGTGCCGACTGCCAATAGGCCAATACACCGAGTGCAACAAAGAGCATATAGATAACATTCACAGGAGCGCAACGGCCTTGGAAAAATCGCGATGAGAGCCATCCGCAGAGTAGGGTACCTACGATACCGGCATATTCGAGTATGGCGTAAGCGAGAGCACTATCCGTTTCGGACATCTGCAACTCATCTTGCAGATATATAGGCAACCAATCGACAACGCCGTAGCGGATGAAGTAGACGAAGATATTGGCGCAGCCAATCAACCACAAGGTCGGATTTTTGAGGATGTAATCCACAAAGAGAATCTTAAACGGAATCTTGGTTTCCTCACCCTTGTTCGCTTTTGCTCCCGAAAAGTCGTTGCGATACTTCTCGATAGCAGGCAGACCGCACGATTCGGGCGTGTCGCGGATAAATAACCAACATACCAAGGCAAAGAGGAGAGCCACTAATGCAGGAGCGATAAATGCGGCTCGCCAAGTCTGCTCGATACCGAGTGTCGAGAAGATTATGACTCCGGCAGGGATGATAATACCGAGCGAACCATTGCCGATATTGTGTGCCGTGTTCCAAATGGACATCTTAAATGCTCGCTCATTTGTCGAGAACCAATGTGACATCACTCGACCGCACGGAGGCCAACCCATACCTGAAAGCCAACCTGCCAAGAGCATCAGCACAAACGAGATGCCGATGGTGGTGGAGTAGTCGCCATTGATACCCATAGGGTATGGTATTACGCCTGCAACAACCATTATCAATGATGAAAGCACAAGTCCGATAGTCATGAACTTTCGCGCGTCTGAGCGATCGGATAGACTTCCCATCAGGAATTTGCTGAATGCGTAGGCAATCGGAATACCTGCCATTGCAACACCAACACCCGGTTTGTCAATCAAACCCTCTTCAATCATTCCGCTTGCTGCGAATGATAAATTTTTTCGGACAAGATAATAAGCAGCATAGCCCAAATAGATGCCGATAAATACTTTCAAGCGCATCCATTTGTACTCCTTGTCAATCTTATCCGCAGGCAACTCTGGCTTGTGTGTCGGTGGTGCCATGAAATCTAAAAATACCATAATTCTGTTATTTTATAAAGTTATAGTTTAGAGTTTAATGTCGTAAATCTGAATCACACCAACGAGGTGTCTATTCTCATTGACCACAAGCAACGAGTTTACTTTGTGCTGCGTCATCGAACGCTCCGCCTCGATAAGTTTGCTTTCGGGGTTAATCGTTTTGGGTTGGCGTGTAGCGATATCCATAGGGCGAATGTCGAAGAACTTTGCCTGACGAGCCTCCATTGCTCGGCGAATATCTCCATCGGTGATAATTCCCAATATGTCGTTCTCTCGTTGCACTACGATAAGCCCTAATCCTCCACGAGATATGGCATGTATCATCTCCACAGCCGTAGCATCCTCCGAAACCACAGGTAGGTCGTGTCGGCGCATCACCTGTCCTACCGTCATCAGTAATCGGCGACCAAGGCTACCTCCGGGATGCAATCGTGCAAAGTCTTGTGCCGAGAAGTTTCGCACCTTCATCAAAGCACAAGCCAATGCATCGCCCAAGGCGAGTTGTGCCGTTGTCGAAGATGTAGGTGCAAGATGTAGGACACACTCCTCGCGCTCCACGCGAGTATCGAGGTTTATATCCGCATTCTTCGCCAATGCTGAGTCGGCATTACCTGTTATAGCGATTAACTTATTGCCGTTTTCGTGTATGAATGGAACAATTTTCAGCACTTCATCGGTCTCGCCAGAATAGGATAGTGCTACGATGATATCCTCTTTCGATATCATACCGAGGTCGCCATGGAAAGCTTCGCTTGGGTTGAGGAAGAAACTCGGCGTGCCCGTACTTGCCAAAGTTGCAGCAATCTTCTTGGCAATAATTCCCGACTTACCAATGCCCGTAAGTATTACCTTACCTTCACATGCGAGAATTGTCTCTACGGCTGCGATGAAGGTTTCATTCAGCGACTCTTTGACATGCTGTATGGCATCTACTTCGGCCTGCAAAACTCGGCGAGCAATGTTGAGGACTATGTTCTTTTGCGATTCGTTCATCTATAAAAGCGATTTTATAACATCTTCTAAATTATTGAGATGTAACATGTTGGCACCATCGCTCAGTGCTGTGTCGGGCGAAGGATGTACCTCAAAGAAGTAACCCGTAGCCCCAAATGCCTTTGCTGCTTGTGCCATTGCAGGTACAAATTTTCTATCGCCACCCGTTGTTCCATTTACCGAACTTGGGCGTTGCACCGAGTGAGTGCAATCCATTATTACACAAGGCGCAATATCGAGCATATCCGCAATGTTTCTGAAATCGACCACGAGATTATTGTAACCGAACGAATTTCCGCGCTCGGTCAGCCACACCTCCTTAGCTCCCGCTTCCATTGCCTTTTCGTATGGATAGCGCATATCCAAGCCCGAAAGGAACTGCCCCTTTTTGATATTTACCGTCTTACCCGTCTTGGCTGCTGCCACGATAAGGTCGGTCTGACGACAGAGGAATGCGGGTATCTGCACCACATCTACCACCTCGCCCACCGCCTCTGCCTGCCAAGTTTCGTGGATATCGGTCAGCAGTTGCAAACCCCACTTCTCACGCACATCTGCCAACATCTGTAAGCCACGCTCCAAGCCTACGCCACGATAGGAGCGCAGTGAAGTGCGATTAGCCTTGTCGAAAGATGCTTTGAAGATAATATTAGTGTCAAGTCGGCGATTTATATCGCACAACTCGGCTGCTACCGAGTCGAGCAACTCGGCAGATTCTATAACGCAAGGGCCAGCAATAAATATCGGTTTCATGTCGGGTTATAGAGTTATATTTTTAGCAAATCCTCTGCTTTTTGTAAATCTTCGGGGGTATCGATGCCGATAGTTTCAATATCGGTTACGCCAACACCTATTTTGTAGCCACTCTCCAACCAACGCAGCTGCTCCAACTTTTCTGCCTTTTCGAGTGGAGTCTGTGGCAGTCGAGCAACCGCACCCAATACATCGGCACGAAAGGCGTAAATGCCAATATGTTTGTAGAAAGTATGGCGTTTCAACCACTCGCTACGCTCCACTCCTCGCAAATAAGGGATAACCGAGCGCGAGAAATATATCGCCTCGTTTGCTCCGTTCAGCACCACCTTTGGCGAGTTTGGGCTTTCGAGAGCCGCGATGCTATCCTCTGCCGTAAATGGCTTTACGAGTGTTGCAATATCAATTGTGTCGTTCTCGAAACACCTAATCAGGCTCCTGATTTGTGAGGGTTTGATAAACGGCTCATCACCCTGCACATTGATAACGATATCTGCCTTGCAGCCCAACTTCTCGTACGCCTCGGCACAACGATCAGTGCCGCTACGATGTTCCGTTGAGGTCATTACCACCTCACCACCAAAGGCTGCGACTGCATCATAGATGCGTTTATCGTCAGTCGCCACCACAACCCTCTCAACTTCCTTTGCCACCGCCTCGTATACCCACTGCACAATCGGCTTGCCACCGAGCATAGCGAGTGGCTTTGCCGGAAAGCGCGTACTTGCGTAACGAGCAGGAATGATGGCAATGACTTTCATATCAAATTAAAAATTCCTTTAATTGTCAATTATCAATTGTCAATTGTCAATTACTCTTGCAGCGCAAGAGCAAGCACTTGCTCGTTCGAGCGTACATAGTGGAAGGTCAAGCCCTCGATATACTCCTTTGTGATCTCCTCGACATCTTTGCGGTTCTCCTCAGGCAGAAGGATGGTGTGAATACCGGCACGCTTTGCTGCCAAAATCTTCTCCTTAACTCCGCCAATCGGCAATACACGGCCACGCAACGATGTTTCACCCGTCATGGCAATACGCTCTTTAACCTTGCGACCTGTGTAGGTCGAAACAATAGAGGTTATCATAGTGATACCTGCCGAAGGATCATTTTTTGGTACTGCACCCTCGGGAACATGAATGTTGAGGTCATTCTTCTCGAATATCTTAGGGTTGATGCCCAACTCCTTGTGGTG
>JAZSOV010000038.1:0-10281 GCA_045537095.1 Alistipes sp.
TCACAGAACGACATGGCTACGATCCGACTTGACCAAAGCATCACGATTGACACCCTCGTCAAAGAACTTCTCACGGCAGTCGAAGTCGGTGTAGCCGTGGTGGTGGTATATCATCGAGGTTACGCCATCGAAGCGGTAGCCGTCAAAGTGGTACTCATCGAGCCAATACTTGACATTCGAGAGAAGGAAGTGCTCCACCTCGCGCTTGCCGTAGTCGAAAATCTTCGAGACCCAATATGGCTGATAACCCGCATCGCCCTGCTTCGAGTAGTGATATGGCGAGCCATCGAGTTCATTTATTCCCTCGTTGAAGTTCTTGACATAATGTGCATGGACAATATCCATAATAACGGCTATGCCCAACTTGTGAGCCTTGCGCACCAACGATTTCAACTCTTCAGGGGTGCCGAAGCGCGATGACGGAGCAAAGAAATTCGCTACATGGTAACCAAACGAGCCGTAGTAGGGATGTTCGGCAATAGCCATAACCTGAATGGCGTTATAGCCCGATTTTTTCACTCTCGGCAAGACCTCTCGCTCGAACTCCTTGTAGGTACTTATGCCCTCCTTCTCGGAGGACATACCGATATGGGTTTCGTAAATCAGCAGATTATTTTTATCGACAACGAGTCTGTCCTCGCCCCAATCGAATGGCTGCGGAATCCAAAATTGTGCCGAGTAGTTCTTCGTATTGTCGTCTTGGATAAGGCGTGTGGCGTAGGCAGGAATACGATCGTGCCAGCCATTTTGTCCGTGAATATGGAGTTTGTAGAGTGAGCCGTGTGTTAGGCGGTACTCATACATTGCATCGGGCAGGAAGATACTCCATACACCATTTGCATCTTTGCTCAAACGCAGTTGTGTGCGTTGCCAATTGTTGAAATCGCCAAAGATATAGACATCGTATGCCGCAGGTAGCCACTCACGAAACCACCAGCCCGACATATCCTCATCGTACTGCCAACCGAAATAGCGATAGCCATTTGCATAATCTACAATGGAGCCACTTCGTTCAATATCTGCAAGTCGGGATCTATATTGCTTGCATCTTTTACCTATCTCAGCTGCAACAGGCTGCAACCACTCATCTTCCGCCACAATAGGCAACTGCTGTAAAGAACTCACCATTTCGAGCTAATTTTGTGTAAATATAACTATTTTTAGAGTATTATTGCTCATATTAAACAAAAAATATCTATATTTGCTATTATAAAATAGCATATATGGTATAAAATTTAAATATTAACAACCTTAATCACTGATAAGTTATGAAGAAAATTTCTCGCAGATCTTTCCTCAAGACAGGTCTTACTGCAATTGCAGCCACTGCGGCAGCTTCGCCAATTTTGACGGCTTGCGACAGCATCGCAAACATCAATCGCAAAACTTCACTCGGCTCTGGTAAGATAAAGCTCTCTTATCGCTGTGTTGATTTGCAGCAACGCCACACATTCACAATCTCTGGTTTCTCGCGTGATTTTACACCAAATATCCAAGTGCGCTTGGAGTATGATGGCGTAGTTGCATACGGAGAAGGCGGTTTGCCTCCTTATATGATTGGACAAACCAAGGAGACCGCCAGCGAATTTATGAGCAAAATCAATCTCGACCAATTCTCGAGCCCATTCATGGTGGATGATATTCTTCGTTATGTTGATGGCATCGCTCCAGGTATGTCGTGTGCTAAGTCCGCATTCGATATTGCTCTGCATGACTTGATTGGTAAGTTGCTCAATGTACCTTGCCACCGTCTGTTTGGTTACAATCCGGAGAAGACACCTTGCACCTCTTATACAATCGGCATCGATACCGAGGAGATGGTACGCAAGAAGACAGAGGAGGCTGCTCCATACAAGATTTTGAAGGTAAAACTTGGTATAGACGAGAAAACAGACAAGGGTTTGATAAACGCTGTTCGTAGCGTATCCGACAAACCTATTATTATAGACGCTAATCAGGGCTGGAAGGACAAGTACCTTGCTCTTGATATGATTCACTGGCTCAAAGAGCAGGGTGTACAGATGGTTGAGCAGCCAATGCCAAAGACCGTATTTGACGATATGGCTTGGGTAACAGCTCACTCGCCACTGCCAACATTCGGCGATGAGTCGTGCCAGCGTTTGGTCGATGTTCCTAAGTTGCACGGAGTATTTACCGGTATCAACATCAAGTTGATAAAGTGTACAGGTTTGCACGAAGCACGCCAAATGATTGCAACAGCTGAGGCTCTCGGCATGAAGGTGATGATTGGATGTACAGGTGAGTCTTCGTGCGCCATCTCTGCTGCTGCACAGGTGTCTCCTCGTACCAATTGGGCAGACCTCGATGGAGCACTCTTGATTACTAACGATATGTTCGATGGTGTAAAGTTTGTCGATGGCAAGATTACCCTCAACGATCGTCCGGGCATCGGAGTGGACTTGATTGGAGAGTGGTAGTAGATATTACTCATATAGAGGTAGGGGTTGTCCAACGCAAGTTGAGCAACCCCTCTCTTTATCGTAATTATATAGTTTTTATTAGAATACCTCCTGCAAAATCTCTATGGAGCGAACTGCACGGATAGCTTCGAGGTGAATTGAGTAGTACTCTACAAGGCGCGAGAGCATCGCTACGCGCTGGTCGCGATTGAGAGGTATCTCACCCAAGCACTCCAAGTCCACTTCGGTCAAATCGCGCAACAACTCCGCCTCCTCCGCATTCATAGTGTGGTCATGCAGTGGCATATCGCGCACAAATAGACCTTCACGCATATCAAACCACCAACCTTTACTGTATTCATTGCCCGGAAAGTATCCGAGATAACGGCTTAAATTGGCTAAAAACCAAAGATGAAAATTCGCCACACCCTCCTCAATCTCGTCCAATGCCCGCACCGAGTTGTAGACAAAGTCGAACATAGGTCCGTTAGCCTCGCTCTCGCCAACCAAGCGGTACAACACCTCGGCCATAAAGAGAGCTATCGTGGATTTGCGGATATCGTAAGGCAACGATTTAAAGACAATATCGTTCTGCACCTCACGCATCCGATGAAGGTCGCTATGCGAGGAGTTTAGCCCCTCGAAGGAGAGTACGAAGAGTGGTTGAAATAGAGCCATCTTCGAGCCTCGACCACGCGAGGAACGCACCCCCTGCACCAAATAGCTCTGGCGGCCATAGCGATCGGTGAGCATCTGCACCACCATTCCGCTATCGCCATACTTTACGGTCGAAAGCACCACACCACGCGCCTTATATCCCTTCATCGCCTGCGACACAACTATCTTAATTAAGAATTATTTTTAGAGTTACTCACTGCTCTATAACGATAGTTTCTCGATAGTGTCGCGCAAACGCGAGGTATCGAGATGGGTATATATCTCTGTTGTCTCGATACTCTCATGCCCAAGCATCTCCTGCACCTGACGAATGCTCGCTCCTCCCTCCAATAGGTGTGTTGCAAAGGAGTGGCGAAAGGTATGAGGACTGACCGTCTTGTCTATGCCGGCACGCTCCACCGCCTCGCGAATAATCATAAAGACCATATTTCGCGTCAGCTCCTTCTTGCGATTACTCAAAAAGAGAATATCTATATTTTTCACATCCTTCGACTTGCGCTCATCCATATATATCATAACACGCTCTCTCGCTACGCTCCCTATCGGCACAAGACGCTGCTTGCTGCCCTTGCCCATAACGCGAATATACCCCTCGCCAAAAAAGAGGTCCGAGAGTCGCAATGATATCAACTCCGACACTCGCAACCCACACGAATAGAGCAACTCCAACATAGCACGGTCGCGTTTACCCTTCGTTGTATCGAGAGGTATGGAGTTGATGATAATCTCCACCTCCTCGATTGTAAGCACCTCTGGAAGGTGCCGCGATTGTTTCGGCATCGATATCATCTCGACAGGCGAAGCGTCTATCTTGTCGTTGATTAGCAGGTAGTTATAAAAACTCTTCACGCCACTCAGCTCGCGAGCCTGCGAGGTGCGAGCATGGTTGCACTCATCGAAGAGGTAGGCCAAGTAACGCTCCACCATATACTGCTCAACCTTTGCAGGCGGAACATCGTATTGGTGCAGTATAAAGTGGGCAAACTGTGTATAGTCGCGCATATAGGCCTCGACCGTATTCTTCGACAACCCCTTTTCCAACTTTATATACTGCTCAAAGCCTTTGGCTGCTCTATTCCATTTTTCACTATTCTCTGCCATACCATCCTCTATAATATACGCACCGCCTTCGAGGTTTCGTTGAGCGTAAAGTTATCTAGATTTACACCCGTCAATTTCACTATACCGCTACGCTTGCCAACCTCTATCGAACCATACTTGTCGGCTATGCCGAGAGCCTTAGCACCATTTATGGTTGCCCACTGCAACAACTCGGCAAGTGGAATATTGCGGAACATTTTCAGCTCCTCCAACATCGACAACGACCAATTCGAGGCAAGTGAGTCGGTGCCTATACATATGTTTATATTATTATACCCTGCGGCACGCAACAGCTCCACACTCTGCGGCTCAATACGCGAGATGTAGCTATTCGAGCGCGGACACAGCACCCAATATACGGGAGCTGTAAAGTGGTTCATAATCATATCCATATCGCGTTGTTTCACCTCGCAATTATGCACAAGCAGCACACTGCGCTCTTTCGGCACACACTTTACGATGCGCTCGGCGGGCGAGCCGTAGTGTAAAAAATCGCACTTGAAGCCAACCTTCGAATACCATTCGTGCAATCTGCCACAACTGCGATAGAGTTCAGCCTCTGCACTCGATTCGAGAAAGTGTATCGACAGAGGAGCCTCCGCATCATCGTTGCATACCTCCATGAATGGCTTATCAGGTACTGAATATATCGAGTGTGGGGTAAGCGAAGTGTGCGGATATTTCAGCATCTCACGCTGGCGGTCGAGATTGCACTCACGCAGGCCAAAGACCTCAACAAAGTTGCGATAATGGATTTGGCTTGCCTCCTTAATCGGGAAGGATGTGATACCATTCACTACATCCCCTACGGCATCCACGCCCTCCTGCCACATAGCACTATCAGCCTCCCAAATAGCATCCAGTCGCTCCTCCTCCGAGTAGTTACCACGCACCCTGCCGATACTCTCGGCAAAGGCCGCAAATCCCTCCCCCTCAGTGATAGCACCACGCAGATAGGATAGTTCGATATGCGAATGGGCATTTACAAAGCCTGCACACAATACACCTGAGAAGAACTCCACTCCCGACATTGAGTCGAGTCCCTCGTCATACTGCTCCACAGCCACTATCTCGTGGCCGCCATCGATATCGAGCCTAATGGTCAGCAGAGGTCGCGGTTGAAACCCTTGTGGAGTCAGAAGATAGTGCGAGGCTATCCTTCTTAATGAGAAATCCATCGGCAAAAATTTTAACATCTACATAGCGCGCAAAGAGGCTGTCGATAGCCGCATCCTCCCTCGGCTTGTAGATTACATTCAGGTTGTTGATCGTGATATCGTAATTCTTGGGATATCGCTTTCTCTTTTCGTACTTGACACGACCGAGGTCCAACACCAACCTCTTATTGTTCTCCCTTTTGGATATAAGCGTGCGGTTTACCTTGCCAAATGTTCGTAGCGACAACGATGTAGAGCCATTGCGCATATTGTATTCATCCTCGAAGTAGAACTCGGCTTGGCGAGGATCCTTGTCGAGATTGCCATTGCATTTGTAGTTGTAGCGTATGGTATAATCGCCCGGAAATATAGGCGATATCTCTATATGCAACTTAGTCGAGTCGGCCCACTTGTTTGCTACAATCAGGGTATCCTCGTAGACCTTACGCGAGAGAGTACGCACCGCAACATTGCGTATGGTGTCGAGAATTACCACCTTCTTGGCATAGAACTTACTCTCCTCTTCGAGGCGTGATATTGCCTCCTCGACCACCGTTCCGAGGCGTGCACTCTTACGGCGCGAGAAGTTACCGACCGTATAGACCACATCCTTGGCCGTGTAGCCATACTTGTTAAATATCGGCTCATAGATCTGCAACGAGTCGAAGTTTATACGCTCCTCGCCGATATAGGCATTCACAACAAAGGCATCGTGAAATATTTCGGCAAGTGTATCATCGGGTATCACCATGCTTTTGCGACACCCCGTCAGAACGAGTATCGCAGATAGAAGCACTATTATAAGGGCCCTCTTTATCATCTCTTTTCTCTTTTTATCATTGTCGATGTGGCAACGAGCGACACGCCCAACGCTACAACCACAAAGACTACAAATATCACTATCAAATCCATCTCCTGCAACTCCACGGGATAGTTCTCGACAAGGAAATTTCCGTTAGGCATCTTCACGAAGCCGAAGTGTTGCTGTGCCAAGGTTATTACAACGCCTATCACCAAGCCTATCGCTCCGCCCACTCCCGATATAAGCAATCCTTCGCGCACGAAGATACCTCGTATAAAGGCGTTGTCGGCTCCAATCGAGAAGAGTGTCTGTCGTTCATCTTGTTTCTCGATAATCAGCATTATCACCGTACCGATAATCGATAATGAGGCGATAATCAACACCAACAACGACACAAAGAATATCGCCCACTTCTCGTAGCGCATTATGGCGTAGAAACCCGAATTTTTATCCTCGCGCAATGTTATCGTGTACTCCTCTCCAAGCGTCTCTGCGAGGGTGTCGGCCACGTGTCTATGCGAGACTCCACTCCCAATCTTCACAAGCAGTTTATCGGCTCTGTCCTCCGTGCCGAAGATACGACTTGCAGCGCGAAGTGAAGTGAGAGCAAACGATGCAGCCTGCTGCTGGTCGATTATAAATGTTCCGCAGACATCGAGTCTCTCGCTGTGCATGGCAAATGTTGGCATAATCGAGCCTATCTGCCCTCCTCCGAGCGAATAGACCTCGACATCGCCTGCCGCCATCGAGTACATTCCGAGCTCGTAGGCGACACCCTCGCCAAGCATCAACCGGTCGAGATCGCCAAGTTGCACTTCACTGTTTCCAATTGATGTATAGTTCTCAATTGGAACAACCTTCCGATACTCCTCGTCAACACCTCGCAGTCGTACCGCTACGCGATTGTCGCGATAAGAGAGCAAAGCCTGTCGCTCCACTATGGCAGACACAGTCTCTACTCCTTCGCACTCGGTAATTTTGTGTCGCAGTTGTTCGTCAGTCGCACTGATACCCCTTTGTGCGGTAATCTCGATATCGGCATCCACAACCTTATAGAGGTCGCGTACCAGCGACTCGAAGCCATTGAACACCGAGAGAAGTATCACCATTGCAGCCACAGGCACAACCACCGCCACAAGACTGACAGTAGCGATGATATTTATCACCGAGTGCGACTTACGCGCTGTGAGATATTTCAGTGCGAACTGCCACTGCATAGAGCAAGGTTTTTGCTACAACTACTACTTCTTCAACAGCGAATCGATATTCTCGATATATTCGAGTGAGTCATCCACAAAGAACTGTAACTCCGGAATAATCTTCACCTGATGGCGCATACGGCGACCGAGCGCACCGCGGATAAGTTTATTCTGTTGTTCAATTGTTTCGAGCGTAGCTTGTGCTTTTTCGAATGGGAATACGCTAACATATATTTTGGCATAGCCCAAATCGGGTGATACACGCACTGCTGTTACTGTCGTAAGTACGCCGCGCAACGACTCGGCTATATCGCGCTGAAAAATCTCAGCCACATCGCGCTGAATCTGTTTTGCAATCTTCTCCTGTCTTGTATTTTCCATAAATATTTCTTGCTATTAGCCATTAGCCGTTAGCCTTTGGCTCTTATTAGTTAAAAATTCCACAACTCCCAAAATCGGAGGTGATGAGATTATTTTTGTGCGTTACGCTATGACGGAAAGCGCAGCATAGTAAGCCTATGTGAGCATTTACGACACAAGTAAGGTGCAAAAAGAACTCATCAGAACGATTTTTGGTTAGAAGGTATATTTGAATACCTCCTTATTCTTCGGAAAGGCTGGGCGTTTCCACTCCCACTCCTTAAATCCTGCTTTGCCGATACGGAAACCCAACTTCATCGAGATAGTGAGGTTGTCGAGTGGCGAGCGAAGAGGAGTAAGGTAGAAGGGGTTTTCGCCCGGTCGCATCTCCGAGTCGAGGGCATTATCGTAGTATTTATTTCGGTTACGCAGTATATCCGAGTAGCCGAAGTCGTACATGGCACGCACTCCTACCTCCACCTGCCCAAAGATGAGATCGAAGCCTGCACCTCCTCGCAGACCAAACGAGAAGCGGTTGTCACGCTCTCTACGGAAGATATACTTACCGCTTACGGGTGCATCCACCGAGCCATCTATCTTGATGCTATACTTCTCGTCATTGTAGAACTTAGAGGCGAAGTTATACGAGAATGTCGGTGCCGCCTCCAAGTAGACGCGCAGATGTTTCTTGAAGAGGTAGAAATGAGGCTGCCACACAATAGGCACAACTATCGAGTTGAGTTTGCGAGTGTAGTATCTAAGATCTTTCTTCTTCTCGTAGAGGTGCGGATAGGGGGCAAACGAAAATCCGCGTTGCAACAACTCCACATCTATACCAAAACAGGCAACAAAGCGCGGCATCGAGTAGTAACGCCACGATATACCTGCCGCGTATGTTCCCCAAATAGGCTTCATCACCTGATCGGGATATGGTCGTGCCGTAGCAAAGCCCGTACCGCCCGTAACTGCTATGGTGTGTTGAGCTTTGCTCTCGGTGATCGTAGCCACCGAGAACAGAACCGCAAGGGTGAGTATTATGGTAATCTTTCTCATTGTCTGTTGCTATTTGAGGGTGTTTTTCAGACCGCCAAGGCCGGCACCCATACCGCCCATGCCCATACCGCCACCACCTGAGGAGTGCTGATGGTTGCCACCATTGTGCTTGCCCTCACTCTGTTTCTTCTTCCACTCCTCGTAGAGCTTATCCAGACGGGCATTCTCCTTGTCATCGAGCATCTTCACCAAACTCTGCATGGTCATCGGTATAAAGACTCTATTCATATCGATATTGATCTCGAAGTCCCAATTCATCTTGGTCGTGAATATCTCCTCTCGTTTCTCGTTGAAGTAGCCCTCGGCACGCTCCGGTTGCAGGCCGGCGATAACATCGCCCGCATCCCACTTGCCATTGCCATTCTTATCCTCGATAATGCGCAGTCGGATATCGCCCGGCGAAACATAGTTAAATCGATACTTGCCACTCGTAACATCGCGTTTCTCTTGCAAGGTCTTACCCGAAGCTTCGGTCAGCAGTATTATATATTTGTTATTGCCCACACCCTTCACATTGAGAGATACGGTGGCAAACTTCTCCGGATCGTAGGTTGCAAACTCCATCACCGTAGAGTCGTTCTTGTAACCCATAATATCGGTCACTGACTCCTTCGGCAGATAAAGACGATAGTTGGTCTTCTCCTTCCAAGGGGCTTGAACCTCCCAGCGACACATATTGAGAGTATCGCGCTTGAAGTTCATCTTGACAGGGGTTGTTGTCTTATCCTCGGCCACAGCTAATAGTTCTATCGCCGTAGTATCAAACTTTACGGCAGGATAGCCGAAGGTTATATCGAAGCCCTTTTCGGGGTTCACCTCCTTGCCTGCCGATATTTTCAGCGAGAACGGATTCTTGTAGTTCGGATCCTTATACTCCTTGCCCTCAGCCTTCGCCTTGGCCTTCTCCTTCTCGATGCGCTCACGCTCCTTCTCCTGCTCTTTGGTCTCGACCAGTCGCCAAGCGAGTTTCAGCGGCTCGCGAGTCTTGGAGAGCTGGCGCAGAGAGTCGTGTCGATAGTAGACAATCTTACCCTTTATGGTGTCGGGTAACTTTGCCATATTAAACCACACAGCCACCGTATCGCGACCATTGGTCTGAGGGTCTATCAAGATGCTGTCGCTCGGAATATTATCAAATACCAGCGAGTCGATGCGTGGGTAGTCCGAATTGAAATAGAGCAATGCCTTCTTCTGCTCCGGGCGTTGTGCATCGACCAATCGTTGATTTACGAAGGCCTTGTCCGTAAACATTCGGAAGTAGAGCTGAGGCTCGGCACTCGGATACATACGCAGGGAGTCAAACCAGATGGCAAACTCCGGCAACTTGGCAGGGTTATAGACCGTATCAAGTATGCCTACAAGGTCGGTACCCGCCTCGTAGAGTTGGTTGTCGTTCTTGTCTCCAAAGGCGTAGATGCGATAATTTACAGGTTTCAGGTTCTGCGTAATAAAGATACCGTTGTTCTGCGCTCTGGCAATGACATCGGGTTTGCGATTGAAGATCGTTGAAT
>JAZSOV010000073.1:0-2988 GCA_045537095.1 Alistipes sp.
CTTCAAAGCGTTGATTGGATCAACTACATTGCGAACGAACTCAGGGCGTGACATATCAACCGATGCGTGAGCCTCCTCAACAACAAGCGATGCCCACTCGGCAGGTACCTCTACCTTCTCAACTGCGGTAGCACCTGCATCAACAGCGGCATAGTTCATATTGACAATATCCTCGCCCTTCTTGCCGTAAGATTTGTAGATAGCCTTCTTCATCTCCTCGACAGCCTTCTCGAACGGAATAACATTCGCAATCTTGAAGAATGCCGACTGCATAATGGTATTTGTACGGCTACCCAAGCCCAACTCGGCAGCAATCTTTGTAGCGTTGATGATATAGAAGTTGATATTGTTCTTTGCGAGGAATACCTTCATGTGGGTTGGCAACGATGCGCAAGTAGCCTCAGCATCGAGTACCGAGTTCAAAAGGAACGAACCTCCACGCTTCAAGCCCTTCAATACATCGTACTTATCGACATACGATGGTACATGGCAAGCGATAAAGTCAGGGGTTGTTACCAAGTATGGCGAAGTGATTGGCTTGTCGCCGAAACGAAGGTGCGAAGAGGTGTAACCTCCCGACTTCTTCGAGTCGTACGAGAAGTATGCCTGACAATACTTGTCTGTCGAGCCACCGATAATCTTAATTGAGTTCTTGTTTGCACCAACTGTTCCGTCAGCACCCAAACCGAAGAACAACGCCTCGAAAGTGCCCTCCTTTGCCATCGAAATCTCCTCGCCAACAGGCAACGAGAGATTCGTAACATCATCTACGATACCAACGGTAAAGTGGTTCTTTGGAGTCGAAAGGGCCATATTGGCAAACACTGCCAACATCTGTGCAGGGGTGGTATCCTTCGATGAAAGACCATAGCGACCACCGATAATCTGTGGCTGCAACTCGTGTCCGTAGAATGCATCTACGATATCGAGGTACAAAGGTTCGCCATTTGCTCCCGGCTCCTTGGTGCGGTCGAGAACGCAGAGAGTCTTAACTGTCTTTGGCAATACATTGAAGAGGTATTTTGCCGAGAATGGACGATAGAGGTGTACGGTTACAACACCAACCTTCTCGCCACGCTCGTTCAAGAAGTCTACACACTCCTTCAAGGTCTCGGTTACCGAACCCATGGCTACAACTACGCGGTCAGCATCTGCTGCTCCGTAATATACGAATGGCTTGTATTCGCGGCCTGTGATTTTTGAAATCTCCGCCATAGTCTCTGCCACCATATCAGGCACTGCATCGTAGAACTTGTTTGCAGCCTCACGAGTCTGGAAGTAGATATCAGGATTCTGCGCTGTACCACGGGTTACAGGCTTCTCAGGGTTGAGAGCGCGCTCGCGGAACTGCTTCAAAGCCTCACGGTCAAACATCGCTGTGAGCGAAGCCTCGTCCATCAACTCTACCTTCTGAATCTCGTGCGAAGTGCGGAAGCCGTCGAAGAAGTGAAGGAATGGAACGCGCGACTTCAACGCTACGATGTGAGCAACACCCGCCAAGTCCATAACCTCCTGAACAGACGAAGTGGCCAACTGTGCAAAGCCTGTCTGACGAGCAGCCATAACATCCTGATGGTCGCCGAAGATTGATAGCGACTGTGCAGCCAAAGCACGAGCCGAAACATGGAATACGCCCGGAAGCAACTCTCCGGCAATCTTGTACATGTTAGGAATCATCAGCAACAAGCCCTGCGAAGCGGTAAATGTCGAGGTCAAAGCACCACCCTGCAACGAGCCGTGTACTGCACCCGCAGCACCAGCCTCCGACTGCATCTCCACAACCTTAACAGTCTCGCCAAAGATGTTTTTGCGACCTTGCGCAGCCCACTCATCGACATACTCTGCCATTGTTGAAGATGGCGTGATAGGGTAGATGGCGGCAACCTCCGAGAACATATACGCAATATGCGCAGCAGCGTAGTTACCGTCACAGGTAATAAATTTCTTTTCTGCCATAATTTTATTTGGTTTTATGTTGTTGTTTGTCTTTGCCATTAGCTATTGGCCATTAGCCATTAGCTTCATCGTATTCTGCTTGCAAATTCCTCGCAAAACGGAGATTTTTCGCTCTATTTTCCGCAAAACCCCATTTTGCGCATACAAATTTACAAATCGAAAACGAACAAAACAAAAAAACGCCCTGTTAGTTTACTAACAGAGCATAAATCTTTTGAAACAGAGCGCACTATTTTTTCTTGCCCTTACAAACCTTCCATGCCTCCTGACGAGCCTTCTTGGCGAGGAACGGAGTGTTCTCCACCTTAATAATATCGGTCGTGCCACGGTCGCCCGTAAGTTGCACATCCTTCGAGTACTTAGGGTAGAACTTCACATCTTCGCGCTCGATATCGAGGATGGTGTAGGCGTAAGTAAGGCTCGCAATATACATCGCCAAGCCCTCCGAGAGGTGGGTATTGTTCTGCGAACGCTGCAACTTGTAACCCGATTTTACGAGGTGTTTGTTGTGGCGACTGTTGTAGATCGCCTGACCGACATTCACATAAAACTCGCAGTTCTTACCCAACGCAGCACCAAGCTCCTTGATTTCGCTCTGAATGCAGTGATGAATACGCTCATAGAGTTCATCCCAACCCTCCTGATTTGATGGGCGCACACCCTTGTTGTACCAATCGCAAATGTTCTGACGATAATCGGTATTTCCCGCAGGATAGGAGAATGGCACCATCAAGCCGCAACGCACCTTGGCAGCCACCTCGGGCCTCATCATCTTCTTGATGCGCTCGACCAGCAAGTTCAAATCGAATGTACCTCCACGCTCCTTGACATAACGACGCATAGTACATTCGGGTTGCAAAACCATAACCTCCCACGGCTTGTCCGTAACGACACTTTCGAGCGTCACGCCAATACCCGCAAGACCATTTTTGTAGCCCTTCGCAGGGGTCTTTTTCGGACTCTCCGTGCAGTCGTAGAGCCAATATTGGTAGGTATTGTGTACCACTTGGTACTTTCTGCCGTGCTTGTAGG
>JAZSOV010000118.1:0-4697 GCA_045537095.1 Alistipes sp.
TAGATGCCTCGCGCGTCTGGAAGTAGATATCGGGATTCTGTGCCGTACCGCGAGTCACGGGGTGCTCGGGGTTGAGAGCACGCTGGCGGAATGCCTTCAACGCCTCACGGTCGAACATCGCAGCAAGCGATGCCTCGTCGATAAGCTCAATCTTCTGAATCTCGTGCGATGTGCGGAAGCCATCGAAGAAGTGTACAAAGGGTATGCGCGCCTTCAATGCCACGATGTGAGCCACGCCGGCGAGATCCATAACCTCCTGTACCGACGATGTTGCAAGCATGGCGAATCCGGTCTGGCGCACAGCCATGACATCCTGATGGTCGCCAAAAATCGAGAGTGCCTGCGCCGCCAAAGCACGTGCCGACACGTGGAAAACGCCGGGGAGAAGCTCGCCCGCAATCTTATACATGTTGGGCACCATGAGCAATAGGCCCTGTGATGCAGTAAATGTTGATGTCAGGGCGCCACTCTGCAACGAGCCATGCACCGCACCTGCGGCACCCGCCTCCGACTGCATCTCAACGACCTTAACAGTATCACCGAAAATGTTCTTTTTCCCCTGTGCCGACCACTCATCCACGAGCTCTGCCATGGTCGATGAGGGTGTAATGGGATAGATGGCGGCAACCTCCGAGAACATATACGCGATATGTGCTGCGGCATAATTACCGTCACAGGTAATAAACTTCTTTTCTGCCATAACTTATTTAGTTTTTTATTATTTGTATTACTTATTTATAGACTAAATTCTGCTTGCAAATATCTCGCAAAATGGGAGTTAAGGGCTAAAAATCTTCTAAAAACCCCATTTTTCGCACACAAAAATACAAATTTCAAAGGAACAAACCAAGAAAAAAAAGTGTTAGTTCTTTAACAGCAAAAATAATTGCGCTGTTAAAAAAATAACGCCAAAACAAAGGGTTGATAATAAAAGTTTTCGGCTTTTGATTTTCGGCTTTCACTTTTAATTACTACCTTTGCACCGATGGAGCAAGTAAGAGCAAAAAAGGCACTTGGTCAGCACTTTCTGACCGATTTGAACATAGCACAGAAAATCTGCAACTCTCTATCGGGAGGAACACCCGACAACCCCGACAAGGTATTGGAGGTGGGTTGCGGTATGGGCGTGTTGACGCAGTACCTGCTTCGCCGTGAGGATATTGAGACTTATGGCGTTGATATTGACACCGAGAGCATTGCCTATCTTCACGCACACTACCCCGACTTTACACCTCGTCTGCGCGAGGGCGATTTTCTGAAAATGGAGTTGGCAGAGTACTTTCCCGATGGTGTGAAGGTTATCGGCAACTTCCCGTACAACATCTCCTCGCAGATATTTTTCAAAATTATCGAACATCGCAACCTTGTTCCCGAATGTGTCGGCATGATTCAGAAGGAGGTCGCCGAGCGTATCGCCGAGAAGGAGGGCTCGAAGACCTATGGCATATTGAGCGTATTATTACAGGCGTGGTACGACATAGACTACCTTTTTACTGTTTCGGAAAAGGTCTTTAATCCACCACCAAAGGTTAAGAGCGCTGTTATTCGTCTGCGCAGAAATGCCACCACTTCGCTCGATTGCGATGAACAACTCTTTGTAAAGGTCGTAAAGGCTTCGTTTGGTCAGCGTAGAAAGATGTTGCGCAACTCATTGCGCTCCGCCTTTGGCGACTTCGGAGGCGCAGAGCACCCATTCTTCACCAAGCGTGCCGAGCAGTTATCGGTAGCCGACTTTGTGGAACTCACAAAATGGGTGGCCGCAAATCGCTAACCACCCACCATCTCAATTCCTCAATCCCGGATTGTAGGTCGTATCCTCGTACGGATACGGGCAGTACATCTTGCTGTCATCCCACTCGCTTGTAACAGGCACAGCCTCCTTGCGGAAGATACCCGAACCATCTACAACCTCGATAGGTTCATTTTGTTTGCGAACTTCGAAATGCGCCTTATAGCGATTCATACGGAACATATCTCTTGCTCGTGGGGCAAAGCCACACCAATAGTAGCCCGCCATCTCCCAGCCGTGTTCATTGTAGGCGGCCTCAGCAAGTTCCTCTGCCGACATCGACATCGAATAGCGATTTGTCTGCGCTCCATCGGCACGATTACGCACACGATTTAGCACCTCGACACTCTTATTCGTAACCTGACCTGCACGCGCCGAAGCCTCGGCGTACCAACAATAGACCTCTGACAATCGAATAACCTGAATGGTCTTCTGTCCGAACTGCGGAGGAGCAAGGGGCGAGGTGTAATCGAACTCCTCACCACGAGTTGCCGACTCAGGGGATTTGTTAAATACTGGTGCTACAACCTCACGAGCACCTCCGTTATCGTACCACCAATCGTGCAATACATCATCGGTGAGCAACAATTTCGGTATGTAGGTTGCATCTTTGCGAGGTCCTTCGGGGAACTCCTTCCAAAACTTAATCTCTCCATGTGTATCATCCCAACCACTCTGCTTCATATCGAACAGAATATCTGTCAATGGTGTCATCTGCGGAGTACGGTCACGATGGTAAAAGATACCGAGTAACACTTCGGGGTTTGATTGGGTATATTTCACCGAATAGACATCGGCATAGTTGTCGAGCAGACGATATTGATATGTGCCGCTATCCACCAAATCGATAACCTCCTCCGCCTTATCTGCCGCCAGAGCATAATACGCAGCACCTTTATTCAGTGGCCAACCTGCCATACACATATAGACATACGCCATAGCAGCCTTAACAGCAGGCTTCGACACCGCTACATTCATACTGCCATTATGATATGGTGCGCCCGAATAGATAACGGGGCAACCCTCCTCTGCAATCTTCAAATCGGCAAGTATCTGGGTGTATATATCCTCTTCCGACCACACCTTGGCGTTGTAGTTAATCTCTTCATTGAGCATTACAGGCACCTTTCCCCAAGTGGTAACGAGGTAGAACAGCGAATAGGCACGCCAAAAGTGCGCCTGTGCAACAGCTTCGGTTATCGCCTCCTTCGATACATCGGGAGTGCGCGAAGCGTTGTTGATGATGAAATTCGCCGCCTTGATAACCTTATAGCGTTGCTCCCACAAATCCACCATCCACGAGTTATTGTCGGTAACATTATATTGGTCATGCTCACGCAGAGGTTGCTTATTACTTGCAGGGTGCGTGGTGATGTCATCGCCCGCGAGGAAGTTTGTGCCGACATAGTTATTCTGCCCCTGCGAGGTGGCAACCACCGAATAGAGTGCATTGAGCGATGCCGCCAAATCCTCTTTCTGCGAGAAGAAGTTGTCGCTCGACTGCTTTCCGTATGGATTCTCCTCTAAAAAGTCGGTGCAAGAGGTGAATGCTATTGTGCTAATAAATAATATATATAGTATCTTTTTCATAGTGTCATCAGTTTTTAGAATACGAGTTTTACTCCAAAAGTAAATGTTCGCGGCACGGGATATGCTCCGTAGTCCAAACCGTCATATCCGCTGTAAACCTCAGGGTCCATACCTTTGTATTTGGTTATGGTGAAGAGGTCCTGCGCACTTACCGAGAGGTGTATCTCGGCGAAGCGCGTCACATAGCGCGGTATCATATAGGAGAGTGTGATGTTCTTCAACTTAAAGAACGATGCGTCTTCCAACCAAAAGTCCGAATTTGCATAGCTTTTATTGTCGGAGTTCTTCACGCTCGGATACTTGGCCTTGCTCTTATCCTCGACATAATCCCACCCTTGGAAGTAGGCATCGCGCAGTGTGATAAAGCGCGACACACCACTCATCGAGGCTGTCGTGAAGCGGCTCATATTCAACCTATCCATACCTACTGCTCCATTGAAGAAGATGTTGAGCGACAATCCTCGCCACGAGATAGTATTGTTCCAGCCGAGAGTCCATTTTGGCGTTGCCTGTCCCTTAATAATAAGGTCAGACGATGTTGGCGATGTTGTCAGAGAACCATCTGCCTTACGATAGAGATTTGCTCCCTCGTCATTGAAGCCCACCCAATCGTAAACATAGAACGAGCCAAGCGGATAGCCGGGTTTCATAATCTGCATCGGACCTCCGAGGTCGCTGTAATTGGCAGAGAGCACAAAGTCGTTACCTGCCAAATCGACAATCGTATTTTTGATATATGTGGCATTCACCGATGTTTCCCACTTCACGGCTCTATCCACTACAAAGGTGTTGAGTGCAAGCTCAAAGCCCGTATTATCCAACGCGCCTTGATTTACCCAATAGGAGCCTCCACCGTTGTAGTGCGGCACCTGCTTTTGGAATAGCAAATCGACAGTACTCTTCTTGAACCAATCGAACGAGAAGTTTATGCCATAGATAGTAAAGTCGAGACCTACATCGTACTGCGTAGTCTTCTCCCAAGTGAGGTCGGGCGTAGCAAAGGTGTTACCCCAATAGCCCGTATAGCCCGTAGATGTGCCCCAACCGTAGGAGGTCGCCGACAACATTCCGAGAGTGCTATATGCCGAGATGCCCTCGTTGCCCGTAACGCCATAGCTGGCGCGGATTTTCAGATGCTCGACAACTTTTTGGTTTTTCATAAAGTTCTCTTGCGCAATATCCCATGCCACAGCAGCCGAAGGGAAGAAACCCCAGCGGTTGCCCTTCTGGAACTTCGAGGAGCCATCGGCACGAAAGGCTGCCGTAACGAAGTAGCGCTTCTTGTAGTCGTAGTTAAGGCGCACAATGCCCGACATCA
>JAZSOV010000008.1:0-5962 GCA_045537095.1 Alistipes sp.
CTAAATAGTCAGATAGTACGATATGTATCTCTCACGACTTTCGATACTCAATTTCAAGAACCTTGCGCAGGAGGAGTTGCTGCTCGACAAGGGTTTCAACTGCTTTGTCGGGGATAATGGCACCTGCAAGACAAATATTATCGATGCGGTCTATTACCTCTCGATGTGTAAATCGTCGCTTGCAATGACCGACTTGCAGTGCGTGCGCCACGGCGAGAAGTTCTTCTTGCTCGAAGGCGACTACCGCACCGAGAGCGACCGCCACGAAAGGGTAGTATGCTCATATCAGCGTGGCGCATCGAAGGTCGTTAAGCGTAACGACAAGCAATACGAGCGATTGGCGGACCATATCGGACTTATTCCCGTGGTTATTGTGTCGCCTGCCGACTCCTCGCTTATCAGCGATGCGGCAGATGAACGCCGCCGCTATATAAATTCGTTTATCTCGCAGTTGGATAAGAGCTATTTGGAGGCAGCAATGCGCTACAATACAGCCCTCGTAAACAGAAACAGCTACCTCAAAATGGGCTCTGACGAGGAGATGCTCCGCATCTATGATGCGCAGATGGCTCCCGCAGCCGAGAAGATTCATAAGGCTCGCTTGGAGATTACCGAGCTGCTCTATCCGCTTGTTTGCGACTATTATCGAGCCCTGTCCGATGACCACGAGCAGGTGGAGTTGGAGTATCGCTCGGAGTTGAATAATGCCACACTCGAAGAGTTGTTGCAGGCATCGCGTGAGCGCGACCGCATTATGGGCTTTACCACCTGCGGAGTGCAACGCGATGATTTGCGTTTCTCGATAGGTGGCTATCCCCTCCGCAAATATGGCTCGCAAGGACAGCAAAAATCCTTCCTTATAGCCTTGAAGTTGGCGCAGTATCGCATTATTGCGCAGGCGTGTGGCGAGAAACCGATATTGCTGCTTGACGACTTGTTCGACAAACTCGATGAGAGCCGTGTGTCGCGCCTTATCGAATTGGTCAAAGGCGATGAATTCGGGCAGGTTATTATCACCGATTGCAATGGCGAGCGAATGGGAAATATCCTCGGCAGGGCGGATTGCAGTTATAAGTTGTTCAATGTGTCGTATGGTACGGTCTTAAAGGAGGAGTAGGCGATGAAACGCACCAAGGCACAACCCATAGGCGAACTGCTCGACTCGCTATTCAAGAGCCCCGATGTGGCACGCAAGATTGCCGAAGGCTCTCTTCCGCATGTGTGGCGTGAGGTTACGGGCGAGGTGGTGGCTGCCAATACCCGTCAGGTGCGATTTGTTCGAGGTACGCTCTATGTCCATGTCGCATCGAGCATCTTGCGTAGCGAGTTGATGATGCAGCGCGAGGCTCTTGTTCGTTCGATAAACAAAAAACTCGGCACCGACCTTGTGCAGAGCGTAGTGGTGCAATAGAAATCTCAGCGATTATGTCGTTTTTGGATATCATACTTTTGGCGATAGGCGTCTCGATGGACGCCTTTGCCGTATCGATTGCCAAGGGTTTGGCTCTGCACAGACCGTGCGCCCGACACTACGGCTCGGTGGCGTTGTGGTTTGGCGGTTTTCAGGCGTTGATGCCGCTTGTGGGCTACTTCCTCGGCATTCACTTTGCCCCGATAGTCGAGTGCTGCGACCATTGGATAGCCTTCGTATTGTTGGCAATTATCGGTGGTAAGATGATTTACGACACGCTGCGAGGTGGCGAGGAGGATACTACGGGTGCGGACTTTCGCCTGCGCACAATGTTCGTGCTGGCGGTAGCCACAAGTATCGATGCACTCGCCATCGGTATCTCGTTGGCATTTCTGAAAGTCGATATTTGGAACGCAGTGGCAACTATCGGTGTTATTACGGCACTCTTCTCTGCCTTTGGCTTGCATCTTGGCAATATCTTCGGCAACCGTTACAAGCACGGCGCAGAACTCCTCGGTGGCATTGTTTTGGTCCTTATCGGTGCCAAAATCCTAATCGAACACTTAATAGCATAAAAAACTGCCTGACAAGTTAATATCAGGCAGTTTTTTCTTTGTTGAGTCGGATGACTCTATCATTATACTTTGCTCAATGCATCGAAGCCCTTACCATAGACACCCATAACAGAACCGATGGTGATAAATGCATCGGGATCTACCGCGCGGATAGTCTTTAACATCATTGTTAGGTCGCGCTTGCGGCATACGCACATAACCATCTTTGAGTTCTCCTTCGAGTACCAACCCATCGAATCTACGAGGGTAACACCACGGTGCATCTCGCGGCAGATAGTCTCGGCCATAGCTTCGTAGTCCTTGCAGACAATAAATATCTGCTGAGACTGCTGGTTACCGGAGAGAATCATGTCGACTGTATAGCTGAAAACTGTGGTCATTACGAAACCGTATATTACACCATCGATACCTACGCCCGGCAAGAATACGGCAGCCAAGATGATAAAGCTGTCTGTGTAACGGATGAATTTACCGTATGATATGGTGTAGAATTTATTAACAATCATCGCTACGATATCCGATCCGCCTGTCGATCCGCCTTGTTGAAAGCACATTGCGATACCGATACCAAGGCAGATACCTCCGAGTATAACGGAGAGCAATTGATTGTTGAGAGCGAAAGGATCAACCAGCGTGCCATTAGGGAGTGTTATCTCCTGCATCTGGACAACAATCTGAGCAATCCATCCGTCAGGCGTGGTAAACCATGCTTGCAGGAAGTGCATCACCACTGACATTACGAATATGCAGTAAATGGTCTTGATACCGAATCGCCATCCTACGATAAAACCAGCTATAAGTAGGAGAATGGCATTGACGATAAGTACTAATGTACCGATTGATACCGCTTCGCCGATAGCATGGTAGATGAGGAGAGATAATCCTGTTGCTCCACCACCTGCTGCATTCGCGGGGAGAATACAACATATCCAACCAAACGAATAGAGTGTCATACCTACCGCCATAAGCAGATACTCCTTCAAGGTTGTGAATAGGCTTGTTTTGTTAATAGCTAATCCCATAATTAGTGTTGAGTTAATTTGGCCGCAAAAGTACAAAAAAATCTCCATCAAAATAACATTTTGCAATAAAAATTGTCGAAAGCCCGAAAATTGTTTTAATTGTCTGTTTCCAATGCCGAATTGTTAATTATTTTTTTGTACCTTTGCCAAGATAAACATAACATTGACTTTCAAAATGATAAATATTGTACTATTTGGTGCGCCTGGTTGTGGTAAAGGTACACAATCTGAAATTTTGGAGAAGCGTTTTTCGCTCTGTCATATATCAACAGGCAATATTATTCGTGAACAGATAGCAGCGCAGACCGAACTCGGTTTGCGGATGAAAGCTTGTATTGAGCGAGGTGAGTTGGCTCCCGACCAATTGGTGATTGATATGGTTGCCGACTATGTCGCAACCCACAAGGAGGGTAAAGGAGTTATCTTTGATGGCTTTCCTCGTACCACTGCGCAGGCAGAGGCGTTCGATGAGATTCTCGCACAGCATGGGCAGAAGGTCTCGGTGATGATAAATATGGAGGTTCCGGAGGATGAACTCGTTAAGCGCATCTTGCTGCGTGGCAAAGATTCGGGCCGTGCCGATGACCAGTCGGAGGAGATTATTCGCAATCGTATCGATGTGTATAATGCGCAGACCGCCGTTGTTGCCGATTTCTATCGTGCACAGGGTAAGTTCGAGAGCGTACCATCGCTGGGTACTATAGAGGAGGTTGCCGAGCGCATTGCAAAGGTGGTTGAAAACTACCTTTAACAGAAAAAAAACTAATTTAATAAAAACAAAAAAAACGATTCATCGTTTTTACTTTTAATTATCAATTGTCAATTATCAATTGTCAATTAAATAAAATGGCAAAGGAAAGAACGGAGATAGCCGAGTTGGGCGAATTCGGATTGATTGACCGCCTGACGGCAAAGTTTTCAAAAAGTAACAAATCGACAATATTCGGTGTTGGCGATGATGCCGCAGTGATTGAGGCCTCGAAGGATAAGGCTGTGGTTATATCTACCGACTCGATGTTGGAGGGTATCGATTTCGATTTGACCTATTTCCCTCCAAAACATCTTGGCTATAAGATTGTAACAAAGGGTATTAGCGATGTTGTGGCTATGAATGCCGTGCCGGAGCAGATAACTCTCTCGCTCGGTATTTCATCAAAAATCTCGGTCGAGTTTCTCGATGACTTCTATGAAGGTGTTGAGTTTGCCTGCAAGGAGGCGGGCGTCGATTTGGTTGGTGGCGATACCTCGGCTTCGATGACGGGCTTCGTGGTTAATATTACTGCTGTCGGTCGTGCCAAGAAGAACGAGATTGCCTATCGCAGTGGCGCAAAGGAACACGATTTAATCTGCCTTACAGGCAACCTTGGTGCTTCATATATGGGCTTGCGATTGTTGGAGCGTGAGCGCAGAGTGTTGCAGGGCGTGGATAAACCGCAACCGAAGTTCGAGGGGTATGAATATCTGTTGCAGCGGTACCTGAAACCTCGCGCCCGCTACGATATGGTCGAATCGTTGCGTAAGGAGGGTATTGTACCAACCTCAATGATTGATATTACCGATGGCTTGGCTTCGGAGGTGTTGCAGATTTGCAAGGCTTCAAAGTGCGGCGCGCGCATCTACTTGGAGCGTATGCCACTCGCAAAGCAGACTACTGCGTTGGCCGAGGAGATGAATATGGATCCCGTGGTGGCGGCCTTGAATGGCGGTGAGGACTACGAGTTGTTGTTTACGGTGCCACTCGACAAGCGTGAACAGATAGTGGCACTTGGCTGTATTGATATTATCGGACATATAACTGCCGAGAGTACGGGCGCATTCCTCGTAACCCCTGACGGCAACGATATCGCCTTGCAGGCACAAGGATTTACGCCGAAGAGATAGCTGCTACTGAAAGAGGACTCGGATAATAAAAAGCAAACTTTTACAATGGTTTATTCGTGTAAAAGTTTGCTTTTCTTGTCTTTTATGCCTACCTTTGCGGGCGAAAACTAAAATTGATATTAAAATGAAAAATGTATTTACGCTTCTATTTGTGGTGATGGTCGCTGCTTCGGCTGTTGCTCAACCAAAGATTGTTGCACATCGCGGATTCTACAAAACACCGGGTTCGTGCGAGAATACAATTTCGAGCCTTAAAAATGCTCAGAAGTTAGGAGTTTATGGTGTAGAATTCGATGTTCACAAGACTGCAGATGGAAAGTTGATTGTATTTCACGATAACCGACTGCCAAATGGAAAAATCGTTCAGCGTACCAACTATGAGGATATTGCAGCGGTTACTCTCGAAAATGGCCACAAAATCCCGACCTTGCAAGAGTGGCTTAAACAGGGTAAGAAGTCGCCTAAGACCAAGCTTATTCTCGAAATGAAGAAACATCGAAATAAGCAGATTGAGACCGAAGTGTGCGAGATGATTGTGGACATGTGTCGCAAGATGGGTGTTATGGAGCAGATGGAGTTTATCTCTTTTTCGTACCACGCCTGCAAAGAGTTTGTACGCCTTGCGCCAAAGAACTGCGTGGTATTCGTATCAAGTAGTTTGTGGACACCTTGCGATGCTGATGTAGCAAAGAGCGAGGGATTCGGAGGCCTCTCCTATAACCTCAATGTGTTTATGAATAGACCTGAGATTATCGACAATTGCAATAAGTACGGCATTGCCACTACTTTGTGGATGGTAGAGCATGAGGAGGTCGTTGATTGGGCCGCAAAGCACAATGTAACCTACATCTCGACCGATTTCCCTGATAAGATGAAGGCTTACATTGAGTCGAAGTGGTCGGCAAAAAATAAATAAAAGGAAAATCTCAAAAAAACAGATATAATATGACAAAGGTAGAGAGTGCGCTTCAACGCACAACAGACACAAAGGATTTGATAATAGGCAATGGAGTAGTCTCGCGTACAGCCGAGATGTTTGCTAAATTGTTTCCACATCAGACGGCAATTATCGT
>JAZSOV010000079.1:0-4137 GCA_045537095.1 Alistipes sp.
AAAAAAGGGTAAGCTACTTATATCGCACCGCTACAACCGCATACCCTTGCTCAATTCCTTGCCTGGGGGAGTTCTGCAGGAGCTGGTCGTATAAGACTTACCCGAGGTGCAAAAGTAGAACTTTTTTTATATCTTTGCAAAAATTTTAGCGACAAATGACGAAAAAATTTCTCGGACAACTCTTTCGTGGGGCGGCTCTTGTGGGTGGTTTGGCGGCTGCGGCACTTATTGTGCTATACTCCGCATTCTACGGTAAAGCCATTGACAAAGAGGTCGTTGTATACATAACTCCGCAGAGCGAATATAGTGCAATAATCGAGCAACTGCGCCCATCGTTGCGCTCAAATCTTCACCGCACAGCATTCGACTTCTACGCCAAACGACTCAACCTCGAAGGGCGTTTTCGCACGGGTAGATATATGTTTAATGAGGGCGAAAGTGTAATCCGAGCAGTTAGAAAGTTGGTGCTTGGCGAGCAGTCGCCCGTAAAGCTCGTTGTTGGCGAGGCTCGCACACTTCCGCAGTTGGCGGGCAAACTCGCAAAGCAGATTGAGGCGGACTCCGCTACCCTACTCTCGGCAATGCGTAATAAGCAGTTGCGCAAGGAGTTAGGCTTTGTGAAGGATAGCACTATTGCGATGTTTATTCCGAACACTTACGAGGTGTGGTGGGACATTGCGCCGGAGCGACTTTTGCACCGCATAAAGCGCGAATATGACCACTTCTGGAACGAGGAGCGCACCGCAAAATTGAAGCGTTGTGGATTGTCAAAATATGAGGTTATGACGCTCGCCTCGATAGTCTATGAGGAGGTGAAAATCCCATCGGAGATGCGAATGATTGCGGGCGTGTATATCAATCGTTTGCGTGGTGGCATTGCTCTTGGTGCTTGCCCGACAATCAAGTATGCGATGGGCGACTTTGCACTGCAACGCATTCTGCATAAGCACCTTAAATATCGCTCGCCATTCAATACATATATAAATCGAGGCTTGCCCCCTGCTCCTATTTGTGTGCCGAGCGTAGCGGCGATAGATGCGGTACTCGACTATGCGGAGCATAAATATCTCTACTTCTGCGCCCGCCCCGAATTAGACGGCCGCCACAACTTCGCCCGCACCTTGAAGGAACATAATGTCAATGCTCAAAAGTACGCTAAGGCGATTGACAAATTAAGAATTAAGAATTGAGAATGAAGAATTAGGCATTGGCTATTGTTTGCCAATATTCAGTGTTGCGAACAATCCACCACAATAGATAGAGCGCAATATATGTGTACACCATTGTTTGATGACTAACAAACGGTTTTATTGCTGCCGCAACTCTACTTTTTGAAAAAGTTGAGTATAATATCGCTAATAAATAAGGCGCTACAAGAAACAAAAAGGGGTTTAGTATAAAAGCATTATAAAATTCACCATTTAGCAGTGCGTGTAGTGCCCGCTGACCGCCACACGAAGGGCAATCATACCCTGTAAGCATCCTAAACAAGCATTTCGGCATTAGATGTGAGGTGGTAGGGTCAATATACAAATATACGCCAATAAAAAGAAAGCCCGTCACAGTAAACATGACGGGTTTTGTTAATTGTTTCATACTAGTCAAGTAAAGATACTCCAACTGCAGCCGAAATCGCAAATACAAGAAGGTATATCACCCAAAATGCGACAGTAGCAACAGCTGAAATTGTTGCCCACTTCTTCGCATCGTCAGCAGCCTTTTGAGCTGCATCGTAATGCCCTTCTTTCCAGTATATATCTACTTTCGATGCACTTATAATTGCAGGAATGCCAAAAGGCCAACAACATAACAGTGTTGATACAATAGCCCAAGCAAGATGATTGTCGGGTGGTAATTGATTAGTCTTATTTGTAGAATTGATATCTTCCATAATTGTATTATGCTTTTAATGTTTTGCCTTCCGAATCAGAGAAAGAGCCAACCAGGATGATTATAAAATCAATAAGTGTCCAAATACCAAATCCTCCAACAGTTAATAATTGAACAATGCCTGTTCCTACTTTTCCTGCATAAAAGCGATGTACGCCTAAACCGCCAAGAAAGAAACACAATAAAAGTGCGACAACCCAACTTTTTTGGCTTTTGTTGTCTTGAATTTCTCCACTCATAATAATTAAGTTTTGTTTGCCCACCAGCCTCGAATGTGCGATTGTTATAAAAAGAAAGTGTGAGGCTGACTTCGTCTATCTATTGAAGGTTGTGGAATGACCTAAATCGGAATAAACGATGCAATATCCCCACACTCGAATAGTATGGGAATGTGCAAAGAGTATGCACCACCACATAACTATACAAGAAGTGAGTGCTATTCGTTAGTCCTCCGATTTTAGAAAACTTCCACATTTTCAATAAGGACAGCGCGAAAACACTTTCGTAAAATGTCAGCAACCTTGCGATTGCGATTACAAATGTAGCAATTTATTTTTGATTATCTGCAAAAAATACCATAAATAAATCGTCATTGTGAAGGAGCGTAGCGACTGCGACAATCTCCCTCTTTTTAATTAAAAACAATAATGGAGATTGCCACGAGCCTAATGGCTCTCGCAATGACATATATAAAAGCCCAAAATAATTCTCAATTCTTAATTCTTAATTTTTAATTTTTAATTATCTTTGCGAAGTAAAACAAAGCAAAGAGATTATGAAACCTTCGATTTTTTTGAATGATATGCTCACTAAGGGTGCTATTCTTGGTGGCGTGATGTTGCTGTCGAGTATTGCCGAAACGGCGATGCTCTACTATGGTAACAGCGTGAATTGGATTATCGTGATGAGCATTGAGTGCTTGGTCGCTATGGCGGCGTACTGCTACCTCGTCTATCGCTTCACAAAAGGCTATGCAACTCTCGTGTTATCAGAGCGTAAGGAGATGCCATATTTTTCGTATGGTAGCGGTTTGTCGTACGCTACAAGTATCTCGATGTTGGCAGGTGTTATCGTGGCACTCGGCAGTTATATGTTCCGCCACTATGTTGTCGGCTACGAGAACTATATCGCTGCTACGGTGAAATTGCTCCAAGACTACCTCTCGCAGACCGAGGTGCCTGCTTCGATGGTCGGCACATACGACCAGATGTTCAAGGCGCTCCAAGCGCAGGAGGAGCCATCGCTTATATCGAGCATATTCTCGGGGATTTGGTCGTACCTCCTTGCCGGAACTATCGTTGGTATGATTGTAGCGGCATTCACAAAGCGTGAGCCTAAAATCTTTGATAATCAAGAGAATCAAGATGAGCAATAAGATAGATGTATCGGTAGTTGTGCCTCTCTACAACGAGGAGGAGTCGCTGCCCGAATTGATGGCGTGGATTGACCGAGTGTGCGCAGAGAACAAACTCGCCTACGAGGTTATAATGGTAGATGACGGCTCTACGGACTCATCGTGGAGCGTTGTCGAGCAGCTCAAAAAGGAGTATGGCGAGAGGTTGAAGGCTATCCGTTTTGCCCGCAACTACGGCAAATCGCCTGCGCTCTACTGCGGTTTCGAGGCTGCCGAGGGCGAGGTGGTATTTACGATGGATGCGGACTTGCAGGACTCGCCTGACGAGATACCCGAGATGCGCCGTATGGTCTTGGAAGAGGGCTACGACCTTGTATCGGGTTGGAAAAAACGCCGTTACGACCCACTCTCAAAACGCCTTCCGAGCAAGTTTTTCAACGCTACGGCTCGTTGTGTGTCGGGCATTAAACTGCACGACTTTAACTGCGGTTTGAAGTGCTACCGCAAGCGAGTTGTAAAGAGCATTGAGGTCTATGGCGAGATGCACCGTTATATCCCTATTCTTGCAAAATATGCTGGTTTTAAGCGCATTGGCGAGAAGGAGGTACAGCATCAAGCGCGCAAATATGGCGTGTCGAAATTCGGCATTGAGCGAATGGTTAAGGGCTATCTCGATCTTATCTCGGTAACCTTTATGTCGCGATTTGGTCGCTCGCCGATGTACTTCTTCGGCTCGCTCGGAACACTGATGTTCTTGGTTGGAGGTTTTACCACGATTTGGGTTATTGCCGACAAACTCTACAAGCAGTTCCACGACCTGCCATTGCATACCATAACCGACCAGCCACTCTTCTATTTGGCAATTTTGACAGTAATTCTTGGCGTGCAACTCT
>JAZSOV010000100.1:0-11753 GCA_045537095.1 Alistipes sp.
GTAAAGTTTACTCCAATTTTTGCCCGTTACGAAAAGGCGCTTTGTCGCCTTGTCGTAGGCTATGCCGTTGAGTACATCGGTGCGACTATCACGCTCCTTGTCGGGGAGTATGCCCGAGAGGTTTATAACCCCCTCGACAACTCCGTTCTCGGGGTTTATAACCACTATCTTGTCGGTCGTATAGACATTTGCCCAAATCTTGCCATCTATCCACTCCAACTCGTTGAGGTACTGCAACGATTCGCCTCGCAAAGTAACACCAAAACGCCCCTCCTGCTTCATTGTTTCGGGGTTGAGAATGCGGATGTAGTTCGAGCCATCGGACATATACAACTTCTCGCCATCGGTGGTCAAGCCCCAGCCCTCGCCCTTGTAGGTGTGGGTTGCGAGGTGCGCCAAACTCTTGCGGTCGTAGGTATGCAACTTACCATTGAGCCAAGTGAGCTGATAAATCTTGTCGCCCAAGATGGTTATGCCCTCGCCAAACTCCTCTTTCGGGTTGGCGTGTGATGCCAAAACCTTGCCCGTAGCGAGGTCGGTGCGCAAAATTCGGGAGTTGCCATACTCGCCCGTTCCTTCCCACATTTCGCCATCTATGAACTGCAAACCCTGCGTGTAACTTGTACGCAAATGGGGATACTCTGCCACGATTTCGTAGGTGTAGAAGGTCGGCTCAACGGCTTGCGGAGCCGCACTCTTTTTGCGCACTCCACCGCACGAAACAAGCGTAGCAAAAACTATAAGTATGGCTATAAAATGCTTCATATCTCCGCAAAGTTATGAAAAAATTGACAACTGACGCTGTGGAGCGAGTGAAAAATTAAATTTATTTATTTTTTCCGAGCCACAAGGAAGAAAAGCCTGTGCAGCAGGATTAATTGATAATTGATAATTAAAGGTATCACCGAGCAAAATCCTTCGCTCGGTGATATTGTTTTTGTCATTAATCAGTCGCAGACTGCGCTGTCATTCGTTGCCATTGATGGCGTAGCCCGAATGTCATTGAATGCCACTTTCTTTTGCCGGATATTGTTTTCAAAACCTGTCGTTGCGGGGTTCTTATTGCTATTCCAGTCCCAGAAAGGCTTTCAATCCAACCTTATTAAGATGCTTGATTAAAGATGCAGAGATGGATAGTGGCGGAAAATAGAAGTTCGGTTGCTCGTATACATCTATTATCTCCACGCCCCTATCCGGTGATTCAATCTCGAACGCTATTATAGGGGGAGTAGCAGAGTGTTTGTAGACAATAGATATCAATTTGCCACCATTTAATTCTAATGGGCATATTTCGCCTTTGGGATTTAATAAATAGTAATATTTACACGATTCCAAAATGCAGAGTTTGACATAGAACAGAACATTTTCGGTGTTATGACGCAACTTCTCAAATGTCGGTTGCATAATCACACACCCGTTTGTATAAACAGCAACGAACATGGTTGTTCAAATTTATATCCACCAGCACCAAGCGTATTACAAAAAAAAGAAAGCGTGGTGCTGAAAACTTATTTTAACGATGAGGCTCTGGAATGCCCTGCAAATAAAATAAGCATCAATCCCACGCCATACCAAGTGGTATGACACAAGAAGTTTGCCTATTCTCTTTGCAGCGAAATTTTCCAGATTTCATCGTGAGAATAAACTTACACTTTCTGTGTAATTATGTCTGCAATCCGAAGACTGCAATGCAAATATAGAAATAATTTTCCATTTTTTCTAAAATGGCGTGCGAAATTTATTTTTTAATGGCTAGTAAGGGCAAGTAACGGCCAGTAATGTTCGCACGCTTTTTATTGCGCCACCCTTAATGGCCCTTAATAGCCGTTACTAGCCGTTAAAAGCCCTTATCATTGGCGCACAATCAAAAAGTTTTCCGCTTTCCGCTTTAACCCCTCTTCGAGGGTTTTTCCTCCTCCTTGCAAGAGAGAGCCTGCAAGCAGCCTCTCTCCATTGCTTCGTTCGTCGGTTCCGTTTTCCACTTCAAGCGAAAACCGAAAAACAAAAGTTTTCCGCTTTCCGCTTTAATCCTGCTTTGCAGGCTTTTCCTCCTTCGCACCTCGGCATAGTGTGCAAGCACCCTCTGCTCTCGGTTTGGCGTCGGTTCCGTTTTCCACTTCAAGCGAAAACCGAAAAACAAAAGTTTTCCGCTTTCCGCTTTCCGTTTTCCGTTTTTATGTTTATCTTTGCGCCCGAAATATGTGAAAACGAAAATTCAAACAAATAACATATAAAACACTATGAACATCACAAAGGTAGAGAAAGAACAGGGTGCAGCATTGCTTCGCATCGTTGTTGAGGAGGCAGATTATGCAGCCGAGGTAGAGAAAGCTCTTCGCGACTACAAGCGCAAGGCTAACATTCCGGGATTCCGTCAGGGTATGGTGCCTATGGGCGTTATCAAGAAGATGTACGGCAAGGGCGTAGTTGCAGAGCAGTCGTATCGCAAGGCTTCAAACGCTGCATTCGAGTATTTGCAGGCAGAGAAGATCGACTATATCGGCGATGTAATTCCTGCCGAGGAGCAGGGTGACTTCGACTTCGATAACAACACTACTCACGAGTTCGTATTCGAGTATGGTGTTGCTCCAAAGTACGATGTAGCACTCACCGCAAAGGATAAGATTACCTACCACAAAATCAAGATCGACAAGAAGATGCACGCATCGTTCCTCGACAACTACCTTCGCCGCTACGGCTCGTTGAAGGATGTTGACAAGGTGAAGAAGGACGAGGCATTGAATGTAACTCTCGACAATGGCGATTTGTGTATCGAGGAGGCTTATGTAGGTCTGATCTCGATGTCTGACGAGGAGCGCAAGCCATTTATCGGAAAGAAGGTCGGCTACAAGACCGAGGTTAATATCAACGAGTTGTACAAGAACCCTAAGCAGCGTGCCTCTATCCTTGGCGTTAAGGAGGAGGAGTTGGAGGGTATCAACCCTAACTTCTCGTTGGAGATTACCAAGATTCGCCAATTCGCAAATCCTGAGTTGAACGAGGAGTTCTTCAAGATGGCATTCCCAGAGGGCAATGTAACAAACGAGGAGCAGCTCAACGCTTATATTGACGAGCAGATTGCTTCGGAGTTGAAGCGTGAGAGCGACTATATGTTTACCTTTGCTGTTCGCGACTTCTTGATTGAGAAGGCTAACCTTGCGATGCCTACCGAGTTCTTGAAGCGTTGGTTGTACACCATCAACGAGGGCAAGTTCACAATGGAGGATATCGAGAAAGATTTCGACTCATTCCTCAAAATGTTCACTTGGAACTATATCCAGCGCCGTGTAATCGAGGCGGAGAAACTCACTGTTTCGGCTGACGAGGCAAAGGCAGAGGCAAAGGCTTTGGCTGCTGCACAGTTTGCACAGTACGGTATGCCTAACGCACCTGAGGAGATGCTCGAAAACTTTGCAAAGAACATTCTCGACAACAAGGAGCAGAACCAGAAGGTTTACGAGAAGTTGTACGAGCAGAAGGTTGTAGAGTCTGTATGCTCGAAGGTTAAGGTTACCGATAAGGGTGTTACTGCCGAGGAGTTTGCTGAGTTGGCAAAATCCCTTTAAGAAATACAACTTTTAGGTAGTAGATTGACTAAATAAAATTTGACTCTGCAAGTTGGCGCAAGACTTGCAGAGTTTTTAATCTTCGTTAAACGAAAAGCAAAAGAAGATATGAACGAATTTGAGAAATTTGCAAAGGGACATTGTGGTATCTCGTCACTGAAATTGCACGACTACAAGGCAATACATTCAGCCTACATCAATCCGATGATTTTGGAGGAGCGACAGCTGAATGTTACACAGCTCGATGTGTTCAGCCGACTGATGATGGAGCGCATTCTCTTTCTTGGTGCGCCCGTTAATGACGATGTTGCCAATATTATCCAAGCGCAACTCCTCTTTTTGGAGTCGACCGATCCGACCAAGGATATACAAATATATATAAATACACCCGGAGGTAGTGTGTCGGCAGGTCTTGGTATCTACGATACGATGCAACTCATAAATTGCGATGTGGCAACCATTTGTACCGGTATGGCCGCTTCGATGGGTGCAGTGCTTCTGACCGCGGGAGCTGCGGGTAAGCGTCAAGCATTGCCACACTCGCGCGTGATGATTCATCAGCCGCTTGGCGGAGTGCAGGGACAAGCCTCGGATATCGAGATTACGGCTCGCGAGATTGCACGCACAAAGCGCGAGTTGTACGAGATTTTATCGAACCATTCGGGACGGGATATTGCTGATATAGAGCGCGATGCCGATCGTGATTATTGGCTCTCGGCCGAGGAGGCTGTGGAGTATGGCCTAATTGATTCTATTCTTTCAAAACATTAGTAGTTATGGCCCAAAAAAGTGGAAATAAGGGCGGACAACGCCGTGAGGATTGTTGCTCATTTTGTGGTCGCCGCCGCAATGAGGTTGATGTGATGTTTCAGGGCGTGGATGGCTCGAATATCTGCGGCGCGTGCATCGAAGTAGGGCACAAATCTCTTACAGAGGCGGGTTTGGCTATCGCATCGCCGAAGGCAAAGCAGCCCAAAGCTGAGGTTTCGATGAACGATGTGCCGAAGCCAAAGGAGATAAAGGAGTTTTTAGATAAATATGTTATCGGGCAAGATGAGGCAAAACGCTCTATTGCCGTGGCGGTCTACAATCACTACAAGCGACTCTCGGTGGCGCAAGGCAACGATGATGTCGAGTTGGATAAGTCGAACATTGTGCTTGTAGGCCCTACGGGAACGGGTAAGACCTTGATTGCTCGCACTATCGCTCGCCTGTTAAAGGTGCCGTTTACGATTGTTGATGCCACGGTATTGACTCAGGCTGGATATGTGGGCGAGGATGTCGAGAGTATCCTCTCGCGTCTGTTGCAGGCGGCCGACTACGACACAAAGGCGGCAGAGCGCGGTATAGTCTTTATTGACGAGATAGATAAGATTGCCCGCAAAGGCGATAACCCAAGCATTACTCGTGATGTTTCGGGTGAGGGAGTGCAGCAGGCTCTCTTGAAAATTTTAGAGGGTACAGTTGTAAATGTTCCGCCGCAGGGTGGTCGTAAGCACCCTGAACAGGCATTTGTGCAGGTTAATACAAAGAATATTTTGTTTATCTGTGGTGGTGCTTTCGATGGTATCGAAAGACGCATCGCGCAGCGTATGAATACCAGAGCCATAGGCTATGGTCGTGTCAATACGGAGAGTATCGACCGTGAAAACCTGTTGAAATATGTGCAGCCGCAGGATATTCGTTCGTTCGGTCTTATTCCTGAGTTGGTAGGTCGTTTGCCTGTTTTGACGCACCTCGAACCACTCTCGCGTGAAGCGTTGCGAAATATCTTGACCGAGCCTAAAAATGCCATTGTCAGCCAATATAAGGCGATGTTGAAGATGGACGGCGTGGATTTGGAGTTTGCAGACGATGCGTTGGAGTATATCGTAGATAAGGCGGTGGAGTTTAAGTTGGGTGCGCGAGGTCTGCGCTCGATATGCGAGGCCGTTATGAAGGAGTTGATGTATGAGGCACCATCTTCGGAGATGAAGAGTATTGTTGTAACTCGCGATTATGCCGATGAGAGGGTAAGCAAAGCACCTATAACACGCTTGCATCAAGTAGGGTAGAGAAAAACCTATATTATTGTGTAAATAAAAAATCTGACAATGGCAAATTGTCGGATTTTTTATTTATATTTGCGGTTGTTAAGACATTGGATAAATCTTTAAATTATTACAATAAGTTATGGCTACTGATTCAAAGTTGATTAAGGCAGCGGATAATATCCGTATTTTGGCGGCCTCTATGGTCGAGAAGGCAAAGTCGGGACACCCCGGAGGTGCTATGGGCGGAGCAGATTTTGTAAGTGTACTCTTTGCAGAGTTCTTGCGTTACGATCCTGATAATATGCTCTATCCATATCGTGATAGATTTTTCCTCGATCCGGGACATATGTCACCAATGTTGTATTCGGTGCTCTCTTTGGCCGGCCACTACTCGATGGAGGATTTGCAGAACTTTCGTCAGTGGGGTAGTGTAACTCCCGGTCATCCGGAGGTTGATTTCTTGCGTGGTGTAGAGAATACTTCGGGTCCTCTCGGACAGGGACACGCTATGGGACTTGGCGCTGCAATTGCAGAGCGTTTTATGGTTGCTCGTTTTGGCGAGTGGCAGGCTCACAAAACATATATTTATATATCTGACGGTGCTGTTCAGGAGGAGGTGTCGCAAGGTGTTGGTCGCATTGCCGGTAACCTCGGCTTGTCGAATATCATCATGTATTACGACTCGAACAATGTTCAGCTCTCGACCAAGGTTGATGAGGTTGATAAGGAGGATATCGCAGCGAAATATCGCGCTTGGGGTTGGCAGGTATTGGAGGTCGATGGCCACAATGTTGCTCAAATTCGCGAGGCCTTGACCACCGCAAACGCTTCGACCGAAGCGCCAACACTTATCATCGGTCATACCATTATGGGTAAGGGCTTGGTAACTGCCGAGGGAGAGTCGTTCGAGGATAAAGTTTCGACTCACGGACAGCCGGTGTCGGCTGCTGGTGCAAGTTTGGAGGCTACAATCAAAAACCTTGGTGGCGATGCCGAGATCCCATTCCAGATTTTCCCGGAGGTGGCAGAACTGTTTGCAGCGCGTGCAGAGGCACTTCGTGCGGAGATGGTAGAGCGCAAGAAGGTTGAGGCAGAGTGGCGTCATGCAAATCCTGCTTTGGCACTCAAACTCGACATGTTTCTCTCGGGCAAGTTGCCGGAGATCGACTATCGCTCAATTGGTGTAAAGTCGGGCTCGGCTACTCGTGCTGCATCGGCTACTGTCTTGGGTGCATATGCTGAGCAGGTTGAGAATATGGTTGTTGCATCGGCCGATTTGAGCAACTCGGACAAGACTGACGGATTCTTGAAGAAGACTCATGCCTTCAAGCGTGGCGACTTCTCAGGTAAGTTCTTCCAAGCAGGAGTTTCGGAGTTCACTATGGCCTGCGTAATGAATGGTATGGCACTGCACGGTGGTGTAATTCCTGCTTGCGGCACATTCTTCGTATTCTCGGACTATATGAAGCCTGTTGCTCGTCTCTCGGCTTTGATGGGCTTGCATGTGATATTTATCTGGACTCACGATTCATTCCGCGTGGGCGAGGATGGTCCAACCCACCAACCAATTGAGCAGGAGGCACAAATCCGCCTTATGGAGCACCTTCACAACCACAAGGGCGAGCGTTCGATGGTTGTACTCCGTCCGGCAGATGCTGAGGAGACCGTTGCAGCTTGGAAGATTGCTCTCGAAGAGCATCGCCCAGTGGCACTCGTGCTCTCGCGTCAAGATATCAAGTCATTGCCAAGCCACACAGCGCGTATTGACGAGGCTATGCAGGCATACAAGGGAGCTTACACCGTTGTCGATTCGGCAAATCCTGAGGTTGTTATGGTCGCTTCGGGCTCGGAGGTTTCGACCTTGGTGGCAGGTGCAGAGTTGTTGATGCAGGAGGGTATCAATGTTCGTGTAGTGAGCGTTCCGAGTGAGGGATTGTTCCGTGACCAACCAAAGTCGTATCAGGATAGCGTCTTGCCAGCAGGCGTAGTGCGCTACGGTATGACTTCGGGATTGCCTGTAACACTGCTCGGCTTGGTAGGCTCGATGGAGAATATCCACGGTCTTGACCACTTCGGACACTCAGCGCCATACAAGGTACTCGATGCAGAGTTCGGCTACAATGGCGAGACTGTCTATAACGAAGTCAAGAAGTTGCTCGGCAAGTAAGAATGTAACAAAAGAAGCTGCTACTTCGGAAGCAGCTTCTTTTCTAATAAAACCTAAAACCTACACTAAAACCTAAATTGACATGAAACTACTATTTATCCTTAGCTTGGCGGCATTGATGGGGGTAACACTCCCAGTAGATGCAGCTTCTCGTAAAAAGCAGGAGCAGGCTCGTGCTGAGGTGTTATCGCGAGGGCGAGGTTATTACAAGGATGTCTTTATGAATGGAGGCATCTACCTAACATCTCGTCGTACGCTCCCTGCTGCCGACTTTTTGGGCTTGCAGTGGGATTTCTTTGCTTCGGCCGCAAATAATGAGCTGACAAAGGTTGATACCTTGCTCCAACACAAAATCTTCACGGGTAGTGAGGAGGATGTGAACGGCTGGTTGCTCTATCCCGATGGAGCACCGCGCTATCGTATGATATATGTGAATGGAGGTAAGGCTCGCAATCACCTCAATTCGATGGAGCCGACAAGCCGTGCCAATATACGCAATTTTGTTGAGGCGGGAGGCTCGTATCTGGGTACTTGCGCGGGTGCGTTTATCGCGTCAAAGGGTGCTTTCAGTGTAGGAAAAATTCTCGGCGCCGAACTCTATTTCAGCTTTTGGCCGGGCTTAGCTTACCACACAAAGACATACAAGATATACCCCGATATGCGCGTTGATAAGGGAAGCCCACTGTTGCGTTACTTCGATTTTGGTAAAGATGGCGTTGTCGCCGAGGTATATCACAATGGCGGTTGCTATGTCAAGGAGGAGGAGTTCGACACTTTCCCAAAGGGCGTGGAGGTGTTGTCATACTATATCTATAAAAAGCCAGAGGGAGCAGCATTTGATGGTCGAGGATGCGTATGGTCTTATAAGGCCAACGACAAGGTAGGTCGTGTTGTGTCGTGTGGTTCACACCCTGAGGGTGCCAAGGAGGGCGAGCGTTTGGAGTATATGGCATCGATGATGCTCTACGCTATGGATGGCAACCCTGCACCAAAGGTCAAGGGTGAATTGAAGTCTGGCGAGGTGCGCGAGATGAATAAGCGCACCGAGGATAATAATCCTGCCTACACCCGTATTGGTGACAAGCAGTATCATCACTTTGAGTTGCAAGTGCCGAAGAAGTGTCAGCGGGCTATCGTAACACTCGAAGGCTACGAGGGTGAGAACAACTTTGACCTCGAACTCTATGGCAATAGTGGAGATTTTGCATTTGCCGACAATGCAAACTACAAAAATAGCTCGTCAGGCTCTAAGAAGGAGCTTGTTGTCAGCCAACCTAAGGCGGGCAAGATGTATGTTTCGGTCTATTGTGCAACAACTGTAACCTCTACAGTAGGTGTATATGGAACAGAGTATAGTGGTCGCACCGATGTCTTGAATGGTGTGCCGTATAAAATCTCGGTAAAATTTGAATAAATAATGTATCGACTGAAAACAAAAAAACGGACCTAAAAGTTATGAAAAAGATTCTATTATTTATCTGCTTGATTGCATTGACAGGTTTGTCAATCTCTACAGATGCTGCACCGCGCGGAAAGGCAAAGGCTCGCGCAGAGGTATTGAAAAGAAATCAGGGTTACTACAAAGATGTCTTTATGGATAGTGGAATACGACTTTCATCTCGTAGGACACTCCCTTCTATTCCATTCTTGGGAATGGAGTTAGAGAGCTTCGTATCTGCTTCTACGAAGAATTTGACCGCTGTGGACACTCTGCTCCAAAAGAAGATTTTCTGCGGTTGCGAAGAGGACACAAATGGCAGATTGCTCTATCCCGATGGTGCGCCCCGCTATCGTATGATATATGTTAATGGTGGAAATGCGGCAGGTCATGGACGCACATTGACCGAAGAGGGCAGAAAAAATATTGTGAAGTTCGTAAAGGAGGGAGGCTCTTATCTCGGCTCTTGTGCCGGAGCCTACCTCGCCTCAGCTGGCGGTTATGGTCCAAAACCAAAGCCACGATTGACTGATATCTATCTCGGCCTTTGGCCGGCCTATGCTCACTCTACAATGTTGAGAAAGAGTCGTACAGATATGCTTATCGACAAGAAGAGCCCACTTTGGCGTTACTACGATTTTGGCAAGGATTGCAAGGTTGCTGCGGTGAGCCATAATGGAGGATGCTACGCTTTCCATCACGAAGATAAACCATTCCCATCCAAGGGCGAGGTCTTGTCGCGATATATCTTCGAAGATAGTGGGCGAGTGAAGATTGATGGCAAACCGAGTGCTTGGGCATACAAGGAGAATAAATATACAGGGCGTGCTATATCTTGCGGTTCGCATCCCGAGGGCGTTAAATCGGGTGAGCGCTTGGAGTATATGGCAGCGATGGTGCTGTATGCTATGGAGGGCAATGGTATACCGAGGACTAAGGGTGTATTGAAGGCTGGCGAGGTGCGCGAGATGAATAAGCGCACCGAGGATAAAAATCCAGATTACACTCGTATCGGTGACAAGCAGTATCATCACTTTGAGTTGCAAGTGCCAAAGAAGTGTCAGCGCGCTATCGTAACACTCGAAGGCTACGAGGGCGAAAATAACTTCGACCTTGTACTTTGTGCAAAGAGGGGCGAACTTGCTTATACCGACAACGCTCAAAAGTCGGGTGACAATGGCACCAATAAACAGCTTACAATCGAGAAGCCGAAGGCGGGCAAGTGGTATGTGTCGGTACATTGCAAAACAACCGTAGAAGCAATGCAGGGCAAATATGGAACAGAGTATAGTGGTCGCACCGATGTCTTGAATGGCGTGCCATATAAAATCTCGGTAAAATTTGAATAATATATCAATTTAAAAACAAAAAAAACTAACCTGAAAATTCAAAAAATTATGAAAAAGATTCTATTATTTATCTGCTTGATTGCATTGACAGGATTGTCAATCTCTACAGATGCTGCACCGCGCGGAAAGGCAAAGGCTCGCGCAGAGGTATTGAAAAGAGATCAAGGCTACTACAAGGATGTATTTATGGATGGAGGTATCTATCTTACATCTCGTCGCACACTTCCTGCAACCGATTTCTTGGGATTGTCGTTGGAGTTCTTCGCCTCGGCAAAAAACAAGGAGCTAACACAAGTTGATACACTCATCCAAACCAACATCTTCTGCGGCAGCAAAGAGGATGCAAATGGTTGGTTGCTCTATCCGGATGGTGCGCCACGATATAGAATGATATATGTCAATGGCGGTAGGGCGGGAAATCACGCTAAGTCGCTGACTGCCGAAGGGCAGGAGCAGATGCGCAGATATGTTGCTGCAGGTGGCGGATATGTAGGTACTTGCGCAGGAGCTTATCTCGCTTCGAGTGGTACATTGAGCAAAAATGGCAAAGTTAGAAATGCCAACCTCTATTATGGTTTGTGGCCTTATTGTGTATATGGCACAAGACTCAGCAAGAGCAAGACCGATATGTCTGTTGAGCGCAAGAGTCCGCTGTTGCGCTACTACAACTTCGGTGGAGACAAATATATTGCTGAGGTTCGCCACAATGGAGGATGCTATTCCAAGGATGAGGACTTTAAGGCTATCCCTGGTGTTATCGAGCCACTTACACGCTATGTCTTCGAGAATACCAAAAGGGTGAAGATTGATGGACAAATCAGTGCTTGGGCATACAAGAAGGATAAGCAAACAGGTCGTGTCATATCGTGTGGCTCACACCCTGAGGGTGTTGAGAAGGGCGAGCGTTTGGAGTATATGGCATCGATGATGCTCTATGCTATGGATGGCAATCCTGCACCAAAGGTTAAGGGCGAGTTGAAGAATGGCGAGGTACGCGAGATGAACAAGCGCACCGAGGATAAAAATCCTGCCTATACCCGTATTGGCGATAAGCAGTATCACCATTTCGTGGTTGATGTGCCTAAGAAATGTGCTAAGGTTGTGGTTTCACTCGAAGGCTATGAGGGCGAAAATAACTTCGACCTTGTACTTTGTGCAAACAATGAGGAGTTTGCATTTGAAAAGAACGCTACCTGCAAG
>JAZSOV010000072.1:0-12966 GCA_045537095.1 Alistipes sp.
ACTCCTTGGCTCACAGAACGACATGGCTACGATCCGACTTGTTTCGAGGCTGCCGAGGGCGAGGTGGTATTTACGATGGATGCGGACTTGCAGGACTCGCCTGACGAGATACCCGAGATGCGCCGTATGGTCTTGGAGGAGGGTTACGACCTTGTATCGGGTTGGAAAAAACGCCGTTATGACCCGCTCTCAAAACGCCTTCCGAGCAAGTTTTTCAACGCTACGGCTCGTTGTGTGTCGGGAATTAAGCTGCACGACTTTAACTGTGGCTTGAAGTGCTACCGCAAGCGAGTAGTAAAGAGCATTGAGGTCTATGGCGAGATGCATCGTTATATTCCTATTTTGGCGAAATATGCTGGTTTTAAGCGCATTGGCGAGAAGGAGGTGCAACATCAGGCGCGAAAATATGGCGTATCGAAATTCGGCATTGAGCGTATGGTTAAGGGCTATTTAGACCTTATTTCGGTGACCTTTATGTCGCGATTTGGTCGTTCTCCGATGTACTTCTTCGGCTCACTCGGAACGCTGATGTTCTTGGTCGGAGGTTTTACCACGATTTGGGTGATTGCCGACAAACTCTACAAGCAGTTCCACGACCTGCCACTGCGTGCCGTAACAGACCAGCCACTCTTCTATTTGGCTATTTTGGCAGTGATTCTTGGTGTGCAACTCTTCTTGGCAGGCTTCCTTGGCGAGTTGATAAACCGCAATTCGACAGACAGAAACAGATACTTAATAAGCGAAAAATTATGATTCAGAGAATACAGACAGTATATTTACTTTTGGCGACAGCGTTGATGTCGCTCACACTTTTCTTGCCGTTGGCTACGATTTGGCAAGGCGGTAACGAGATTATTGTAAAGGCTTGGTTTGCAGATGGTACGGTAGGCTTTAAGGCTCCTCTGCCACTCTACCTCGGCATAATTTTGTCGGTGGCTACGGCACTGCCTTTCGTTACGATTTTTCTCTACAAAAAGCGTATGACACAAATTCGCCTTTGCGTATCGGAGATTGTGCTGTTGCTCGGCTCAGCAGCGTTTATTGCACTCTATTGCTATCGTATGTGCGATGTATTGGCGGAGTTGATGCAGGAGTTGAACTTTACGCTCGGCTTTGCGGCATTGATGCCTGTTGTTGCGATAATTTTCGTGGTATTGGCTATTCGCGGCATTGCCAAAGATGAGGCCCTTGTCCGCTCGTTAGACCGCATCAGATAGGGAATAGTGATATATACAACAAAAAAGACAGCTTTTAAGGCTGTCTTTTTTGCGTGAATCCGCCGGGGCTCGACCGGCAAAGCCGAAGCGAGGATACCTTATAGCGGAGCCGTAGGCGAGCAATAATTTCAATTATCCTCGCAACCCGTTATTAAGTGAGAAGGTGCGGGGTGTAACGAGCAGCACTTGCTTTAAGCAAGGTGCTATTTTTGTTGTAGCCATTGTGCTTGCACGGATGGCAATACAACAAAAAAAGCAACAGACGAAAGTCTGCTGCTCGTTAAAATTCGGTGAATCCGCCGGGGCTCGAACCCGGGACCCCAACATTAAAAGTGTTGTGCTCTACCTGCTGAGCTACGGATTCATCGTACCAAATAGGATTTCTCCGTTTTTGGTGGTGCAAATGTATAAATTATTTTTGTTATAGCAAAATTTATTTTGTTTTAATCGTAAAAATATTCTTTTCTCCGTAGAAATACCCAAATTGTCATAACCATTTCATCATTACAGATTATTTTACTATATTTGCAAAGTTTATCCTACAAGGATAAAATAGTATCAAAAAGTAGATAATATAAACTATATGAAAGGTTTTACCCCTACCGAATACAACCTTCTCTGCGTGGCAACAGGCGAGGAGTTCGAGGATAATGGTTGGGCGCTCGACTGCCCCACTTGCGAAAAGCCATCGCTTATTCGTGCGCAGTATGCCAAGAAACAGCTGACTATTTACGATGACAAAGGACTCTACAAATATCGTGATTGGTTACCGATGAAGCGTATGCTCAAATGTGATGCAACGCATGCAACCTACAAGAGTGAGGGGTTGGCAGAGGCTCTCGGTTTGGAAAATCTCTATATCACCTTCAATGGCTATTTCCCTGAGAAGGGTGCTACAATGACATCCTGCTCCTTCAAGGAGACCGAGGCTTACAGCGTATGTGCGCGCACAAGTGCGGATAACGACAAGGTATTGGTGGTCGCTTCGGCTGGTAACACTGCGCGAGCATTTGCAAAAGTCTGCTCCGAGAACAATATAAAGCTTTTATTGGCTGTGCCTGCCGATAACCTCGATGCGTTGTGGTTCGATGCACCGTTAAATGATTGTGTGAAGCTGATTTCGTGCGCCAAGGGTGGCGACTACTTTGATGCAATACATTTGAGTAACTTGGCGTTAAAGTCGCCAATGTTCTATGCCGAAGGCGGTGCAAAGAATATCGCTCGCCGTGACGGTATGGGAACAACCGTATTGTCGGCCGTAACCACAATTGGTCGTATTCCCGACTACTATTTCCAAGCGGTTGGCAGTGGTACAGGTGCAATTGCAGCATGGGAGGCAAATATGCGTCTTATCGAAGATGGTCGCTATGGAACAAACCTTATGCGATTGATGGTGTCGCAGAATGCCCCATTTGTGCCGATGTACGATGCTTGGCGTGCCGATTCGCGTGCGTTGTTACCGTATGATGACAATAATGCTCGCCGCGATGCAGCTATCATAGATGCAAAGGTACTCTCCAATCGAAAGCCTCCATACGGTATTGCAGGAGGTCTGTATGACGCTTTGAAAGCGACAAATGGCGATGTGTTGCAGGCTACAAACTTGCAGGCGCAGAAGGCTGCTCGTCTATTCCAGCAGACCGAGTGTATCGATATTCACCCTGCTCCTGCGGTGGCATTGGCTACGCTTATCAAGGAGGTGCAGGCTGGTCGTATTGACCGCAAGGCTACAATTATGCTGAATGTTACAGGTGGTGGTGAGGTTCGCTACAAGGCCGGCAGGGAGATCTTCTATCTCAAACCGAGCCATACATTCTCACTTGCTCCCGATGTTGACGATGTTGTTGCCAAGTGCGAAGAACTATTCAAATAGCAAAAAACGCTTTTTTAACTTTTAACTCTCTATATATATCGTGTATCCAATAAAATTCAGACCACAGCTCAAAGAGAATATTTGGGGAGGAAAACGCCTTCTCGATATTAAAAAAGGGTTGTATTCCCGTTCGGTGGACAAGTCGAAAGTCTATGGCGAAAGTTGGGATATTTCGGGCGTAAAGGGCTCGATTTCGAAGGTTGCAAACGGCTTTCTCAAAGGCAATGATCTACAAGAGATTATAGAAGTATATATGGGAGAGCTGGTTGGCGAGGAGGTATTCGAGCAGTTTGGCTTGGACTTTCCGCTACTTATCAAGAATCTCGACTGCAACGATACCCTATCGGTGCAGGTACACCCTAACGATGAGTTGGCAGCTGAGCGTCACGATTCATTCGGTAAGACCGAGATGTGGTATATTGCCGATGCCGAGGAGGGAGCTGTGATATATCTCGGCTTTAAGAATAAGAAGATTACTCGTGAGGAGTATATCAAGGCTGTTGCAGAGGGCACGGTAGCCGATATCTTGCAGGCAGTACCTGTTAAGAAGGGCGATGTATTCTTTATTCCTGCCGGTACGGTACATGCCTTGGCAAAGGGATTGAATGTGATTGAGATTCAGCAGACATCGGATATAACCTATCGCATATTCGACTGGAACAGAGTCGATAGTGAGGGTAAGTCTCGCGAGCTGCATACTGCATTGGCAGTAGATGCTATCGACTTTGAGTCGGGTGTCGAGGAGTGTCGCCGCACATACACTACCGCTTTGAACAAGGAGGTAAATATTGTCGATTGCGACTACTTCAAGACCGATATTCTTGCGATTGACGGCGTTGCAGAGTTGGACTATTGTCGCCGCGACTCCTTCACGATATATATGTGTATCGAGGGCGATACAAAGATTACTCTTGATGGCGAGGAGTGCGAAACTCTTCGTACGGGCGAGGTGATGCTTATCCCAGCTATCGCCAATGAGGTTGTGATTGAGGGTAAAGCACAAATTCTTGCAAGTCATTTATAATATACCTAACTAATATGTCGAGAAAACGAGGACCACTTCCATTTATTGAAGGGTTGGAGATTACCACTTTGGCGGCCGAGGGTAAGGCCATGGGACATCACGAAGGTGTGGTGATATTTGTGCCGATGACTATTCCCGGCGATGTAGTCGATGTGCAAATAACAAAGCGCCATCGCCGCTTTATGGAGGGACGAGTGGTAAATTTTGTACATCGTTCCGAAAATCGAGTAGAGCCTGTATGTAAGCACTTTGGCGTATGCGGAGGATGCAAATGGCAGAGTCTACCCTACCAGACGCAACTTGACTACAAGACACAGCAGGTGTGCGACCAACTTGTGCGTATCGGCAAGCTCGATATTCCCGAAGTGCGCCCTTGTCTTGGCTCGGAGCAACAACTCTACTATCGTAACAAGATAGAGTACACCTTTGCTGACCGCCGTTGGCTTACCTACGAGGAGATTGCCGAGCAGGGCGATATTGCGCCAATGCCGGCACTCGGTTTCCATATTCCGAATATGTTCGACAAGATTCTCGATATCGAGGAGTGCCACTTGCAGGCTTCGCCATCGAACGAGATTCGCAACTTTATAAAGCAGTTCTGCATCGAAAACAACTATTCGTTCCATAACGCTCGTGCGCATGAGGGTTTGATGCGTGGAATAATTCTCCGCACCGCCTCTACGGGAGATATTATGCTGACGATAATCTTCAACGAAAACGACAAGGAGCGCATCTCGGCATTGTTCGATGCTGTTTTGAAGGAGTTCCCGCAGATTACCTCGGCTGTATATTTTATCAACGAGAAATGGAATGATTCTACGGGCGATTTGATGCCTATTTGCTATGCCGGCAAGGACCATATTATGGAGGAGATGGAGGGGTTGCAGTTTAAGGTCGGTCCAAAATCGTTCTACCAAACCAACTCCAAGCAGGCGTACGAACTCTATAAGGTTACACGAGAGTTCGCCGATTTGAAGGAGGACGACACCCTCTACGACCTCTACACGGGTACGGGAACCATAGCCAACTTCTGCGCAAGGCGTTGCAAGAAGGTTGTCGGTATCGAGTATGTGCCTGAGGCGATTGAGGATGCAAAGATTAACTCTGCAATCAACAATATTGAGAATACGGTATTCTATGCAGGCGATATGAAGAAGGTCTTGAACAACGACTTTATCGCCAAGAATGGTCGCCCCGATGTGATTATTTTGGACCCTCCTCGTGCAGGAGTTGATGAGCCTGTTATTGATGTAATTCTCAATGCTGCACCGGAGCGCATCGTCTATGTGAGTTGCAACCCTGCAACTCAGGCACGCGACTTGGCATTGATGAGCAAGATGTATCGCGTAGTTGCGGTGCAACCTGTGGATATGTTCCCACACACTCACCATGTCGAGAATGTAGTGAAATTGGAGAAGATATAATCAATATCAAAAGAGAGCAAAAAATAGTGGGGTATCCTTTCGAGGCTACCCCACTATTATTATCGGCAATATTCTACTTTACTTTGCCTTAGTGTCGCAATAGAGGCAACGATATACTCCACCCTCTGCCAAGTGGAACTTCATATCGACATTCTCGTTGTTGCAGATACACTTACGATTAGGGCAAACGAGGTCTGCACACTCCACAACATCGTGGCCCTTATTCTGTTTTGAGTCATCATTTGCCCACTCCAACAGACGATATATAAGTGCCATACGCACAAACTTACCATTCTCTACCTGACGGAAGTATGCAGCGCGAGGGTCTGCATCCACCTCCTTCAAGATCTCGTTTACACGAGGCAGTGGGTGTAAGACCGCCATATCTTTCTTTGCCAAAGCCATCTTCTCGGCATCGAGAACAAAGCAATCTTTCACGCGGTCAAACTCCTCCTCATCGAGAAAACGCTCCTTCTGTACGCGCGTCATATAGAGAACATCCAACTCGCCAATAACCTCCTCGATAGAAGATACCTCGCGATACTCTATTCCATTGCGATCGCATACATCGTGCTTGATGTAGTCAGGCAAGCGCAATTCGTCAGGTGCGATAAGCACAACCTTTGTGCCCTCGTAGCGCGACATCGCCTTGATAAGCGAATGCACGGTACGACCAAAACGCAAGTCTCCACAAAAACCTATTGTGAGGTTGTCGAGGTGCCCCAACTCGCGAGTGATGGTCAGAAGGTCGGTCAAGGTCTGCGTAGGGTGTGCGTGCGAACCATCACCTGCATTGATAATAGGTACACGCGACACATTTGTAGCAGCCAATGGCGCGCCTTCGATATGGTGGCGCATTGCGATAATATCGGCGAAGCAACCGACTACACGCACGGTATCCTCTACGGTTTCTCCCTTGCTCACTGACGAAGAATTTGCATCCGAGAAGCCGAGCACATTGCCTCCTAATTCCATCATTGCAGCGGTGAAGCTCAGACGAGTGCGAGTGGAAGGCTCGTAAAAGAGTGTAGCTAACTTCTTGCCTTTGCAAACTTCGCTATATTTCTGACGGTTTGCTATAATATCGAGTGCCAAAGCAACAATATCATCGGTCTCCTGACGCGAAAGGTCGGTTGGGTCTATCAAATGTTTCATTTGAAATTAAGAATTAAGAATTAAAAATTAAGAATTAAAATAGCAATTTTGCATTTTGAATTCTATTTAATCCAGCTCTCATCGCTTGGGTTGTTTCGGAATGCGAGAATACGCTCTTTCCACTCCGAAGCGATATATCCCTCCTCAGCAGCGACCTCTACGAGTGCATCGAGATTTGAGAGTGAGTAGTTTACGGTGTTAGCCTCAGCGATGCGCTCCACGCCACGCTTCATACCATAGGTAAAGATGCTCACGATACCCAAAACATCGGCACCTGCTTCGCGCAAAGCATCTACAACCTCGATACATGAGCCACCTGTCGAAATCAAATCCTCGACAACAACAACCTTCTGTCCCTTCTCCAATTTGCCCTCGATGCGGTTTGTGCGACCGTGGTCCTTCGCACCACTACGAACATAACCCATTGGCAAATCGAGAATTGTGGCCACAATAGCAGCGTGAGCAATACCCGCAGTCGAAGTACCCATCAACACCTCGCACTCAGGGAAATGCTCCTTTACCAACTCAGCCAAACCTGCCTCCACCTGCTCACGAACACGCGGTGCAGTCAAGATAAGGCGGTTGTCGCAATAGATTGGGCTCTTGATGCCGCTTGCCCAAGTAAATGGCTGCTCAGGGCGCAAAAATACAGCGTTAATCGAAAGTAACTCTTTTGCAATTTTTTTCTCCATAGTCTTATATTTTTCGCTATTAGCTTTTAGCCATTAGCTTTTTTTAATTTATATTACTCAAAAACGATTTATCGTTTTTACCTTAATTGTCAATTCGTCAATTGTCAATTAGAATAATTATTCTCCCAAGAACTCCTTGCAACAACGCTCGTATGCTGCCACAGGGTTTTCGGCAGCGGTGATAGGGCGACCTACAACGATGTAGTCCGAGCCAATCTCACGAGCTTGTGCAGGGGTCATAATGCGTACTTGGTCGTCCTTAGAGCTATCTGCAAAGCGCACACCCGGAGTAATTGTGAAAAACTCCTTGCCGCAGTGTTCTTTTACGAGCGATGCTTCGAGTGGTGAACAAACTACTCCATCAAGACCAGCCTCTTTTGCGTTTTCCGCATACTTTGCAATGCAGTCGTTGATGGTTGCATCAATCAACAACTCCTTCTGCATACGCTCCTCGCTGGTCGAGGTGAGTTGAGTTACGGCAATCAACAACGGGCGAGTTCCGTCCTCACGAGTCAAACCCTCCAAGCCTGCGCGCATCATATCAACAGTTCCCGCGGCGTGAACATTACACATATCGACATCAAGGCGCGACAACACGCTCATCGCTTTACGCACGGTGTTCGGAATGTCGTGCAACTTCAAATCGAGGAAAATCTTGTGTCCGCGAGCCTTAATTTCGCGCACAATAGCAGGTCCTTCTGCATAGAACAACTCCATGCCAATCTTTACGAAAGGCTTGCGACCTGTGAACTTATCCAAGAACGAGAGCGTCTGCTCCTTGCTGCTGAAATCGCACGCAATAATTACATCTTTTGCCATAACTTATTATGTTTTACTCAATTATTCCAATTATATCACTCAATTTCTCGATACCGAGGCGCTCCATAACATACGGCAACTCCTCGATAATCTCCTTGCAGGCGTATGGGTTACGCAGATTTTCTGCACCCACCTGAACGCCCGTAGCACCCGCCATCATCATCTCCACGACATCCTCTGCCGTAGCCACACCACCGCAACCGATAACCGGAATTTTAACGGCGTGAGCCACCTGATAGACCATTCGCACAGCGATTGGGAAGATTGCTGCTCCCGAAAAACCTCCCATCTTATTGGCGATTACAGGCTTACGGCGAGCTATGTCAATACGCATGCCGAGCATTGTGTTAATCAGCGTAATGCCATCAGCACCAGCCTCTTCGCATGCCTTTGCGATAGCGACAATATCAGTTACATTTGGCGACAACTTGATAAATACGGGCTTTGTAGTTACAGCCTTAACAGCTCTTGTTACGGCAGCAGCCGACTCTGGCGATGTACCAAACGCCATACCTCCGTTATGCACATTCGGACACGAAATATTAACCTCCAAAATTGCCACTTGCTCCTCTTTGTCCAACTTCGAGCAGCACTCCACATACTCCTCAATCGAGAAACCGCTGATATTTGCGATTATCGGCTTGCGGAAAATTTTGCGCAACTCAGGCAGTTCGTGCGCAATAACTGCATCTACACCCGGATTTTGCAGGCCTACCGAGTTGATAAGTCCGCTTGGACACTCGGCAATACGAGGTGTCGGATTTCCGAAACGGGCATCACGAGTTGTACCCTTGAACGAGATAGAACCGAGAATGTTGATGTCGTAAACCTCCGCCATCTCCTTGCCGAAGCCGAATGTTCCGCTGGCAGGAATTACGGGGTTGTCGAGTGCAACACCGCACAACTCAACAGAAAGATCTCTTACCATATTACCTCCTCCTTCTTAAATACGGGACCATCTTTGCAGACACGCTTTGCCCCTTTTGTTGTATGAATCGAACAACCCATGCAGATTCCGAAACCGCAACCCATACGCTCTTCGAGCGATACCTCACCGCTGATTTCGAGCGAGTTGCACAACGCCTTCAACATCGGCAACGGACCGCACGAATAGAAGTAGTCTGCCTCTACCCCGCTTTCGCGGATAGCATCTGTAACAAAGCCTTTTACGCCTACCGAGCCATCAGCCGTAGCAAGAATAACCTTTGCGCCTAACGCCTCAAACTCCTCGGCATAGAAAATCTCCGACTCGGTGTTGAAGCCAAGCACCACGGTAACCTCCTTGCCTTGTGCAATCAAATCGCGTGTCAAACGATACAATGGCGGAACACCTACTCCACCGCCTACAAGTAGCGGTTTTTTGCACTCATGCTCCGTATCGAAGCCGTTACCCAAGCCTGTAAGTACATCGAGTTGTGTTCCCTCTGCCATCTGCGACATCAAATCGGTGCCTTTGCCTACTACCTTATATATAATAGTCAATTCGCCCTCATCGTAGTTGCATACCGAGATAGGTCGGCGCAGATACAACCCATCAAGTGCTATTTCGACAAATTGTCCGGCACGAGTAACGCCCGACACATCACCTGCAAGTTGCATCTTGTAGATGAGAGGTGTCAGAGCCTCGTTCTTTGTTACGGTTAATATAACTCTCTGCATCTTTTATAATCTATTTTGCTCTATACTCGGCATCGATAGTCGAAACTCCGAGAGTAATCTCCTCCAATACATCGAGCAATGCACTTACGGTTTCGAGCGCGGTGATAATCGACACATTATTCTCGACCGCAGCGTTACGAATATCGTAGCCGTCAAGACGCGTATTGTGCTGATTTACATCAATAGTGTTGATTACATAACTTACATGTCCCTTCGAAAGACTCTTTATAATATCATCGCTACCATCGCTGATTTTGCGCAATAATCGTGTGCGAATACCATGCTCACGAAGGAATGATGCTGTACCTGCCGTAGCCTCGATATTGAAACCGAGGTTGTAGAAGCGACGAATCAATGGCAAAGCTGCCTCCTTATCCTTGTCGGCAATGGTTGCGAAGATAGTACCGTAGTTCACGATTGTCATACCCGAAGCCTGCAACGACTTATACAAGGCGCGAGTGAGCGAATCATCGTAGCCGATAGCCTCACCCGTAGATTTCATCTCCGGCGAGAGGTACGAGTCCACACCCTTAATCTTGGCGAACGAGAATGCAGGAGCCTTCACAAAGTGACGCTTGCGCTCCTCTCCATATACCTCTGTAATTCCTTGCTGAGGCAAAGTCTCACCGAGCATTACACGGGTTGCAATCTTCGCCATTGGTACATTTGTAGATTTCGAGAGGAATGGCACTGTACGCGAAGAACGAGGATTTACCTCAATCACATAGACCTTATCCTCCGAATCAACAATAAATTGAATATTGTAAAGACCTACGATACCTATTGCGCGACCAAGGCGTACGGTATAGTCAATCATCAAGTCTTTAACTTTCTGGCTGAGCGAGAACGAAGGATAGACGCTAATCGAGTCGCCAGAGTGAACTCCCGTATGCTCGACATGCTCCATAATACCCGGGATGAATACATTGCCCTCGGCATCGCAGATGGCATCAACCTCTGCCTCCTTACCCATAATATATTTATCAACCAATACCGGCGAATCCTCGGTTACCTCTACTGCATTGTGCAAGTAGTGGCGCAGAGCCTGCTCGTTGCCGACAATCTGCATTGCACGACCACCCAACACGAAACTTGGGCGCACCAATACAGGATAGCCAATCTCCTTTGCAGCAGCAACACCGTCCTCGATATCGGTCACAGCCTTTGCCTTTGGCTGCGGAATACCAACCTCGCGCATAATAGCCTCGAAGAGCTTTCTATCCTCTGCATTGTCGATAGCCTCAATACCGGTACCTACAACCTTTACACCCATCTTTTCGAGTGGTTTAGCAAGGTTGATAGCGGTCTGTCCGCCAAGTGTTACGATAACACCGTCAGGCTGCTCCATGCGGATAATATTCATCACATTCTCCACGGTGAGTGGCTCGAAGTACAACTTATCCGAGATTGTAAAGTCGGTCGAAACGGTCTCAGGGTTATTGTTGATAATGATAGCCTCGTATCCCGCCTCGCGGATAGCCCAAATCGAATGTACGGTCGAGTAGTCGAACTCTACGCCCTGACCGATACGGATTGGTCCCGAACCGAGAACGACAATCTTCTTGCGGTTGCTAACCACCGACTCATTCTCCTGCTCGTAGGTCGAATAGAAGTATGGCACATAGCCCGAATACTCGCCTGCACAGGTGTCGATAGTCTTATATACAGGCTTGATACCCAACTCCTGACGCAACTCGAATACCTCCGACTCGGTCATACCCCACAACTGTCCGATAAATTTATCGCCAAAACCGATGCGCTTTGCCTCGTAGAGTACCTCACGGTCGCCCTTGTGAGCCTTGACCTCTCGCTCGAAGTTTACGATATTGTCCATCTTCTTCAAGAAGAACATATCAATCTTCGTACGGTCGTAAATCAACGAACGGTCTACACCTCGGCGCAACAACTCCGCAATAGCGTAGATGCGGTCATCGGTAGCACGAGTGATATATTGCAACATATCAGCGGTTGCCATATCGTCAAACTTCTTGTGGTAGATGTGGCAAACGCCCGTTTCAAGCGAACGAACGGCTTTCAACAAACTCTCCTCGATGGTACGACCGATGCTCATAACCTCGCCCGTAGCCTTCATCTGCGTTCCGAGTTCGTTCGATGCCTCGCTGAACTTATCGAATGGGAAGCGAGCAATTTTAGTTACGATATAGTCGAGTGCAGGCTCCGAGCAAGCAGGACCATTCGAGAGCATAATCTCATCGAGAGTCATTCCGATCGCCACCTTCGCAGTTACGCGAGCGATAGGGAAACCACTCGCCTTCGAAGCCAATGCCGAAGAGCGTGAAACTCGTGGATTAACCTCAATAATATAGTATTTGAACGAGAGTGGGTCCAATGCAAACTGCACATTACAACCTCCCTCAATCTTCAATGCACGAATAATCTTCAATGCACTTGTGCGGAGCATCTGTGCCTCCTTGTCGGTCAAAGTCTGACACGGTGCAACTACGATAGAGTCGCCCGTATGTACACCCACAGGGTCCACATTCTCCATATTACAGATGGTAATTGCCGTGTCGTTCTTATCGCGCATTACCTCGTACTCAATCTCCTTGTAGCCCTTGATACTCTTCTCTACCAGCACCTGATGTACCGGCGAGAGAGCCAAGGCGTTACGCATCAACTCACGCAACTCTGCCTCGTTATCCACGAAGCCGCCACCCGTACCACCGAGTGTAAATGCAGGGCGAAGTACCAACGGATAGCCAATCTCCTTGGCAACCTCAACAGCCTCCTCGATGGTATTCACAACCTCCGAAGGCAATACTGGCTCGCCTAAGTCGATACAGAGTTGCTTGAATAACTCTCTATCCTCGGCTTGCTCAATACTCTCGAATGATGTTCCAAGAATCTCGACACCGCACTCGTCCAAGATACCTTTCTTTGCCAACTGTACAGCGAGATTTAGACCTGTCTGACCTCCCAAACCCGGAACGATTGCATCAGGACGCTCGTAGCGGAGGATTTTTGCAACATACTCTAAAGTAAGCGGCTCCATATACACTTTATCCGCAATAGTGGTGTCTGTCATAATGGTTGCGAGGTTTGAGTAAGTCGGAGGCCAAGCGGTCTTAGGAAGACAAGCTTT
>JAZSOV010000060.1:0-2039 GCA_045537095.1 Alistipes sp.
AAAAAAATCGTCATTGTGAAGGAGCGTAGCGACTGCGACAATCTCCCTTATATTTTTATTAAATTAACAGCGGGAGATTGACCTCCGGTCTTCACTGCTCCGCCTCGGCAAAGTCTGCAAGCAGCCTCTACCCTCGGCTTAATCGCAGCGGTGCCACGAGCCTATCGGCTCTCGCAATGACGCTCTTGTTTATTATCAACAACACTAAACTATATAATTCCGTTAAAAATTAGACAATCTATTCAAAATCGGAGATGATGAGACTATTTTTGTGCGATGCAAGGCGACAAAAGCGCAGCATACTTGGCGTATGTGAGCATTTTGGAGTCCGAAGCACTCGTGCAAAAAGAGCTCATCAGAACATCTATTCAAAATCGGAGGTGATGAGACTATTTTTGTGCGAAGCAAGGCGACAAATCCGCAGCATAGTAGGCCTATGTGAGGAATTTGGAGTCCGAAGCACTCGTGCAAAAAGAGCTCATCAGAACGATTTTCTTGAAAAGTGGAATAGCTATTAACAAAAAAGGAGGGTGGGCAGTGTGCAAACAGAAAATAACAGAAAGATGTGTAAACATATCAAAGATAAAGAATAATTACCTTTTCCCACCACTCCCTTTGCCCTGAAACAAGGCAAGAATAGTGCCACAATTGGACGAGAGAATGCAAAATACAGAGTTAAAAGATGACTTTTAACTCTGTATTTTTAACTTTTAACTATGTTTACAGTTTTTTGATATCTGCGAACTCTTTGAGTTGTGCTACCAACTTTGGCAGGCCAATCGCCGCACGCTCCTTCTTGTGGAAGATGCGGTTGCGAAGAAACGGAATCTTCGGCACGGCAGGGTCCACAACATAAATCGGTACATCGTTGTTCTTTACCCAGCCGACCAACGAAGCCGCAGGATAAACCGCCAACGAGGTACCTACAACAACCAAAATATCCGCCTCTTTGACAATATCTCTCGCCTTGTCGAACATCGGCACAGCCTCGCCGAAAAAGACGATGTGAGGGCGCAACAACTCGCCATTCGGAGCAGTTTCGTCAAGCGTCTGGTCGCGCAGACCAATCTCGGTGATATACTTCTCGCCACTCTCCTCACGCAACTTGGTGAGTTCGCCGTGGAGGTGGGTAATTTTGGACGAGCCTGCAAGTTCGTGCAGGTTGTCGATATTCTGCGTAATAATCTCTACATCAAAGTATTGGTCCAGCTCCGCCAATGCCTTATGCCCCGCATTTGGTTGTTTGCCTGCCATCTCACGGCGGCGCATATTGTAGAAGTTTATCACTTTAGCTCTATCGCGCTCCAACGCCTCAGGTGTGCAGACCTCCTCAATCTTGTAGTTCGCCCACAAACCATCGCTACTGCGATAGGTCGGAATACCACTGTCTGCACTTACGCCAGCACCTGTCAATACAACAATCTTCATAATAAAATAAATACCTTTAATTGTCACCGCTGCGATTAAGCCGAGAGCAGAGGGCAAATGTATTTGCACTATGCCGTGGCGGAGCAGTGAAGACCGAAGGTCAATTGTCAATTCATCAATTGTCAATTTGGATATCTATTTCGCCTTGTCAAAATAGATATCCAACAGCTCTTTTGCTGCAATAAACGAACTCAACTTAGCATCGAGAACGCGCTGCTCGACATCGGCAATGCGGCTCTCAATCTCGGGGTTGAGGTAGAAGTTGCTCTTCAATGCCTCGTTTATGCTCTCGTACATCCAATACTTATTCTGCTCGTTGCGGTGGTGCTGGAAGTAGCCATTGCCCTTGGTGTGTTCAAGGTACTCCTCTACGCCCTTCCAAATCTCCTCCAAGCCCACGCCTTCAAGCGAGGAGCAGGTATAGACCTTGGCTCTCCAATCGCTCTCCGGAGTAGGGAAGAGTTGAAGTGCATTTTGGAACTGTCGGCGTGCCAACTCTGCCTTCATCTTATTCTCGCCGTCGGCCTTTGTGATAACCATCAAGTCGGCCATCTCCATAATGCCTCGCTTGATACCCTGCAACTCGTCGCCTGCGCCCGAAATCTGCAACA
>JAZSOV010000083.1:0-6665 GCA_045537095.1 Alistipes sp.
GTGATGGAAAATTTCTTTGGTATTATGAAATCTGAATTGCTATATTTGCAGCAGTTTTCGGATATGGAAGTTTTCAAGCGAGAATTACGAAAGTATATTAACTACTATAATAACGACCGTATTAAACTAAAATTAAACGGAAAGAGTCCGGTGCAATACCGAACTCTTTACCAGTAAAATTCTTTTTATTAATCTGTCCAACTTTTTGGGGTCAGTACATTTTTAGACACACCATTTTGTTGTTTGAAGTTATATTGTAAAAGATATTTATATCGAGCTGACCGACTCCTTATATACATTATATATACGCATCACCTTGCGGACATAGGAGATGGTCTCCTCACTACCATCAAACTCGCCAGAACAGACTAACTCGTGTTCATAGTACTGCGGCTCGGCAAGCAGCGCAAGATATTTCTGCACCACACCCCACCGATTTGCATCCTCCGAGTGAAAGCGTGCCAAACGGCGCGCATCGGCAATACGCGAATAGCCAGCATTGTAGCAGGCAAGAATGAAGTGAAGTCGCTCGGTCTTGTCGAAGTCGCGCGATAGGCGCAACATCTTGTTATTCTCATGCAGAAGCTGTGCGGCAATCTCCGCCGAGGTCTCAGCATCGAAGAGCTGCTCACGCTCGTAGCCCATATTTCGTGCGACAAAGGGCATCACCTGCATCAGTCCTACTGCTCCCGACCTCGATATAGCATCGAAACGAAACTCAGACTCAGCTTGTGCAATGGCCGACAAAAGCAACCAATCCACACCATACTCCGCACCTACATTCTGAAACATTGTATCGTACTGCGAAATCAAGTACTGTTCTTTCTCCTCAACAACCTCAATGATTGGCTCTATGCTTCGTTGAGATAACTGCGTAGCAATAATCCCAATAGGAGTTGCCGCTACGACAAAAAGTAGCGGCAAAATGTGTGATATATAGCTCTTAATTCTCAACTCTTAACTATTTTTGATAAGTCGTTTAATCGTAGAAGGTCCACGAAATACCCAATTTAAACATTCCCGGATTGAGTGGATAACGAGCCACCGAGAAGTACTCGTTATTGCCAAATAGATTGCAATTCCAATGCTGATATTTCAGCAAGATACGCATACGCTTCCACTTCGCCGAAATAAAGGCATCGAGATATGGATAGTTTCCGATTTCGGTTTCGTTCTGATTATAGAACACCGACAAGGCCGGATTGTAGCCTTGGGCATAGTAGCGCGTATTGAATCGTCCATCAATACCAACCTGCAAGCGCAAAACATCGCGCTTAACCCAAAACTCGTAGTAGTACGAAAGAAATGCCGACACAAGTGGCAACGGCACAACATGGCGATTGGAGGTCAGCTGCACTAAGACGCGATGGTTGAGATGCACACCCTTGATGTGGAAATCCTTCTGCGCATAGATGCTTGTAACACTCACCGTACCATCGTGCTGTTTAGGCATACAATCGGCTCCGTAGTATATCTTATCGCGTAGAATGCTCTGCCAGAAGCCCAATTCGATGCCATGATCGGGAACGGTGAAGGAGATATTAAATCGTGTTTCGCCCTCCTTCTTGAAGTCGTTGTTCCAACGATAGTGGTTCGAGGTCCAATTATTCTGCCAATGTGAAGGCGAGGTCATTGACTCTGAGAAGGAGCCAGACAAGGTCAGTGGTTTCTTCTTGATGAAGGCACTCAACGAGGCTCGCGCCGAAATTTCGTAGTCGCCGCCACGATAGCCCGAAGGGTAAATCTTAAAGTTCGCACCCCAATCGGCATACTTCCTAATCTTGCCCTGCACACCTGCATAGGCAAACCAAGCCGTCTTATTAACCTTATTCAGCTTGCCCGACAAATAGTCCTCCTGCGCAAATTGCGAGTAGGTATGCACATCGATACCCACACCACCATCGAGTGTTCCGACAGCTCCGTTTCTATCCCAAGGTTGCGCCTGCACGAAGAAGCGGTTGGTGATGATACGCTCGTAGGTTGAGTCGCGCGTCTTTTCGGGGTTGTAAAACCAATCCTTATAGTAGGTATCGGTATGCGATTTGAAGTTTCCATTCGGCAGTCGCTCGTAACGCTCGTCCCTGTATGTCGAATACTTGTCGGTATAGACCTTATCCCAAGCGTTATACTCGAATGTGTGGCCTACATATATCGCAGGAAGATCAGCCATCGAAAAGTCGCGCTCGGTCATACGCACAAACGGAATACCTATGGATTGCTTGATGAAGAAGGAGTGATTTCGATAGCTGTTTTTTGCATCAGCACCAGCCAATCGCATCGGAACACCCGAAGGCATCTCGAAGACGGTGTCGGTGATGGCCCAATCGCCCACTACTCCACCACTCTCCTGCTGTTCGATTTTGTTATAGGTGTAGCCCGCATGCACCGAGTAGCGGCGTCCTGTATGTGCCACCGTACCCGAAAAGTTTTTATTCTTCACTCGCGATACATCGTACTTGCTGCGCGAACCACGAGAACGATAGTTTAACGATACGGAGGTTGACGGATTGATGTTTTGCGATGCCATAATCTCGAAATGCTCCTCGCGGTAACGCTTCTGTCCCGACTCCAAATAGGTCATCCAGATATACGGATGTTTCATATTGTAGAATGGCACATTCTCGGTGTTGTAGGTGTAGGCATCGTAGGGTTGCGAGAAGGTAAATTCGCGAGAACGGGAGCGTTCGAAGTAATTTACCTCAGTAGATGCCTGACCAAGACCTCCTACCGAATTGTTACCAAGTCGTTTGTGGTAGTGCGGATAGTCCAAACGCCACACATTTAGCGTGGTGTCGATAGGCTCCACGCGCACCGTATTGTAATCGCGGTCTATATGCCACTGAAAATTACGCAACGCTCGAATAGAGTCGCTGAAAAAGTAGGACTCCAACGGCTTACGAGGCTTTTTCTTCTTTGTAGAATCCGCTTGCTCATCTCCTATGGGGTTACCATTTTCGTCCAATTGCTTTCCATCGGCACCCGGTTGTCCGGATGTATCGTATGGATTTTGACCGTAGCCCCCCATACCGTTTTGCCCCATGCCATTTTGGGCATTTCGCTGACCGCGCATTAGGGCTCGTGCATCGACTTGGGCATAGCCAACAATGCCAACCATTACAAATGCAACAGTCAGCACTACTCGCCATATTCTTACCCAACTCAACGCCATTCGTTATCGCTTTTGAAAAATCCAACGGGTTGCCGAGACTACAATATATAGAACGATAATTGCAGGAATTGCGTATAATCGAAGCAGACAAATCAGCAAGCACGACACAATCAAGAATCCGAAACGAATCTTATTATCGGTGCTACCAAGTCCCCACTCGTGGAATTTGAGAGAGAACATTCTCACTGGCGAAACAAGCAACATCGCCACTATTGCCGAGATAAGCACCAGCCACTCCAACTCCACCGTTAGCCCATATCGCTCGCACAGAGCCGCCAACGAGAGCAACAGTATTGCAGAAGCGGGTGTTGGCAACCCTTCGAACTCCTCATGCTGCGTGTCGTCAATATTAAACTTGGCAAGTCGCAATGCCGAGAGTGCAGCCACAATCAATGGGAGGTAGCACAACACCTCACACCAAGTATCGCTCAACCCGAAGGCAGAAGGCATCTGTCCACATAGGACCGACATACCCAAAGCGGGAGCTACACCAAACGATACCATATCCGCCAGCGAATCGAGTTGCACACCCACGGCAGAGTACTGCTTCAAGAGGCGGGCAGCGAAGCCATCGCAAAAATCGAATACGGCAGATGCAACAACAAGAGCAAAAGCCAACTGCAAGTCATTGTAAACCAATGAACAAACTATCGAGCCGATACCACACAACAGATTGCAGAGTGTGATACAATTCGGTATAGTAAAAAGTTTAATCCTCATAATACGCACAGTTTATCGGGCAAAGATATAAAAAAACTTTGTTTTTTAATTAAAAATTGAGAATTAAGGATTAAGAATTTTTTAATTATAATTAAAAAGTCACTTGCGAACAATCACCATTTCTCAACTATACATAACGATAGATATATTTTATCTCCTTGAATAGTTCTTCAATCTTTCAACCACATTCCGCGCCATTTACACCCTATGAGGGATATAAAATAACACCCACATAGTGAGCCTTTTATTCCCTGAATACGGGTATTGAAATTCATACCCGGCGATAATAATCATTTCCAATAGGGGGGGGGTGCAAACATTGCAAATACTATCCGAAAATAGTGATTGTTTCCAAAAATTTTCAAAAAGAGGTACTGACACTGTAAATATCACTCGTCAAAAGCATTTTGCGGTTATCAATTATTTTTATACCTTTGCGGTAAATAATAAGCGAATACCTATGACAATCATTCAATTGGAGTATTTCTTAGCCGTAGCCAACTTTGGAAGTTTTTCGGTTGCATCGGAGCATTGTTTTGTGACGCAACCCTCTCTATCTATGCAGATTAAGGCATTGGAAGAGGAGTTGGGCGTGATGTTGCCCGACCGCTCGAAAAAGCCCGTTGTGCCGACCGAGGCAGGCGAGGTTGTATTGGAGCAGGTGCGCAATACACTGCGTGAATTTCACTCGATAAAGGAGGTCGTTCAGCAGATAAAGGGCGAGATTTCGGGAAAGATTCGTTTGGGCGTTATTCCGACCATTGCGCCATACCTTCTGCATAAATTCGTACCGGAGTTTGTGCAGCGTTATCCGAAGGTCGAAATAGAGGTGCGAGAGATGAAGACTGCCGATGTCATCGAAGCACTCAACCGCGACTACATAGATGTCGCCCTGGTGGCGGGTGGAACATGTGGTGACAGCTTTATCGAATATGAACTTTTCGATGATAAATTCTATGCTTATGTATCACCTCGTAACTCATTGTATAACAAGTCGAATGTGCGCTTCGAGGATATAAAAATGTCGGAGTTGGTTTTGCTCTCGTCAGGTAACTGTATGCGCGACCAAGTTATCGAACTTTGTCAGGCGAGAAATGCGCTCCCTTCGCGCTATACTTTCGAGTCGGGACAGCTCGATACGCTGATGCGAATTGTCGATAATACATCGCTGATGACCATCATTCCGAAGATGGCTCTCGACTTTGTTCCGGAGGAGCGAAAACGACAGGTCAAGACGCTCTTCAAGGGGGCTTCATCGCGCAAAATAGCACTCGTTACACGCCGTTCGTATGTGAAAAAGTCGATTGTGGATGCGTTGCGCACAACGATTTCCGAATACAAATAGGGGCGTTAGAGGCGTTAGAGGCGTTAGAGGTAATTAGGGGCTATTAGAGTATTTCTGATAGCTCCTTTTTCTCTGAAAAAGCTAAAAATCTAATAAAAATGGGGAAATTCTCAATTCTCAACTCTCAACTCTCAACTTTTTTTATTATATTTGCTCGATTAAATATATTTTGCTTAAAAATGGCTATGGAAAAACTTATTGAAACCATCGTTTCGGGTATTCAGGATAAGAAAGGTAAGAATATTGTATCACTCGACTTGTCGGGCTTTGACGGTGCGATTTGTTCGCATTTTGTAGTCTGCAATGCCGACTCTACGGCGCAGGTGGCAGCTATTGCTGATGGCATTGAGGAGAAGGTTTACGAGGAGTTGCACGAAAATCCTTGGCGTGTCGAGGGTAAGCAGACCGGTTTGTGGGTGGCTCTCGACTATGTCGATGTTATCGTGCATATCTTTCAGAGCGATTTGCGCGACTACTACCGCTTGGAGGAGTTGTGGGCAGATGCTCCGTGCGTAAAGTACGAAAGTGAAGAGTAAATCTACCTTTTTGAATATACTTATCCGCCCTTAAAATCGTTATTAGGGTGGAATAATGTGTAATTTTCAACTTTTTATGGCAAAAAACAAGAGAAATATCAATATGCCGCGCCCCAACATCATGTGGTTGTGGAGCGCAATAACGCTCGTTATTATCGGATATTGGATTTTTAATAACGAGGAGACTTCGCCGGTTAAGTCCGATTGGGCTACGGTGGAGCAGATGGTCGCAGATGGCGATGTCGAGAAGATTGTGGTTGTAAATCGTGACGAGGCGCGCGTAGTGCTCAAAGAGGGCAAGCCCGAAGAGTATAAAGAGCGCGATTTGCGTTACAAGCAACTACCAAAAAGTGGCCATCAATTCTACTTCAATATCGGCTCGGTAGATTCGTTCAAAGCCGATTTGGAGAAGGCAGAGGAGCAGACAGGCAATAGCGTGGTACTATCATTCGAGAATGAAAAACCTTGGTACGACTCGTGGCTTATGGGATTATTGCCTTGGATTGTAATGTTCGGTATTTGGTTCTTCATCATGCGCGGCATGTCGCGCGGAGGAGGTCCGCAGGGCGGTATTATGAATGTTGGCAAGGCGCGAGCGCAGGAGTTCGACAAGGAGGACCCCAACAAGCGTGTAACATTCAAAGATGTTGCAGGTTTGGAGGAGGCAAAGGTTGAGATTATGGAGATTGTCGACTTCCTCCGCAAGCCCGAAAAATACCGCGACCTTGGTGGCAAGATTCCCAAGGGTGCACTCCTCGTAGGCCCTCCCGGAACGGGTAAGACACTGCTTGCCAAGGCCGTTGCAGGCGAGGCAAACGTACCTTTCTTCTCGATTAGCGGTAGCGACTTTGTGGAGATGTTTGTGGGTGTGGGTGCTTCGCGTGTGAGGGATCTC
>JAZSOV010000143.1:0-12785 GCA_045537095.1 Alistipes sp.
CCAAGAGCCGTAATCCGCAGACACAGGCGGGATTCTCGCTGAGGGGTAAGCCGCTGAACTCCTACGGAATGAAGAAGACCATTGTTTACAAGAACGATGAGTTCAACTACTTGCAGGCGGCATTGAACATCGAGGAGGATATGGACAACCTCCGCTACAACAAGGTGGTTATCGCAACCGATGCCGATGTCGATGGTATGCACATCCGCTTGCTGCTGCTGACCTTCTTCTTGCAGTTCTTCCCCGACCTGATTAGGCGTGGTCACCTGTTTATTATGCAGACGCCACTTTTCCGTGTGCGTAATAAAAAGGAGACCATCTACTGCTACTCGGAGGAGGAGCGTGTTGCAGCGATTGAGAAGTGCGGAGCAACGGCAGAGATTACCCGATTCAAAGGTTTGGGAGAGATTTCGCCCGATGAGTTCGAGGGCTTTATCGGCGAGCAGATACGCCTTGACAAGGTGCGCCTGACGAAGGATGACCCGATTATGGATATGCTGACCTTCTACATGGGCAAGAATACCTACGACCGCCAGCAGTTTATTGTGGGTAACCTACGCATCGAAGAGGACAAGATTAGTGAGTAGTGAGTAGAGAGTAGTGAGTAGTTGAAAAAATAATTCTCAATTCTTAATTCTCAATTCTCAATTTGAACGAAGTGAATTTATGAACGAAGAGAAAGATATACAGGAAGAGTTGTTGAACGAGGAGGAGATTGTCGCCTCGGAGCCCGGCAAGTATGACGCCTTGATGGCGGAGCAGAGCACCAAGCGACTGACGGGTATGTACAAGAATTGGTTCTTGGACTACGCCTCGTATGTTATTTTGGAGCGTGCAGTGCCCCATATTGACGATGGTTTGAAGCCCGTGCAACGCCGTATTCTTCACGCTATGAAGGTGGTGGATGACGGCAAGTTGAACAAGGTGGCAAACCTCGTGGGACAGACCATGCAGTACCACCCGCACGGCGATGCGTCTATCAAAGATGCGTTGGTGCAGCTCGGACAGAAGGAGTTGCTGATTGACTGTCAGGGTAACTGGGGTAATATCCTCACGGGCGATGATGCTGCGGCAGCCCGATATATCGAGGCGCGCTTGTCGAAGTTCGCTTTGGAGGTGGTCTACAACAAAAAGACTACCGAGTGGATGTTGGCGTACGATGGTCGCAAGGAGGAGCCTGTAACCCTGCCCGTGAAGTTCCCGTTGCTCTTGGCGCAGGGTGCCGAGGGTATCGCCGTAGGTCTTGCATCGAAGATTCTGCCACACAACTTCAACGAGTTGATTTCGGCATCTATCGCCCATTTGAAGGGCGAGGAGTTCCAACTCTATCCCGACTTCCCAACGGGCGGTATGATTGATGTATCGCGCTATAACGATGGTTTGCGTGGCGGTGCAGTGAAGGTGCGTGCCAAGATTTCCAAGCTTGACAAGAATACTTTGGCGATCACCGAGATACCGTTCTCGACCACCACCGAGAGCATCAAAGACTCCATCCTCAAAGCTAACCAAAAGGGCAAGATTAAGATTCGCCGTGTCGATGACAATACGGCTCGCAAGGCGGAGATTATCGTGCAGGTGGCAGCAGGCGAGTCGTGCGACAAGACGATTGATGCACTCTACGCCTTCACTTTGTGCGAGGTGTCGATTTCGCCAAATGCCTGCGTTATCAAGGATGATAAACCTGCATTTATGGGCGTAAGCGATATTTTGCGCCACTCGGCAGAGCATACCAAGGGGCTGTTGAAGCAGGAGTTGGAGATAGCCTTGGCGGAGCATAATGAGGCTTGGCATGCAGCATCGTTGGAGCGTATCTTTATCGAGAATAAACTCTACCAACTTATCGAGGGTTGCAAGTCGCGTGAGGAGGCTTATGCAGCGGTGGATAAGGGCTTGGAGCCATTCAAGTCGCTGTTGCGCAGGGAGGTTACGATTGAAGATGTGCAACGCCTGACCGAGTTGAAGTTCATTCGTATCTCGCGTTTCGATTCGGATAAGGCTGATAACGAGATAAAGCAGATCGAGAAGGATATCAAGCAGGTTAAGCACGACTTGGCACACTTGACCGACTACGCTATTGCCTACTTTGAGCATATCCGCGAGAAGTATGGCAAGGGCAAGGAGCGTCAGACCGAAATCCGTGAGTTCGATTCGATTGAGGCTACAAAGGTGGCAGTATCGAACGCAAAACTCTATGTAGATAGGGCAGAGGGCTTCTTCGGTATCGGCAAGTCGATGAAAGATGCTGAGTTTGTCTGCGACTGCTCGGATATTGACGATGTGATAGTAATATTGCGCGATGGCCGCTATGTTATCACGAAGGTTGCCGAGAAGAAGTTTGTCGATAAGAATATATATTATATAGGTGTCTTTAAGCGCAACGATGAGCGCACCATCTACAACCTCCTCTATCGTGACGGAAAGGGTGGGGCGATAATGATGAAGCGATGCGCCATCAAGGGCATCACTCGCGATAAGGAGTACGACCTCACAAAGGGAACTCCAAAGAGCGATATTTTGTACCTCTCGGTCAATCCGAATGGCGAGGCTGAGGTGTTGAAGATATACTTCCGCCCACGCCCACGCTTGAAGAAGATGATTGTCGATTTGGACTTCTCGGAGTTGGCTATCAAAGGCCGTCAGTCGCAGGGTAACCTCTTCTCGCGCTACCCAATCCACAAGATTGTCTTGAAGGAGAAGGGCGTTTCGACCTTGGCAGGACAGAATATCTGGTGGGACGATGATGTGCGCCGACTCAATAGCGATGGTCGCGGTAAGTTGCTCGGCGAGTTCAAGGGCAACGACAAGATTGTGGTGTGGACTGCGAAGAATCTCGCCTACATTACGGGCTTCGATACGCAGCAACACTTCCCTGACGATACGGTGCGTGTCGAGCGTTACGAGGCTGGCAAGGTCTATAACCTCTGCTACTTCGACAATGAGCAGGGCTACTACTATATGAAGCGTTTCCAGTTGGAGCAGACCGACAAGGCGCAGTACTTCCTCGATGAAGATGGCTCGGCCCGCTTCGTCTGCATTTCGGGAGCGAAGGGTGCCGAGTTGCAGATAACCTACAAGGGTGCACAAGCATCGCGACCTGCCGATATGGTTGATGTAGAGGAGTTTGTGGGCGTTAAGTCGTGCAAGGCAAAGGGTAAGCGACTCACCACTTTCGATGTTGATACTTTGACTTTTATCGAGCCTGAGGTGGTAGAACCCGAAGAGCCTGAAAGCAGCGATGAACCGATAGATGACGATGCTGAGCCAATGGTTGAGCCAATCGAAGAGGCGTCAGACGAGGAGGCTGTGGAGGTTATAAAGCCTGTAAATAACAGTGGCACACCGATAGAGATTGTCCGCAACGACATAGACGAGAGCAACTCGGAACAGCTAAACCTTTTTTAGAGAGTAGTGAGTAGAGAGTAGAGAGTAGTTTTTAATTTTTAATTCTCAATTCTCAATTCTCAATTCTCAATTGAAAAAGTATGCGATTGTACTTAACGGGATATATGGGTACCGGAAAGAGTACCCTTGGTCGCAAGATTGCCAAGCGTACCGAACTGCCATTCCTCGATACCGACAAGATGGTCGAGGAGGCGGAGGGTGCGGCGGTTGCCGACATCATCACCTATGCGGGTGAGGAGTATTTCCGTCAGGCAGAGCGCAGAGCCTTGGAGCAGACCGCTGAGTACGAGAGCGCCATTATCTCTACGGGTGGAGGTCTGCCCGTGTGGGGCGACAACCAAGCGTGGATGGCAGAACATGGTGTGTCGGTCTACTTGAAGCGCACGCCCGAACAGATTTTGTCGCGTTTGTCCCCATATGGTCGCTACAAACGCCCGAAATTGCGAGGGCTGAGCGATGAGGAGGTATTGCGCTTTATGCATACACATCTTGCCGAGCGTGAGCCTCTATATGCAAAGGCTGATGTGATTATAGATTGCTCGGAGATGAGCGATGACGAGATAGTCGATAGATTGTCGGCGATGTTTGATAATAACGATAAACAATAAGATATATGAGAAGATTATTACTTTCAATGGCGGCTGTGCTTGTAGCCTTTGTCGCTACATCGCAGGTTAAGGTGTCGGGAACGATACGCGATGAGAGGGGTAATGCGGTTGCAGGCGTTGCTGTTACTGATGGATTTAAGGTGGTGCAGACCAATGCTAAGGGGCGTTTTTCGTTCAAGACCTCGCCTGATGCAACCTATGTCTACTACTCGATACCTGCTGAGTACAAGGTAAATGTCAAGGATGGTCATCCCGACTTCTATCAGCGTATAGAGAGTGGCAAGAAGCGTTACGACTTCACTCTTACACGCCTTGCAAATGGCAAGGAGAAGGTGTTTCGCCTTATTGCTGTGGCTGACCCACAGGCGCAGTGTATGTTCCATGTCAAGCGTTTCTCGCGCGAGACGATTGCCGATATTCGCGAATATGTCGGGAAACAGACACTCCCTTGCTATGGCATAACCTTGGGCGATATTGGTTATACCGAGGGAAAACACAATAGTGTGCCGTTGTTGGACGATATGCGTGAGGCGATGTCTTACAACAGTTCGGGGTTGCTCTTCTTCCAGACTTTTGGCAACCACGACCATATCAAACCGCCAGTGGCAGCTGACGAGCGCAGCAGCACCTTCAACCTCGCCTACCAGCGAGCTTTTGAGGATGTCTTTGGTCCGATAGACTACTCGTGGAATAGAGGCGATGTGCATATTGTCTCGATGCGCGATGTGCAGTTCAACTCAGCCGAGAAGGCAAGCAAGTATACGGCTGCATTTACACGCGAGCAGTACGAGTGGTTGAAGGCCGACTTGGCACTTGTGCCGCGTGATAAGATGGTGATATTGTGCCTCCATATCGCTATGTACGACCGCACAACTCCATATATGGCCGAGGTGCGAAAGCTTCTCGCCGAGTTTAAGAAGGCTCATATCTTCGTGGGACATACCCACTATATGAATCACAACTACAACAAAGAGGGCATCTACGAGCATGTCCACGCCGCAGCATCGGGTGCATATTGGTGGTCATCGACCAATGGCGATGGAGTGCCTAACGGATATACTATCTACGATGTTGAGGGCACCGAGTTGAAGAATTGGTGGTACAAGGCTACGGGATACGACATCTCGTATCAGATAAGATTGTATCGTGGCGATGCAGAGTTTGGTGGCGAGTTCGAGAAGTTCCGCTTTCCGTATTCGCACAACACCATCTTGGCTAATGTCTTTATGGCAGATGCCGATTGGAAGGTCGAGATGTACGAGGATGGAGTGCTGACAGGCAGAATGAAGCGTATTCCTGTTACGAAGGATAGCGTGCCGGAGCTCAATTCGAGCCGCGATTGGTGGGCTGTTGGCTACCATATTGGCGTTGTAGGTCGTTCGTATGGTCATGTCAAGAATGCGCGTAGCAAGATGAAGGGCGGAGGTCGCAAGGGCTATTTGACACCTTGTAACCACCTCTATCGCTTGGAGTTGAAGAATCCGAATGCTCGCGAGATAAAGGTCGTAGCAACCGACACCAATGGTAATGTCTACGAGCAGACTCGCTTTACCGAGAGTGGCGACTACTCTGAAAATGCTTTGATGAACGAGCTGATTGCAATACCTCGCGCAAAGCTGGACAAAACCTATTAGTAGTGAGTAGTGAGTAGTGAGTAGTGAGTAGTGAGTAGTTTAACTCTTAATTCTTAATTCTTAATTCTTAATTTAGCGTATCGCTAATGATTGGGGTTTTCGACTCAGGCTTGGGAGGTATCTCCGTATGGCAGGCACTACACGATGCACTGCCACACGAGTCGTTGATATACCTTGGCGATGGCGCGCGTTGTCCCTATGGCTCACGCAGTGAGGAGGAGTTGCGCGGATTTATCGAGGAGGCAGTCGAAAGACTTCTTGCCGAGGGGTGCAAGATGATCGTTATAGCCTGCAATACCGCTACGGCTGTGGCTATTAAGGGGTTGCGAGAGAAGTATCCTGATGTGCCGTTTGTGGGACTTGAACCTGCTGTGAAACCTGCGGCACTCACGACCAAGACGGGCGTTATCGGAGTGTTGGCTACGGAGCGTTCGTTGCAGGGTGATCACTTCCGCCGCAACGAGGAGAAGTATGGTGCGACAGTGAAAATCCTCAAAGCCGTGGGCGAGGGCTTTGTCGAGGCCGTGGAGCAGAATAGAGAGCAGATGCCCGAAACGGAGGAGTTGGTGCGCAAGGCAGTGCTACCTCTTGTCGAGGGTGGAGCAGATAAGATAGTCTTGGGCTGTACGCATTATCCCTTCCTGCGCGAGGTGATTGAGCGAGTAGCAGGCGATGGAGTAGAGGTTATCGACTCTTCGGAGGCTGTGGCTCGCAGGGTGGCAACTCTGCTTGACGAGAATAATTTAAGGGCAGGGGAGAGTGCAGTGGCAGAATATCGCTTTCTGACCTTTGCGGATGAGAGCTATGCCGAGAAGTTGCGAGAGAAAGCATTTAACAGATAGAAAAACGAAACAACACTATATGGCGAAAGATAAAACGATGTCGCGTGCCGAGCAGAAGCGCAAGGAGCGCGAGGCAAGACGCAAAAAGAGTATAACCGAGAGTGATGGCACACGCACCACTTGGGAGACGATATGCTGGATAGGGGGATTGCTGATTCTTCTCTTCTCGTTGTATGTCTTGGTGGCAGCTGTGGCGCACCTCTTTGTGTGGCGCAACGACCTTGGAGCGTTGGCGAATAACCCGATGAATGCGGCAGCCACTATACGCAATGTATGCGGAGGTTCGGGTGCGAAGTTGGCGAATGGACTTATTGGCAAGTCGTTTGGCATCTTCGGTGTGTTGATTCCGATTATCGGAATGTTGTTTGGCGGCTTCTTGCTGTTGGAGCGTTCGCGCGTGCTGTGGCGTACGGCATTGTCCATTATGCTTGTTACGATATGCGGCTCACTCACTTTGGCTCTTGCTACGGGTGCTGATGGCTTCTTTGGCAGTGGCTGGGGCGGAGAGTATGGAATTGCCGTAGTAGAGATGTTGGAACCGAAAATAGGTACTATGGGTATGGTGTTTGCCCTCTTGGCATGTTGGATATTGACGGGCGTTATCATAAATCTCCACTTTATAGACTTCCTCAAACGCACTACCGAAACGGGCGTTGAGCAGAGCAAAGGCGCATTTGCATCGTTGCAGGGCTATATGGCTCGCAAGAACGAGGAACGCAAAGCGCGTAAGGAGTTGGCCGAGCAGCGCAAGAACGATGCCGTAGAGGCAGAGGATAAGGTGCGTATTATCGGCGAAGCCGTAGAGAAGAAATCCGAAGATAAACCCGAAGAGCCTGCAACAGAGCCAATCGAAGAGCCTGCAAAGGAGGAAACTGCCGTTGCAGAGCAGCCCGAAGAGGTTGCAGCGCAGACTCCTAAATCGAATATAGATGTTGTCGAGGTCTACGAGCACACCGAGGAGCAACTCTCTTCGGAGGAGGTCGATAAGCATCGTCCATTCAATCCCGACAGCACCCCCGATTATCAATTTCCGAAGGTTGACTACCTCTATAATTACGAGAGTGGCGTGGAGGTGTCGAACGAGGAGATTGAGCAGAACAAGCAACGCATCGAGGAGACTTTGGGTAACTTCGGAGTGCCTATTATCTCTATGACTGCGACTATCGGTCCTACCGTAACCTTGTACGAGATTGTGCAGGAGCCGGGCGTTAAGATTGCCCGTGTGCAGGGCTTGGAGAAGGATATTGCGCAGTCGTTGAAGGCGTTGGGTATTCGTATTATCGCACCAATTCCGGGCAAGGGTACTATCGGTATTGAGGTGCCAAACCGCAACAAAGAGACCGTGTCGATGCGCTCGGCTATTCAGTCGGAGCGTTTCCAGAACTTTAAGGGCGAACTGCCTATTGTTATCGGTCGCACAATCCAGAACGAGAACTTCGTCTTCGACTTGGCAAAGATGCCACACTTGCTTGTTGCAGGTGCTACGGGACAGGGTAAGTCGGTGGGCTTGAACGCCATTATTGCATCGTTGCTCTATCGCAAGGACCCTTCGCAGTTGAAGTTTGTGCTGATAGATCCTAAGACCGTAGAGTTCTCGCTCTATGCGAAGTTGGAGAAGCACTTCTTGGCGAAGATGGAGTCTGAGGATGAGGCTATTGTGAAAGATCCGAAGAAGGCGGTATATACGCTCAATTCGCTCTGTATCGAGATGGAGAACCGTCTTGCAAAGTGCGGTAAGGTGGGCGTTAGAAATATTGTTGAGTACAACGATATGGTGCGTCAGCGCAAGGTCGAGGATAATATCATGCCATATATCGTGGTTATTATTGACGAGTTTGCCGACCTGATTATGACCGCCAAGGAGGTAGAACAACCGGTGATGCGTCTGGCACAGAAGGCTCGTGCTATCGGTATCCACCTTATCGTTGCGACACAGCGACCAGATGTGAAGGTTATCACGGGTGGTATCAAGGCGAACTTCCCGGCACGAATTGCCTTCCGTGTGATGCAGATGATTGACTCGCGAACTATTATCGACCAACCGGGAGCAAACCAGCTTATCGGTCGTGGCGATATGCTCATGTCGAATGGCGGAGAGCTTACCCGTATTCAGTGCGCCTTTGTCGATACTCCGGAGGTGCGCGATATTGTGGAACATATCTCGGAGCAGCCATTCCCATTCCCAAGTGGCACATATCTCCTGCCTGACTATGAAGATGCAAGTGCTGCGAGTTCGGAGGCTAACTTCGGCAGCGAGGGTGGTGCGCCAATACGCTTTGACGAACACTTTGCCGAGGTTGCACGCGATGCAGTGGCAAGTGGTCGCTTCTCGACCTCTTCGATACAGAGCTTCTACAATGTAGGCTTTAACCGTGCAGGTCGTATCACCCGACAGTTGGAGCAGGCGGGTATTATCGGTCCTGCAAATGGCTCGAAACCTCGCGATGTGAAGATTTACGATATGGCATCGTTGGAGGCTCTGTTGCAGGAGCTCGGAGTAGAGTAGTCTTATAACCTTAAAATGTTGTAGCGAATGAGCAGAATGAGTAAAATAATGTGGCTGGAAGCGTTCCGCGACTCGGATAATAGTGATACTATCGACGATTTGCAGGCGATGACTATGTGTGGTATGTTCGACGATCGCAAAGACTCTTTTTTGGGCTTTCACGACGACGATCTCTTTTAATCTCCGCCAATAGCCAAAATCTATTATGAAAAAATATCTCTTGATAGCGTTGCTTCTTGTGATGGCATTTGCAGCGAGTGCAGATGAGCGAGGCGAGAGGCGATTAGAGCGCATTTCGCGCCACTATTCGGCTCTTGGCAACTACTCGCTTTCGTTTGTACTGCGTGCAGGAGGGGGAGAGCAGAGGGGCGAACTGCGGGTAGATGGCAACAACTCCTATATGCGTGTTGCCGACACTGAACTCTTTGTAATCGACTCCTTGCGCTACGAGGTGCGTGCGACATCGAAAGAGATAGTAGTGGATAGAGCCGATGCCTACGAGAAGGAACTGCTCAATCCGCTGCAAGGCTTTTCGGGTATGAAGGACGATTTTCATATCGAGGAGGTCGAAGTTGATGGCCATACGGCTATACGCCTTCTGCCAAAGCGTCAGGGCGAAACTATATATATAGAAACTGCGGCAGATGGCGAGAGTATCTCGAAAATTAAATATGGCAGCGGAGATGCCGCTGTGGAGGTGAAGGTTGAATCGATGAAAAGAGGTGGCAACAGAGTGCCTAAATTCGCAAAAGAGCAATATCCGGAGTTCGAATTGATAGATTTTCGATGAAAATGCGAGTTTTTTGGTTGAAAATTTTGCAGATTGAGAAAAAAACACTAAATTAGTAGTGCGAAAAATAACAATTCAAGAAATAACACTTAAAATTTAAGTTCTATGATTATCACATTTAACGAGTTACGCCGTATTAAGGATAGACTCCCAAGCGGCAGTTCACAGCGTATTGCAGATGAGTTGGGTCTCGATGTTGAGACCGTTCGTAACTATTTTGGCGGAAAGCACTTTGACGCTAAGGGTTCGGTAGGAGTTCACTTCGAGCAGGGTCCTGACGGAGGCGTTGTAACGCTTGACGATACCGCTATTCTCGATGCTGCAATGCGTATCTTGAACGAGTTGGAGAAGTAAAATTATAAAAAATCAGATTTTTGGGGTTGCTCTATTTTGCAGCCCCTTTTTTGCCTATTTGAAATACTTATAATAACCTGTAACAAATAGAACTATGAAGAGATTATTTACTGCAATTGCGATTTCGTTGCTTGTTGTGTCGGTGTCGTTTGCGCAGAAAAACTTGGAGTCCAAGTTGAAGTATGTCGATGCAATGGAACTCACCATGCTTGGTAAGTTGTGTCAGACTACCAATCCATACCACCGTGTCGAGGTTGAAAGCATTGAGGGTATCACCCAAACCGAGGCTAACCTGCTCCGTACATCTTCGGGCTTGGCTATCGCATTCAAGACCGATGCAACAATCATTACCGTTAAAGCACAGTACGGCCCCGCTTCGAGATGGTCGTCAGCTTATCCATTGACCGCCACTACCGGCTTTAACCTTTTTATTAAGGATGCCGAAGGCGAGTGGACTTGGGCTGCATCGAAGGCTCACAAGATTGTGCCTAACCGCAGGACTCTTGAACTGCTATCCAAACCGTTGGTAATTATGAACGGCATAGTGAAGGGAGAGAAGGAGTGTATCCTCTATCTTCCTCTCTTTGCGGAGCTTACATCGCTCGAAATTGGCGTGGACAAGAGTGCATCAATCGAAAAGTTGGCAAATCCATTCCGCCACAATATTGCTGTTGTGGGTTCGAGTTTTACTCACGGTGTAGGAGCTTCGGGAGCAGGTCTGACATGGCCGGCATTCCTTTCGCGCTCGACCGGTTTGCACCTCTGCTCTTTTGGTATGTCGGGTATGAGTCGTTTGCAGCCTCATCTTGCAGATGCCTTTACCAAGACCAATGCCGATGCTATCATTTGTGATTCATTCTCAAACCCAAGCATTGCGCAGGTTCAGTCGCGTATTCGTCCATTTATCGAGGCCATTCGCAAGAATAAGCCCGATATGCCGATTATCTTTATCAATACCATCTACCGCGAGCATCGCAACTTCCTTCCTAAGTACGAGAAGCGTGAGAGCGAGCGTATTGCTCACAATGAGAATTTGATGAAGACCATTGTCAAGGAGTACAAGAATGTCTATTTTGTGAATGTACCGAACCAGACCGGCACAGACCATATCACCTCTGCAGATGGTACTCATCCATATTCGTATGGCTACCATCGCTGGGCTCAGGCTATCGAGAAACCGATTGTGAAGATTTTGAAGAAACATAAGATTAAGTAGTGTTATCATGAGAAGATTTATAATAACCATTGTATGCTCGTTGCTCGTTATCTCTGCTTCGGCAGCACCAAAGCAATTGCCAAATCTCGACTTTGTAGATGCAACCAAGCTTACAATGCTCGGTAAGTTGTGCAAAACAACCAATCCTTATCATCGTGTCGAGACTGAGGCTATTCCTGAATTAACAAAGAAGGAAGCTCGTTTGCTTCGTATGACTTCGGGTTTGGCTATTGCTTTCAAGACCGATGCTTCGGCTATCTATGTAAAGGCTAATTATGGACCTTGCAATTCGTGGTATGCCAATGCGCCACTATGCACCACAAATGGTTTCAATCTCTTTATCAAGAACGATAAGGGTGAGTGGACTTGGGCATCGTCTAATGGTCATAAAATTGCGCCTACTGCCGATAATTTGGAGAAGATGTCAACTCCGCTTGCAATGATTGAGCGATTGTACAAGGGAGAGAAGGAGTGTATTCTCTATCTTCCTCTCTTCTCGGAACTTACATCTCTCGAAATAGGTGTAACTCAGGGGGCGAAGATTGAGGCTTTGCCAAATCCTTTCCGCCACAATATTGCGGTGTTTGGTTCGAGCTTTACACACGGATCAAATGCCTCCGGCGCAGGCCTTACTTGGCCAACTTTTCTTTCGCGTTCGACCGGTTTGCACCTCTGCTCGTTCGGAATGTCGGGCAATAGTAAGTTGCAACCATACCTTGGCGAGGTTTTCGGAAATGTCAAGGCCGATGCGCTTATCTGCGATGCGTTTTCCAATCCATCAATCGAGCAGATAGGCTCGCGTATTCGTCCTTTTATCGAGGCTGTGCGCAAGAATAGTCCTACTATACCGATTATCTTCATCAATACCATCTATCGCGAGAATCGCAACTTTATGCCTCATTACGAGAAGAAGGAGCAGACTCGTATTGAGTATGTCGAGAAGTTGATGAAAACCATTGTCAAGGAGTACAAAAATGTGTACTTTGTGAATGTTCCGAACCAGACAGGTACCGACCATATCACCTCTGCCGATGGTATTCATCCATACTCTTATGGTTACCACCGTTGGGCGCAGGCGATTGAGAAGCCGATTGTGAAAATCCTCAAAAAACACAAGATAAAATAAAATTGTTTTTAAGCAGCGTTTGCTGCGTTAAACTTCGGTAGCCGAGTTGCTCACATACGCCTTAGTATGCTGCGTACTCGGCTCCTTGTTTGCCTTGCAACCATCTGCTTAAATTCCAATTTTTAGGAGGAGTGAAGGGTAACGGCCAGTAAAGGCTAGTAAAGGCTAGTAAGGACAAGTAAGAGTATAGCGCCTTCTTTACTATCCGTTACTAGCCCTTACTAACCCTTAAAAAGACAGCGCCTTGACCACCTTCGGGGTTTGCAAAACCGAAAAACGCCTCTAACCCCCCCCTCTACATCAAAAC
>JAZSOV010000040.1:0-1636 GCA_045537095.1 Alistipes sp.
AGCACCTGCCGAGATATAGTAACCACCACTTGCAGCATACGAGCCCATCGAAACAATCACCGGCTTCTCCTTGCGGAGCAACTCCACCTCGCGCCAGATAACATCACTTGCCAAGGCACTACCGCCCGGAGAGTTCACACGAAAGACAACAGCCTTGATATCCTTATCCTCACGCGCCTTGCGAAGGGTTTTCGACACATTTACGCTATAAACATTATCATCTTCGCCCTCGCCATCAAAGACCTGACCTTCAGCATATACGATACCGACAGCCGGTGCGCCAAACTTCGGCATAACGGGAGCGAGAGTCATATAGTCGCCGAGCGAGATGATGTTGAACTTGCCATCTGCACCCTTCTCAACGCCATACTCGGCAAATTTTGCCTCCATCTCGTCTTCGTAGATAAGGGCATCGACCAAGCCGTGCTTCAAGGCGTCTTCGGGTTGCGACACCTCCAACTTGTCGGCAAGACGCATCAGCTTCTTTGCATCGAGGTTGCGACTCTCGGCAATCGAGCCAACCAACACACCCCACATATCATCGACCATGGTCTGCGACTGCGCACGATTCTCCGGCGAGAAATCTTTGCGGATATATGGCTCAACGGCACTCTTATATTTGCAAGCCGTAGGGCGGAACGCCTCAGCCTTCAAGCCGAGTTTGTCGAGCGCTCCCTTCATAAAGAGCGAGCTCTGCGCCAAACCAACCCACGAAAAACCGCCCTCGGGGTGGAGATAGATTTTGTCGGCTACCGATGCGAGGTAATAAGCACCCTGCGAGTAGGTTTCGTTGTATGCCACTACGAATTTGCCACTCTGCTTGAAATCAACCAACGCTGCGCGCACCTCCTCCATGGCTCCGGTTGTTATACTGCCCAAACCTGTAAAGTTGAGGTAGATACCCTTCACTCGGGCATCGCCCTTTGCCGCCTCGATGCTCTGCAACACCTTCAACAGATGAGTGTTCTTTGCCATTGTCATTGTGGCGTAGTCAAAACCAGCGAGAGGATTTTTTGTTGGCGCCTCGGTGATATTCTCTGCCAAATCTATCTTAACAATTGTCTGCGGAGTAATCACCGCCTGTGTTGTGCCCTCCATTGAGCCTGCCATGCCTACAAAAATCACCAAGCACAGCACCCACGACAAAACCGTACCCACAACCATTGCGAGCAGGGTAGCCAAAAAAATCTTAAAAAATTTCATAGTCCTCAAATTTTTAAGTTAAAAAAACAATTCCTCGTTACAAAGATATAAAAAAGACGCACACGCTATTCCGAAAACTACAAATTTTTGCAAATTTTAAGTCAAGGTGGTACACTCAAAGAAAAAAATCCCTATATTTGCAGTAGCAAAGGTTCGGAACTACTCGAATTAGAGGGTTTCGATGAAAAGGGAATCGGGTGTAAATCCCGGACAGTCCTCGCTGCTGTAAGTCCAAAAGTCGTCTAATAAGCGGTTTTTTGCGTTACACTCGCTCTTAAAATGCTCATTTACACCGAGTAAACTGCGCTTTTTCGGGCTACGCAGGCCTTGAAATCCCTCTTGTTATACAACTTCTAACAAAAGCAGGGCGTGTCTAACAAGTTTTTGTTAGACACGCCCTTTGTTTTGGACTTTGCCCCCGTCGCTTGTAAGA
>JAZSOV010000089.1:0-8881 GCA_045537095.1 Alistipes sp.
CGGGTGAGGGGTTCGATGCGATATTCGAGAATTTCCGCTCCTCGTGGCGTGAGCCTCTCTATACAATGCTCTTTATCCTCGCCACACATATCGTTGTGGCACGAGGGGTACGCAAGGGGTTGGAGCGCACGGCAAAGTGGGTTATGCCTATCCTCTTCGTGATGCTTATAGTCATCGCCATTCGTGCGGCGATGATGCCCGGAGCAAAGGCGGGCTATGAGTTCTTCTTCAAACCCGACTTCTCGAAGGCCTTTACTATAAATACTATCGTGTGTGCCATAGGTCAGGCGTTCTTCTCGCTCTCGGTGGGCTTGGGGTGTCTTGTAACCTTCGCCTCCTACTTCAAGAAGGGGACAAACCTCTCGACTACGGCATGGTCAGCTTCGATGCTGACATTCCTCGTAGCAGTCTTGTCGGGTATGATTATCTTCCCGGCTGTATTCAGCGTGGATGGTTTGGAGCCTACGCAGGGACCAACATTGATTTTCGAAACCCTTCCATTCGTATTTAAGGATATGCCAATGCCGCAATTCTGGTCGGCTGTGTTCTTCCTGCTGATAGCTCTCGCGGCATTGACCTCAACAATCACCTTCCACGAGGTTATTACCGAGTATTGCCAGGAGCATCACAACCTTTCGCGCCGAATGAGTGCTACAATCACAAGTGTCGTATCTGTCATGTCGGCAGCATTATGTTTGTGGTCGAGCAAGATATTCGACTTCTTCGATATGATTACAGCCGATGTACTGATGCCACTCGGAGGTCTGCTGACCTGCATATTTGCCGGCTGGTGCCTCGATCGAAAGATATTCCGTCAGGAGATCTCGAACAACGAAACCCTACGCGCACCTCTATTTGGAGTGCTGGTATTTTTGTTAAAATGGATTGCTCCTATACTCATTGTAGTAACTTTTGTATATAATTTACTCTTTTAGATCGGAACCACGACTGAATAATTAAAAATTTTTACTAACTTTGGCACGATTTAGAGATACAAGGTTATTACAACAATTAACATATAAAATTATAAAGCTATGATTTCATACAAGGAATTAGGACTTGTGAACACAACCGAGATGTTCGCAAAGGCTGTTAAGGGTGGCTACGCTATCCCAGCATTCAACTTCAACAACATGGAGCAGTTGCAGGCTATCATTATGGCTGCAGCTGAGACCAAGTCGCCGGTTATCCTTCAAGTATCGAAGGGAGCCCGCAACTATGCAAACCAGACTCTCCTTCGTTATATGGCTGAGGGTGCTGTTGAGTACGCTAAGGAGCTCGGTTGGGCAAAGCCACAGGTGGTTCTTCACCTCGACCACGGTGATTCGTTCGAGACTTGCAAGTCGTGCGTAGATATGGGCTTCTCGTCTGTAATGATTGATGGTTCGCACCTCCCATACGATGAGAATGTTGCTCTCACAAAGAAGGTTGTGGAATATGCTCACCAATACGGCGTAACCGTAGAGGGCGAGTTGGGCGTATTGGCAGGTGTCGAGGATGAGGTTTCGGCAGCTGAAAGCCACTACACCAAGCCTGAGGAGGTTGTTGACTTCGTAACCAAGACAGGTTGCGACTCGTTGGCTATCTCGATTGGTACTTCGCATGGTGCTTTCAAGTTCACTCCTGAGCAGTGTACTGTTGATCCACAGACCGGTCGCCTCGTGCCACCACCATTGGCATTCGATGTTTTGGAGGCTATCGAGAAGGAGCTCCCTGGCTTCCCTATCGTACTTCACGGTTCATCTTCGGTACCACAGGAGGAGGTTGAGACCATCAACAAGTATGGCGGTGCTTTGAAGGCTGCAGTAGGTATTCCGGAGGAGCAGCTCCGCAAGGCTGCTAAGTCAGCTGTTTGCAAGATCAACATCGACTCCGATTCGCGTCTTGCAATGACCGCAGCTGTGCGTGAGGTATTCGCAAAGAGCCCGGCAGAGTTCGACCCTCGCAAGTACCTCGGTCCTGCTCGCGAGAATATGAAGAAGCAGTACATCCACAAGATTAAGGAGGTACTTGGTTCGGATGGTAAAGCCGAATAAACTACCACTGATACAAAAGAGAAGGAGGGTGTTCACAAACTTGTTGAACACCCTCCCTTTATAATAGAACAAAGCCCTATAATTCACTACTTCTTTATGCCGGCCTTATAGATTGCATTGGCGAGAACTTTCATAATGTGTTTATCACTACTGTTTGCAAAGCCATTGGTCATTGCAACAATACCCCAACCATCGGCAGGGTGGCATATCATAATACTCTTCAAGCCATAGGCGCTACCCGTATGACCAATAGGAGCGTTGCCAACGCCTTGGTACTTCTCGTCATCAATATAGTCGGTAAATACTCTAAGGCAAAGGCCATAATGAATACGGCCCTTCCATACAGGAGTTTGCATCATCTTCGAACTCTTCTCCGATATTAAGCGGACACCATTGTACTCACCATAGTTCATATGCATCATCATATAGACTGCCAAGTCGTGCGCCGTAATCGTCATACCACCCGTAGGCGAGAATATAGGTGTCGAATATCCCATGACATAGTTAGCCATCTTGTTGGCAATGCTTCTGTATGCGCCTTTCGACTTCACGAGTTTGCCTTTGCGCAATCTGTATATGCTCGCCAATCTCGATGAGTCGAGTTCATCAACATTGAAACCGCCATACAGACCAAGAGGATTGAGAATCTTCGTTTTGATATATTCATCGAAACGCACTCCCGTAACCTTTTCGAGAATTGTGCCGGCAAGGTTCAAACCCAAGTTCGAATAGCGATAGCCTGTTCCCGGTTCAAATGTGAGATACGCACCAGCGCAATCGCCATTGATTGCAGGGTTGATACGGTCAAGTGAGAAGTAACCTCCTTTGTCGCGAAGGCCGGCAGTGTGCGACAGAAGCATTTTCAGCGTAATAGGAGTGTCAGGAAAACGAGGGTTGCGAACCCTAAAACCAATCAGGTCGCTCACATCGTCATCGAGCGAAATTTTGCCCTGCTCGACAAGTTGCATAAATGCGGTTGCCGTAAACGATTTCGAGATTGAAGCAATACGCATAAGGTGGTCGTTGCGAAGTGGAGTTTTACTCTCTAAGTCTTTGTATCCGAATGAATTGTTGTAGACAATCTTTCCATCCTTAACTACGGCAGCCGAGATTCCCACCGCCTGATACTCTTTCAAAACTTTTTTGATGGCACGATCAGTTCGCTTAGTCGGAAATGCCGAGATGCTCGACACAAACAGCAACACAAAGGCTGCCACCAACATAAAAAAAGTTCTCTTCATAATTTAAGTTTTAATTGCTATAATCTTGGGTTGTAATAGACTTTCGAGGCATATCCGTAATACAGAGTTGTACTACAAATTTAAAAACTTATTTTGAAAACGACAAAAAGGAGCATACAAAAAACTTGTTTCACTACTTTCGGGCTACCGATTTTGCCCCATTCGCTCCTATTTCGGATAATAATATCGAGCAATTGGCATATTTTTTGGCTCAGCAAGGGGCGTTGTATTTTGAGAAAATATCGATGAAAAAGATTGTTATCCACTCGCAAAATCGTGACTTTGGGGCACTTATTCGAGGGCTGCTTGCAGATGTAGAGGCTCAATTGCAAATCACCACTTCGCGCTTGGAGCTGATGCGCCTATGCAGATTATCATCGTACGATCTGCTGCTTACGGACGATGTACGAATGTTTATGAATGGCACCGATGCAATGGAACAGATAAGGCAAGGAGGCTTTCGGCCACAAGTATTTATCTTCTCGCACGACCTCTCCGAGGAGAGCGTAACAGCATTGCTCGAAATCGGTGTCAATCAATTTCTCACGCTTCCCATAGCACCCGAAAGATTACGCCGAAAAATCAATAAGGAGGAGTAGCACAATGGTATCCATTTTGAACGAGGAGGTGGCTCTTGCAGCAGCTCTGCCACTTATTTTGGTTGTTACACAGGCTCTGCACTCGACACATATACGCTACCGCGCCTATGCAAAGGCTCGATGTGTGGCGCATATTGCCAATATGATTGTTGCACACGAGGAGCCAAGCGATAGCGAGATTTGCCGATTAAAGCTCCGCTTTCCGACCGAGGCCATTCTCGATGCCGCAATATTTGTATCGGAGCATATCTACGGCAACGCGCTCTACCGCCTTCTGCTCATTGTTGAGGTGTGCGGATTGGAGCAACATTTGCTTCGCACTATGGGGCATGCCATAACAAAGCGGCATAGGCTGCAAACCCTCGCCAAGTTGTCGCAATTAGCTCCTGCATCGGTGATTGTAGGGCAATCGAATCTATATAGCGAATATGACGAGAAGGAGCTGCGCACCTATGCCACGGCTGCCCTTGTGATGGCACGACCGGAGCGAGCCATAAGGTATGTAGCACGACTCACGCACCGCCTTTCGTTGCACGATGTGGCGATGTTGTCACAGTTGATGCGGCGTGCCGGCGTGCCTATTGCCTACACCCCACTGCTCACCTCGCAGAGCCACAATCTGCAATTGATAGGTATCTACCTTTGTGAGCATCTCTCGATTGTTGATGCCGAACCACTATTGCAACAGTTGTGCACATCGGAGGACATAGGCGTATCCCACGCCGCACTATATGCCATCTGCACCCTTCGTGGGGACATCTCCACCTCAGAGGTTAAGCAGGCGGTAATGCACCTCTCGCCATCTCAGCGCGATGCACTCATACGCCACATGATATACTCATGCTACTCATTGCGCTCGTGCGCTCATCTGCTTGACAGCAAGGAGCAGAGATGTTTTACACAACGGCTTAATGCCTATAAATGTCGAATTGCATGCAACTGATATCAATTTTACTCTCCATCTTTGCTCTTATTCTGTTGTGCTGTGCCCTACGATTTATAGTGTCGTGGCACCGCGCCCATCGCAATAACTCGGTTGTAACAATACTCCGCGAAGGTATTGGCCATATAGGAATATCGGCCATTGTGGAGTATCCGACAACCGCAGCACCCCTGCTTGCACTGCTCGAAGAGGAGTATCCCCACTACGAGGCTATCATCATTGTTGATATGCAACAGCCACAGTCGCCATTTACTTCGTTGGTGCAGCAATTCGGACTTGTCAAGGTAAACCATACCCACTTAAAGGGGGTGCGTGCGCTCTATCGCTCGCGTCATCGCGCCTATCGGCGAGTTGTAATGATGGACCTGCCACTCTCATATCGCCGATATGCCGGGGCTTGGGGCAAAGAGGTTGCATCCTACGACACTCTGCTCTACCTCCAAGGCGAGTGCCTTATCGCGCGCTACGCCATAACCTATTGCGCCAATATGGTAGCACGACACCACGCCTGTCCGAATATCCTGTTAAAAAGCATTGTTGGAGCTTCGGTACGGCTCGAAAGGGGCGATATGAGCAATATGGAGGTTGTTACCCGGATTACGGCCGACAATATTTTAGCTTGGCGTAATGAGAGTTTTCTGCCACTAATAGCACTCCTTCTTACACCTACGGCAATGGTCGTAGCTGCACATTTTGCGGATATGCCCGCACTCTCTATTGTGGCGGTTGCGGTATCGCTTACAGCGATGTTGCTTCTGTATCTTTCGGCTCGTCTGATAACCGAAAAGAGCCTACTTTCAACATTTAACACAATATTGATAAATTTTTATCAATATATAGTAAGAGAAGTGAAAAAATTTGACTATCTTTACAAGGAGAGATGGTGGAGCAATCGAGTGCTGCTACCACTCCCTATAAAGAGATTTGTCAGCAGAGCCACAAACAACCAAAAACCGCTATGATAGAGAATCACATCAGAGAGACTCTTTTGCCTTGCGCCTTTAATGCAGCCGTGCGCGCCGGAGCCGAGATTATGAAGGTATACAACAATCGCGATGCTCTCGATATCAAAATTAAGAGCGACAATACACCTCTGATTGTTGCCGACCGCCTTGCTCACAACAAGATCAAGGAGGTACTTGGCGAAACCCGTATTCCGATTCTTTCGGAGGAGGGGCGTGAGATGCTCTACGATGAGCGCAAGAATTGGGAGATGTTCTGGCTTATAGATCCATTAGACGGTACAATCGAGTTTATCAAGGGTAACAATGAGTTCACGGTCAATATAGCACTGATGTCCGACAACAAGTGTGTGAGCGCAGTTATATATGTTCCATACCTTGGCAAAATCTATTTTGCCGAGCAGGGCTGCGGAGCGATGTTGTTGGAGAATATAATGCCCGACGAGAAGGCCAATTACACCAACAGCGATATACGCACACATGCACAGTCGTTACCTCTAAAATCCATATCACACGACAACTTCCGCATCGCTGTATCGCGCTCGCACCAAACACCCGAAACAGCCGACTATATCGACAAGATGCGCAAGCTGCACTCCGACATCGAAATTGTGGAGCAAGGCAGCTCATACAAGTTCTGCTTGATGGCAGAGGGCGTTATAGACTACTACCCTCGCACCACCACTACCTACGAGTGGGATACCGCTGCGGCAGAACTGATACTTGTGGAGTCGGGAGGTATGGTTCATTCATTGCCAGACTACGAACCATTGCGCTACAATAAAGAGAATCTGCACAACCCTTGGTTTGAGTGTTGCAGATTCGAGTAGCAGATTTTCTGATATTTCCAGCTATTCGATAAGTCCGTCAGGAAGGAGAAATTTGATAACCTGCTTATCAAAGTCTATCGCTGCAATAAACTCCTCAACGGCAGGAATAAGATGGCGCTTACCTTTGAGTTCAATCTCGAAGAGTGGGTTGAACTCGTTGTCGTAGAAATCGACAATCTCGCCCTTGGTGCGACCTATGCGCACCTCAAAGCCGATTAAATCGTCAAAGTAGAACTCGTCGCTGTCGCTCTCCTCCACTTCGAGCATCAGTTCGTGGTCGAGAATCATCTCGGCGCGCTTCTCGTTGTCGATATCGGCAAATGCGACCACAGCACTGCGCTGGCCACGGCGAGCGAATGAATCACAAAAAAGAGGAACTACCAACTCCTCCACTTTCGTGAAGAAGGGTTGTTCCTCCCAATTGAAGTTGTCGGGCAGGGTGTCGTAGAGGTTTATTACAACCTCTCCCTTTACTCCGAAAAGCTTGGTTATGCGCCCTACCGTCAACATCTTTTAACCTACTCCTCAGCAGGTGTCTCGGTTGCCTCCTCAGCAGGAGCCTCCTCAGTTGCCTCAGCAGCTGCGGCAGCAGCCTCAGCCTCAGCAGCAGCCTTGCGCTCTGCGATAGCAGCAGCACGAGCCTCCTTGATTGCAGCCTCAGCAGTAAGGCGAGCCTTCTTGTCTGCCGAAGCCTCAGCAGCCAACTTGTTTACCTTAGCGGTAACCTTGCCCTCCTTCTCACCAAGCCACTTGTTGAACTTAGCCGCAGCATCGCTCTCAGAGAAAGCGCCCTTAGCTACGCCACCGAGCAGGTGTTTCTTGTACAACACGCCCTTGTACGAGAGAATCGCACGAGCAGTGTCGGTAGGTTGTGCGCCCTTCATTAACCAACCCAAAGCTTGCTCGAAGTTAAGGTCGATCGTAGCAGGATTCGTGTTTGGGTTATAAGTACCCAACTTCTCGATAAATTTACCATCACGTGGCGCTCTGCTATCTGCAACAACAATGTGATAGAAAGCATAACCCTTCTTACCATGTCGTGCCAAACGAATTTTAACAGCCATAATGCTTGTAAAATTTTAATTGTTAATAAATGGTTTCCACTAACCCACAATAGGTTAATCGGGTGCAAAGGTATAAAAAAATTGAGAATTAAGAATTAAAAATTAAAAAATTATTTCCTAATTATTTATTATTTGCTCTCCTCTCTAACTTCTATCCAAGAGCCACATCGAGCGCCATCATCAGTGCAAAGCCCACTGCGAAGCCGATTGTAGGCAGATTAGAGTGGTTCTCTCCGTGCGATTCGGGAATAAGTTCCTCGACCACAACATATATCATCGCACCCGCAGCAAAGGCGAGCATATAAGGGAAGATCCCCAGCAGATGTTCGATAAAGAGGATTGTTGCGATAGCCGCCAAAGGCTCCACGATGCCCGACATTGCGCCATAGGCAAAGGCTCGACCGCGTGAGTTGCCCGAAGCGCGCAAAGGCAACGATATGACTGCACCCTCGGGGATATTCTGTATAGCAATTCCTATGGCGAGAGCCAGTGCGCCCGCAAAGGATAGTCCCGCCTCGCCCGTCAAGGCTCCTGCTGCCACAACACCAACAGCCATACCCTCAGGGATATTGTGGAGCGTAACGGCGAGTATCAACATAGACGAGCGTCCCAACTTCGAACGAACACCCTCAGGTCTGTCGCTATCGAGGTGAAGGTGCGGAGTAATCATATCGAGCAGCAACATAAAACCTATACCGACCAAAAAACCAACCACCGCAGGCACCCATGCAAAGTTACCCATCGAGTTCGATGCCTCCATAGCCGGAATAAGTAGCGACCATACTGAGGCAGCAACCATCACACCCGAAGCAAAGCCGAGCAGTATGTTGCGAATATTTTTTGCGTGGTTCTCCTTCACAAATAACACCACCGATGCGCCCAACACCGTACCTACGAAAGGTAGCAGAAGTAGAGGTAGTATCGCCCAACTGTTCATACTTATATATATTTATAGTGCAAATATAGGGCAAAAAGTCGAAAAAGCATTGCAAAAAAAACGGGAGTGTCTAACAAGTTTTTTAGGCACTCCCTTTTTGCCGGAAGTTGTATAACAAGAGAGATTTCAAGGCTTAAACCTTCTTCGAAGGCTTTTGGCTGCTTCGGCTCGGCAAAACAAATTCATTTGTTTTGCACTCTCCTTAATCGCAACCTTGCGTAGCCCGAAAAAGCGGAGTTTACTTGGCGTAAATGAGCATTTTGAGGGCA
>JAZSOV010000066.1:0-3060 GCA_045537095.1 Alistipes sp.
AAAGCTTGTCTTCCTAAGACCGCTCCGACTTTTGTACCCTCGGCAACTCGCTGCAACAGCTGCGCAGTGTTCATATCCTTTCGTGGACCACCGTCCACAATCACAATCTTTTTCATATTGCTCTGTTTTTACCTCTTCCACATTCAATTTTCTCGCCATACTACTCCGCAAACCACATTTCGTTTGCTCGGCGGGCGGCGAAGGCAGAGTTGAAACGAGCGGCTGCGAGGGAGTATTTTATACCGTAAAAACGGCGAGCTTTTGTGGGGCAGACCACGATACAACGACCACACTTGATACACTTCGTTTTGTCCACGCCCTTTGGCGAGGCGGGGTCTATGGCACCCGTCGGGCAGAGGCGGGCACATGCTCCGCAAGCGGTACATTTTTTCGATGCGGTAGGCCAGATTGGTATTCCACCAGGTACTTTATAGGGTCGGTTGCCAGGGATTGTTATCTCGCCAAATCCTTTTGCAACCAATGCGGCACTCTTCTCCGCAAAGAGCTTAATATCAGCCATGTCCTCCGCATCGGGGCGTGTCTTGCCAACCTTCGGAAAGATGGAGTGCTGGGCAATAAAAGCAGCTGCCGATACGGTACGGAAGCCTTGCTCGGTCATAATATCGTGCAACTCCAAAACAGCATCGTCATAGTGGCGATTGCCATAGACGGCCACAACTATCGCAGGGGTATTGTCGCCACGGAAACGACGCAGACGCTCCGCCGCCATTGCAGGCACACGACCCGCATATACAGGCACGCCGACAACGACAAGCTCATCGGCAGAAATTGCGACCTCGTCGGTTGATGTATCGTTGGTTATATCATAGGCTGTTACCTCGTTTGAGAGGTTTTTTGCCACTGCCTCAACCACACACTTGGTAGTGTATGTGGCGCTAAAATAGAGTGTTGTTACCTTCATATTGTCGCCTGTTTACTCTTATATTTTAATATCCACACAGTTTATCAAATCGTAAATAGCGATCATAGAACCTTTCGAATGTTATTTTGTATTCACCCGTGCTATAACTTATTAATCTACCTACAAACTCCTCTAAAGATAATGTTTGTAGCTTATGTCTATACTCCGGAGTAAGCTCATCGACTACAGACCTCCACTCATCAACTGTCGAGGGGTGCTCATCAGGAGAGATAATCAATGAATAGGACTCTGCGCCAATATGCCTGCCATAAGCCTCGCTAAGTAGAAAGTTCCGATATATCTGCGACAGCTTTATTTCCTGCTCAACATTGCATTTAAAACAACCAAGTTCTTTGATAAGTTGCATTGACTTATCTTTGTTTGACGCTTCGTTCGTGCCAAGGTTTTCGGAATATTTGGTTTCAATGGCAATAAAACTCTCTCGGTTTTCACTATCCACATAGCGAATAATGGCGTCCATGGCACTTCTATCGCCAGTAAGTTCTGAATAGTTATCGGGGATAAACTCCAAATCAATATCCGTAACTCGCCCAATATCAAAATTAGGCAAAGCATAGCGCAGCACCTTCGTAGCCTTTTCCACTGACTCGCAAAGCATTTTGCGCAACGGACAAAATAGATTGAATGCCATCGGCTGGCTCGATAGTAGATTGTTAAACAATCTGTCCGAATTTATTGTCTCAAACGGCTTTTTGTATGCTATGCGGTATCGTGCATACACATAGATGTAGTCCTCTAAGAAATTGACTCCACTCACCTCGCCTCGTTCGATGTAGTTACCAAAATAGTGGACCTTATCCCTGCTACGATATGGTCGTATCGCCTCACCACGCTCTACTCTATATGCCGATTGCAATGCTCTACACTTGGCAACAAACTTGGAATCACCTAAGTATGGTTCACCGTATTTCAGTTTTTTCTCTTCCATATCACATCTGATTAGTTATCCTATCTCTCCATTTATCCTTCGTTTTACGACCGAAAAAGCTTTCTGATAGAGAGCCGAGTCAGGCATTGTCGTCAGCATCTCCTTAAAACGGCTCATCGGTATGGCGAACGTCAATTCACTCTGTGGTACGAGTGGGCGTGCCGAGGGGTCGAACATCCCGAGAAAACAACTGCGACCACCCTTGCGATTCTCCGTTGTGGCAAACGAAATGACGGCCGCACAGCCCGAGGCGAACTTCGTTACAACAGCATTGTCGGCATCGTTGTCGTAGAACGCCCAGGTGCAGAGCCCCGACAGCACATCGGGCGTAGCGAAGAATACAACCGCCTCAACACTATCCCAACTATCCAACCTATCGACACTCACAAAGTTAAGATAAGGCTTGTCTGTAATCTCTATTTCGAGGCTCTCGACATACTTTCGCACCTGCTCGGGGGTCTGCTTGTAGTGCTCCGTTTCTGAGACAAATAGAGGCACACGCTCGGGCATTGGGCGGAAAGCGGTATATAGTCCACCACCTCCGCACTGCACATTCTCGGCAGTGAGTGTCAAAGGATTGCCATCGCACACCTTGCGAATAGCACCAATCATACATCGTGGCACACGGCTCTCGGTATTGACAGCTGTGTCGCCATACCAAAAGGCGATAGGCATTGGCACAGCCTCGCCAAACGCCTCACGAAACTTCTCGATAAATTGTTGCGGTGTCATAACGGCTCTATTTTACCCCAAAGTTACGCATATTTCAAAAACAAAGAGAGAAAAAGCCGAAACTTTTTCTCTCTTTATCTCTTTGCCGCTTTCGCTCTGCCATCAGAAACTCTTTCGGTAGATGTAGGTCAGGTAGTCGTTGGAGTCGGTTTTCCACTCGTCACTCTTAAACTCGGCAACCTTCTCAAAGCTGTGGTGGGCGTAGTAGCCGTGGTTGCACGACGAGTCGGTCCATAGGTAGAGGCTCTCATAACCCTCGCTCTTTGCCAATGCCACAACCTCCGCAAGCAGTTGCTTGCCGCAACCCTGCACCGCTGAGATAAAGAATGACAGGTACAAATCCTTATCTGCCTGCATATGGCGATAGACCTTTGGTGAGGTCTTGCCAAAATATTCACGCAGAGCCAAAGCCTCCTCGCACTGCTGCTCGTTGAACGATGGCATCACGCTATCCAAC
>JAZSOV010000018.1:0-11325 GCA_045537095.1 Alistipes sp.
ACGGCGCGTGTCAAGGTACCACCACATATCCTTCTCAGGAATGTTCAACTCCTTGATTCTTGCAGATAGTTTGCCATAGTCTGCCTCACGCTCCGAACCGCCTATAATCTCGCCGATTTTTGGGAAGAGAACATCCATAGCGCGAACGGTCTTGCCGTCCTCGTTCTGCTTCATATAGAATGCCTTGATATCCTTTGGATAGTTGATAAGGATAACCGGCTTCTTGAAATGCTCCTCTACGAGGTAACGCTCATGCTCCGACTGCAAGTCGCTACCCCACTCGCACGGGAACTCGAACTTCTTGCCCGAAGCCTTCAAAATCTCGATACCCTCAGTGTAGTCGAGGCGTACAAAGTCGTTCTCCAATACGAAGTTAAGACGGTCGAGCAACTCGTTATCCCACATCTTATTCATAAATTCGAGGTCCTCCTTGCAGTTGTCGAGTGCGTAGCGGATAAGGTATTTCAAGAACTCCTCCGCCATATCCATATTATCTTTGAGGTCGAAGAATGCAACCTCAGGCTCAATCATCCAGAACTCCGCCAAGTGGCGTGGAGTGTTCGAGTGTTCAGCACGGAAAGTAGGACCGAAGGTGTAAATTTGTCCCATAGAGAGTGCGCCCAACTCGCCCTCCAACTGTCCCGATACGGTAAGGCTGCAAGGCTTGCCAAAGAAGTCTTGCGAGAAGTCTATTGCGCCCTCCTCTGTACGAGGCATATCGTTCAAATCTAGGGTTGTAACCTGGAACATCTCGCCTGCGCCCTCACAGTCCGAAGCAGTGATAAGCGGAGTGTGCAAGTAGTAGAAACCCTTGTCATTGAAGTACTTGTGGATAGCGTATGCCATAGCGTGGCGGATACGCAAGATAGCACCGAAGGTGTTGGTACGAGGACGGAGATAGGCAATCTCGCGAAGGAACTCCAACGAGTGCCCCTTCTTCTGCAATGGGTAGGTTGCAGGGTCGGCAGTGCCATAGACCTCGATTGAGTCCGCCTGTACCTCAACGCCCTGACCTGCGCCAAGCGACTCTACGAGCGTACCCTCGACAGCAACACAAGCACCTGTAGTTACAGGTTTCAACTCCTCCTCCGAGATTTTTGTGAGGTCGGCAACAATCTGAATGTTTGCCACGCACGAGCCATCGTTCAATGCAAGGAAGGCAACATTCTTGTTTCCACGCTTTGTGCGCACCCATCCCTTTACGGTAACCTTTGTACCATAATCAGTAGATTTTAGTAATTGAGCTATTCTCATATCTGTATAGTTTTTTTTAATTATTTTCTTTGCTTTTAGCCATTGGCCATTAGCCATTAGCTTTTTCTAACTCGCAAAGATAAGAAAAACTTTTAACTTTTGACTTTTAATTTTCAATTTTTAACTATATTTGCAGTATGACAGCACAAGAACACGATAAAATCATCGACCTTATCAAGCGTGAGGTAGTCCTCTCGATTGGTTGCACCGAGCCTATGGCAGTATCGCTGTGCGTGGCCAAGGCTTGCGAAACACTCGGCACACAACCGGAGCGTATTTCAGTGGCACTCAGTGCCAACATATACAAAAACGCCATGGGCGTAGGCATCCCAAACAGCGGAATGACAGGGCTCCCGATAGCAGTCGCTTTGGGCGTAGTTGTAGGACGCTCGGAATATGGTTTGGAGGTGCTGCGCGATGTGGACAGCGCAGCCGTAGAGCGCGCCAAAAAATTCTTGGAGGAGGCCAAGCCTTCGATCTTCGTAACTGACGAGAGCGACAATATCCTCTACATAAAAGTCAATGTGGAGGCCGGCAACGACACGGCCGAGGTGATTATTTCGGGTTCGCACACCAACTTCACCTCCATACGCCGCAATGGCGAGGAGTTGGCCACAGCAGAACGCGCGGATAGTGCCGTTGCTGCAAGTGAAGATGATTTGGAGCTGACACTGCGCAAGGTCTACGATTTTGCCGAGGAGGTACCTCTCGACAAGATTGAATTTATTGGCGAAACAGCACAACGCAATGTGGCTGCCGCCGAGTTGTCATTTACGGGCGACTATGGGCATGGTTTAGGCGCAATGCTCCATAGCGGAATTGCGAAGAATATCTTTGGAGATACGCTCTTTACCAATATCTTGGCGCATACAAGCGGAGCTTGCGATGCCCGCATGAGTGGTGCGATGGTGCCTGTAATGAGTAATTCGGGCAGTGGCAATCAAGGAATTTCGGCAACTGTTCCGGTAGCTATATATGCCCTCGCCAACGATGTTGAACGCGAGAAGATGTTGCGTGCATTGGCATTGAGCCACCTGACGGTGATTTATATCAAGCAGAGTCTTGGTCGCTTGTCGGCTTTGTGTGGATGCGTTGTAGCCGCGACAGGCTCGGCCTGCGGCATCACACGACTTATGGGCGGAGGCTACAAGGAGGTATCGGGAGCAGTAAAGAATATGGCTGCCAACCTTACGGGTATGATTTGCGATGGTGCAAAGCCATCTTGCTCATTGAAGGTTACAAGCGGCGTAGCTACAGCTATCCTCTCAGCAACCTTGGCAATGAACAACCGTGTAACCACCTCGTTGGAGGGTATTATCGAGAACGATGTAGACAGATGCATTCGTAACCTCACCAAGATTGGTCGCTGCGGAATGAGCGAAACCGACCGCTTGATTCTCGAAATAATGACAAACAAGGAGTAATACTTCAAAGTTTTAGCAACAACAAAAAATGTCGCCGCGGCGAGAATTTTTGTTACTATGTATATATGTGAGCATCTCGCTATCCGAAGTGCAGTGCAAAAAGAGCAGATTATTTACACTATTTTTCCCATTCGAAAGGAGCAAATACTGCAGACTTATTGCGCCACGAAGGTTTGCGCATCGCGTAGATAATAAACGGAAGAATTATCACTATAAATGCTCCTCCAAATAGTACTGAATACCAAACGGTTGTACTACCTGTCGCAATCTGTGCAGGAGGTATAAAGCTCAACACAAAAGCAAGTAACGAACCCAAGAATCCTACACCCGCAATAATCCACATTGTGGTATTGCCGCCAAGGCGGAATGGTCGCTCCTTTTGTGAACGGCGATAGCGCAAAATGATGGCAGAAGCGAACATCAGCATATACATTACAAGGTAGAGCAGCGCAGTAAGCTGCGAGAGTATCTGATAGAATGATTGTACGGATGGCATAATAACGAAAAGCAGTGCCAAGAGTGTTACGATGCAACCCTGAATCAACAGAATATTACGCTGTACGCCATTCGAATTTTCCTTCTGTAAGAATGGCGGAAGATAGCCGGCCTTACCCACGGCAAAGATACCCTTCGATGGTCCCGACACCCAAGTTAGTACTCCTGCTAATACGCCGAACATCAAGGCAATAGCAATAATGGGTGATGCCCACGACATCTTAAAATAGGCGAGGTAACTGTCGAATCCTACTAACAACGATTGGGTGAGATTGACCTCCTTGGCAGGGATAATAAAGCCCAACGAGAATGTTCCAAAAATAAATATCAGAACTGTGACGAGTGCACCGAGAAGAATCGCCTTTGGATAGTTCTTGCGAGGATTATCTACCTCCATTACATGTACACCCATCATCTCCATACCTGCATAGAAAAGGAAGATACCACTTGCCAAAACCAAATTATCGAATTTCGACAAGTCGGGGAAGAATCCCTCCTTCATATCCATATGATTTGTGCCACCCGTAGCGAGGTAGGCGATGCCCATAATGATAAGGAGCGCCGCAGGAATAATAGTACCTATCATTCCACCCCACTTACTGATTTTTCCTACCCAGCTCAGACCTTTCAGGGCGATAAAAGTCGCCACCCAATATATCGCCAACACCACAATCAAGGTAAAAACCTTGTTCGATGCAAGTGCCATATCGTGTGTCTGATCCATACCGATAAAGGCTATCGACACTGCACCAAAGGTAAGCACCGTAGGGTACCAGATTGTGGATTGTATCCACTGAATCCAAATGGCAAGAAAACCCATTCTCGCACCCATCGCCTCACCAACCCAGCGGAATACTCCACCCTGTTTATCGGAGTACATAGCAGCCAATTCGGCAGCCACGAGTGCCGTAGGGATAAGAAATACGACAGCGGCAAAAAGATAGTAGAAGGCTGACGAGAGTCCATAGACCGACTCTGCCGCCAAACCGCGCAAACTAACCACGGCGGTAACATTCATAATCGCAAGGGTTGCAACCGAGAGGCGAAACCCTGTTGTCTTTTTTGTATCCATTGCTTTTATTTTTTTTGGTTATCACCCCACAGAGACACAATAATTGAGCCAACATATCTCACTTAATTTTATTTTGTACTTTGCTACATTTTCCTTACCTTTGCGGATAGATATGCACTCTACTTTGCATCAAAGATTTGTAAATAGAAAAGTACTAAAATATGAGAAAACTTATCCATACATTCGCATCCTTACTCTGTATCGCACTTATCGTAGCATGCCATGACAATTCAGCTAACTCGGGAGCAAGTAGCAGCAACTCGCTCGATGTAGCCATTTCTACATTCACTCGTACAAGTCTTGGCAACAAAGATGGCGACATCTACCCTACATCTTGGGATGACGAGGATTGCATTGTGGTCAATGGCATAGAGTCGAATGCAGCGGTAATATACTCGGAGGAACCTAATCGCGCCAAATTTACCATTGACAAGAGTTGCACCGCACCATACAACATCACCTACCCATATTGCGAGGCCACAACATTCGAGACTACGCTGGTGTCGTTTGCCGCCGAGCAGAGTTATGCCGTAGATGGCCCGATTGTGAAAGGGATGCCTATGTGCGGATATGCCGAGAGCATCAAAGAGAAGGTTACGCTGAAGCATCTCTCTGCCGTACTTCGCTTCGCCATCAAAGCAGACCAGAGCGCAACCGTATTGCAGAAGATAGTCATCAAATCTTCGGATATGAAGCTTGCCGGTGATTTTGTGGTAGATTGCAAAAGCGGCAGACTCACACCGGGAGAGAATACATCAGACGAAATTACATACTCACTACCTGATAATTATACTCTCTCAAACGACAAGGAACACTTATTCCACATCATGTTGCCGGCAGGTAGTGCAGGCCTATTTACCATAGAGTTCATCGAGACTAATGGCTCGGATAAGATGACGGCAAAGTGGAGTACCGAGAGTTTGGCGGCAGGCAGAGTCTACGAGTTCAAGAGCATTGTCTACAAGCCTGGTTCATCAACCTCGTTGGCGGCAATGAATGTCGTGGAGGATGATTTCGTAACCGAGCCTACTCTCCCATTCGGATATGTGAAGGACAGCAACGGCAATCCGATTGAAGGTGTTGCTGTGAGCGATGGCTTCAACATCGTAACAACTGACGAAAACGGCCGTTACGAGATTGAGGTTTCGCCTAACACTTGGTATATATATATCACCATACCGGCCGAGTACGAGATTCCTCTCGAAAACAATGGCATGCCTTGTTTCTTCAAGAGATACTCAAAAGATACTCTGCAGTACGACTTTACCCTCACCCATCTCGCAAGAGGCAAGGAGAAGGTATTTAAGTTGTTCACCTTTGGTGATCCTCAGGTACAAACCAGTACTCACCTCAGTCGTTTCAGAACCGAATCGGTCAAGAGCATCCAAACCCATGTATCCGAGATTATTAAGACTACACCTTGTTATGGTGTAACACTCGGCGATATTATTTGGAACCAAGATAACAAGAATGCCGAGGAATTTCGTGAAGATTTGCGCGAGGGCTTTTCGCGTTGGAAGCTCGGCTTGCCTGTATTCCATGTAATGGGAAATCACGACTGCAACTACTACAACGAGAACAAACCTCTATTCGCTGACAAGACAAGCACCTCGTTCGAGTTGAAAGCCCAGCGCAACCATGAGGATATCTTTGGTCCGGCAAACTACTCATTCGACCGTGGTGATGTACATATTATCGGCATGCGAAATATTGTATACACGACCAACTCCTCTTCGGAGAGCTACCAACGAGGATTTCTTAAATCGCAAGTAGAGTGGTTAAAACAGGATTTAGCACTCGTACCGAAGGATAAGATGGTGGTACTCTGCGTACATATTCCGCTCTACAACAGAACAGAGAACTACATACAGGATGTTCTCGCGCTCCTCAATACATACAAGGAGGCTCATGTGATGTCGGGACACACTCACTACATTCAATCCTACGAACATAAATATGTGGCAGGTTCCCATCATTTGAAAGTATTCGAGCATAATGTGGGTGCTTTGTGTGGTGCTTGGTGGAGTTGTAATATGTGTACCGATGGTGCGCCAAATGGATATGGTGTATTCACCGCAGATGGCAACACCTTTACCGATTGGTATCATATCGGCGTAAACAAGGGAATGAATACCCGCGACCACCAGATGCGTCTGTATCGCGGAAATGCCGTTTCGGGTGGTTCAAAGGGCTACTACACCTTTGGTTTTGGCGACGACATCTTGGTGGCGAATGTATACTTTGCAGATTCTGAGTGGAAAGTCGAAGTCTATGAGAACGATGTATACTCCGGCGATATGGAGCTAATTCCGTTTAACAAACGACCATCCATAGACAAGATGTCGGGTGCAGGAACACTCGATGACCCTTATGTCTCTCCAACCTCCACAAGTACCGATATGTACTACCTTGGATACTACCTCGGTGTCTTAGGCAAAAAGGATGCGTCTTCTGGTGCAAATCCAAGTGTACACCACCTGTACAAGTATAAGTTAAAGAACAAGAGTGCCAAAATCAAGGTAATTGCAACCGACCGCTTCGGCCACACTTACACTGAAACTAAGATTACGGATGGCACCGACTACTCACTGACGAAGTAGTCGAGGATAAGAAGTTTTTTATCTACAACAATGAAAGCAGCTGTCGTAGTCGCCATATTGGCACTATTCGCCATGGGTTGCGCCCCAAAATCGCAGAAGAGTGAGCCCAAGAGGGATTATCTCTTCCGCTTTGTTCAACCCCCAATGCAGGCAAGCATGGAGCAGCAAGCGGCCTACCTGCGCGACCACTTTTGGGACAAGTTCGACTTTACAGATACGCTCTACACCACCAAGGCCGACACTGTGGAGATGTGTCGCGCCTACGCGACATTCGTATCTAAGTTTGTAGGCCCCTACAATCAGGAGCCTATACGCAAACTTATGCAACGCGCCTCAGTATCGAAGAAGATGTTCGACTACTTCGTGATGCTCTCGGACAAGGTATTGCACGATCCAAACTCCCCCGTGCGCAGCGATGAGTTGTATATCGCCGTCTTGGAGGCACAACTCGCATCTCCCCACTACAACAAGTACGAGAAGATGGCACCGGAATACGATCTGCGCATAGTATCGCAAAATCGTATCGGTCACAAAGCAAACGACTTCCGCTATACTGTAAAGTCGGGGCGCACCCATAATCTATACTCACTCAAAAGCGATTTCGTGATTATCTACATCAACAATCCGGGTTGCGCTATGTGCCGCGATATCACTACTGCGATAAAACAGTCGCCTTTAATCTCCGAGTTGCAACACACAGGACGACTAAAAATTCTAGCTATCTATCCCGATGAGGATCTCAGCGAGTGGCGCAAACACCTTAGCGACATCCCTGCCGAGTGGATAAACAGCTACGACAAGGGGTGCCATATCAAGCGCGAGCTGCTGTATAACCTGAGCGCAGTGCCTGCACTCTACCTCCTCGACAAAGAAAAAACAGTTCTCGTCAAGGACTCGGCCGATGTGGGTGAGATAGAGTTCATACTCCAACAGATAACAACAAGTAGCAATCCGCAATAGAGAAAACTTTTCCATTTTTTTTACTATATTTGCGAAAAATTACAGACATATGAAGGTTAGACACATATCCATTCTCATTTTAATATTGCTCATTGCCGACCAGATTCTCAAAATTTGGGTTAAAACCTCATTCCATCTGGGAGAGGCACTTGTCGTTATTCCCGATTGGTTTCAACTACTCTTTATCGAGAATAATGGTGCGGCCTTTGGCATGCAGATAACCTCGAATGGTGATTTCGACTGGGGCAAGCTCGCTCTATCGCTATTCCGCATAGTACTCGTGGGAGGATTGTGCTACTACACCTACGCTCTCGCTCGAAAGAAGGCCCCAACAGGGGTACTCGTGGGATTAGCCCTCATCATTGCCGGCGCACTCGGAAACATCCTCGACAGTGCATTCTATGGTCTTATCTTCTCGGCCTCGACACCTACACAGATTGCCGAATTCGGAGGTTCGTATGCTCCATTTATGATGGGACGAGTTGTCGATATGTTCTACTTCCCACTCTTCCAATGGAGCAACCATCCTGAGTGGTTATCGTTCCTTTTCGACTCACGCGGATACTTCTTCGGACCAATATTCAACCTCGCCGACTCGTATATATCGGTAGCTGTGGTATATATGTTGATTTTCCAATATAAGTTCTTCAAGTAGAAGCTTATAGCGCGATGAGAGCTATTCCTAAATTCATATATAGCAGGGCAAATCAGATCTTTATGGTACTCTTCGTACCATTCTTTGCCTTGATATTCATCAACCTCTATCGTCCTCTCGACTTCGACCGTATTGACGACAGTTTTCTGCGAGCATTCGACATCTCGCGTGAGGCACGCGTACAACTCATTGCCCTGATGATGGTTTTGGGAGGTATGGTTATCGCAGCAGCGAGCCGAATCATTATGAGTTGGTATACCAAACGCTACACAATGACTTATATAGGTTACATCGTGTGGATCTTCGGTGAATTGTTGGCCATGGTAACTACACTCACACTCGCCACACTCGCCACACTCCTCACTGACACAACAAAGACCATCACCGAGCTATTCAAAAATTCGTTTGTCAAGACATTTCTGATAGTCTTTATACCATACGCCTTGTGCTACATCTACTTCATCTGGCAGGAGAATTTGCGCGAGCTGAGAGAGTTGCGCAGACAGATTGAGCGAGATGAAACGGTTTTGCAGAAGGCATATGTGCAGATTATTGACGAAAAGGGAGAGATGCGACTCTCCATTCGCCGCGAGCATCTTCTGCTGATAGAGTCGGCCGACAACTATGTATGCGCCTACTATCTCAGTGGCGACAAGGTAAAAAAGAGTATGGTGCGCAATACACTGAGCCGTGTAGCCGAGCACCTCAACGGCAGCCGCATCGTGCGATGCCATCGCTCCTATATGATAAATCTCGACCACGCCAAAGTGCTGCATCGCAATAAAGAGGGAGTGTTTATCGAACTTGGAATTGAAGGCATTCCAGATGTACCTATTTCGCGTACTTACGCGGATAATATACACGAATGGCTAACCGATAGGAGTTAGGGATTAAGTGGCGAGAAGTTGATTTTCGCCACTTATTTTTATATTTTATCCCTCATAGTAATTTCGTCCCTAAAATAGTTTTGTTATACCATAAATTTTTCGGTTTGAATATTGCACCCGATATTTGCAACATCAAAGCAAAATCAAACTAAAAATGAGACACTATCTTGACCGCCTGCAAGAGTCGATGATTGCCAAATGGAACACCTCGGCACTATCGGACTACAAAGGCGAAACATTCACATTCGCGAACTTCGCAACCGAGATTGCACGACTGCACACCATCTTTCGTTTGCTCGATGTGAAGGCGGGCGACAAAGCTGCCCTTGCGGCAAAGAACAGTTCTCGTTGGGCAATGGCATTCCTCGCCACCACAACCTATCGCGCCGTGGCAGTACCCATACTCAGCGACTTCACACCCGAAGCTATAACAAATCTCACCGCCCATTCCGACAGCGTAGTACTCTTCACCGAGCCTAAGATCTGGGAGGAGATGGAGGTGGAGAAGTTGCCCGAAATACGCATAGCTATCAACTTGGAGGACTACTCTATTCTCTATCTGCGAGATAGAACAAAACGCAGCGAGATAGAGGAGGCTCTATCGAAAATCCCGGCCGTATATCCGGAGGAGATGAAGCACGAGGTGGTTAAGTATGAAGAATTGAGCCTTGATGACCTTGCTATCATAAACTACACTTCGGGGACGACCTCACAGCCAAAGGGTGTGATGCTCACATCGCGCAACATATCGACAAACATCGACTTTGCGCTCAACAATATCGCTGTAAAGGATGGAGATCAGATTATCTCGATGTTGCCATTGGCACACATGTACGGCATGGCATTTGAGTTTATCTACCCAATCTGCGGTGGCGGTCATGTCTATTTCCTCGGTAAAACGCCCACCCCTACCCTTTTGATGCAGGCGTTATCAGAGGTTAAACCATACCTGCTTATCACCGTGCCACTCGTTATCGAGAAAGTATTCAAGGGCAAGATTATGCCTATACTTCAAAAGCCTGTTATGCGCGTGCTTACCACCATTCCGGGGGTGAGCGACCTCATATACGGTAAGGTACGCAAGCAGCTGCTGACAACTTTCGGTGGAAAACTTCAATCAATAGTACTTGGAGGAGCAGCTCTTAATCCTTCTATCGAGAAAGTTATGCGTAAGGTGCAACTGCCTTACACCGTAGGTTACGGAATGACCGAGTGCGCACCACTGCTCTCGTATGCAGCATGGCAGTCGTTCAAAGCCGGTTCGTGCGGTCGTGCAGTCGATGGACTGGAGCTGCGCATCGACTCGGATAATCCGAGCAAGCAAGTGGGTGAAATTCAGGCCAAAGGCTCGAATGTCATGATTGGCTACTACAAAAATGAGGAGGCAACAAAAGCGGCCTTTACCGAAGATGGCTTCTTGCGTACTGGCGACCTCGGCATCATCGACAAGCAGGGCAATGTCTATATCAAAGGTCGCAGCAAGTGTATGATTTTGACCGCCAACGGACAGAACATCTACCCTGAGGAGGTCGAAGCGGTATTGAACAACCTACCACATGTTGCCGAGTCGTTAATTGTGGAGCGCGACAAGCGTTTGGTGGCGTTGGTAGCCCTTACAGCAGAGGACGCAGCTCTCGACGAAGCAACCATCACTACCGAGTTGGAGCAGACACGCAAAGAAGCAAATGCAGCACTTCCTGCATATAGCCAAATCGCAAAAATTGAGATTATGCGCGAGGGCTTTATCCATACGCCAAAGCACTCGATAAAGCGATTCCTGTACAAATAGTTGCAACCAAAATAGTACAATATAAAAGAGGAGTTCCCCAAAAAATTTCGGAATTATATAGTTTAGTGTTGCTGATAATAAACAAGAGCGTCATTGCGAGAGCCGATAGGCTCGTGGCACCGCTGCGATTAAGCCGAGGGTAGAGGCTGCTTGCAGACTTTGCCGAGGCGGAGCAGTGAAGACCGGAGG
>JAZSOV010000106.1:0-2736 GCA_045537095.1 Alistipes sp.
ATCGTTGCCGAGGAGGGAACGCAAGTTAAGCGTGGCGATGTTATCCTCGAAATGTCAAACAACTCCCTCTCGATGCAGATTTTGCAGTCGGAGGCGGACCTTGCCGAGAAGCAGAACATTCTGCGTAACACGATGATACAGATGGAGCAGGAGCGTTTGGCACTCCGTCAGGAGAAACTGCAACTCGACTTGGAGGTTAGCCGCCTTAAGCGCACCTATCAGCAGAACGAAAACCTCTACAACGACAACCTCTTGGCGCGTGAGGAGTATATCCGCTCAAAGGAGGACTACGAACTTGCTGTTGGCAGGCGTAATTTAGTCTTGGAGCGACAGAAGCAGGACTCGCTCTATCGCACCTCGCAGGTGTCGCAGATGGAGGAGAGCCTCCGCTCGATGCAGCTCAATATGCAGCTTATCCGACAGCGAGTGGATAACCTCAAGGTGAAGGCGCCGATTGATGGCGAGGTGGGTATGTTGGATGTCGTGCTCGGTCAGTCGTTGCAGCAGGGCGCAAATATCGGTCAGGTGAACGACCTTACGACCTACAAGGTGCAGGCGCAGGTCGATGAACACTATATCGACCGCGTGACAACGGGTCTTATGGCATCGTTTGAGCGTCAGGGAGCCGAGTACGAGATGCAGCTCCGCAAGGTATATCCCGAAGTTAGAAATGGTCAGTTCAAGGCGGACTTTCGTTTCAGCGGTGCTGCGCCCGAAAATATCCGTAGCGGTCAGACCTATTACCTCAACCTGCAACTTGGCGAGGCTGCCGAGGCAATCCTGATACCTCGTGGCTCGTTCTATCAGGCGACAGGCGGAAGGTGGATATATGTTGTCGATGCTTCGGGCGAGAAGGCCTACCGCCGTGAGATTCGCATCGGCAGACAGAATCCGCAGTATTATGAGGTTATCGAGGGCTTGCAACCCGGCGAAAAAGTTATAACTTCGTCGTATGATAACTTTGGAGAGAATGAGGTTTTGATACTAAACAAATAGAGAACTTAAAGAGTTTAAGGAGGTTAGGGAATTTAGTGATTCTTCTCACTAAACTCATTATACTCCCTAATTTCACTAAACTCACTATTAAAACAACTTAGACTTATGTATATTCGTAATTTTCTAACCCTGCTTCGCCGTTACACCACATCGTCGGTGCTGAACATTGTGGGTATGGCAGTAGCCTTTGCAGCGGTATATCTTATTGCCGTGCAGGTAAAGTTTGACCTATCGTACAACCGAGTAATAAAGAACTCGGAGCGCATCTATCGCTTGGAGCATCCGCATTGGTTCGATGAAGGCTTGTGGGATTATTCTTGGAATCGCCAATGGCCCGACGAGGTGAGTGCATTATGTCCCGAAATCGAAGCTGCCGGCTCGTTTCATATCAATCCTTATCCAACACAACGCGAATACTCAGTCAAGCGCAACTCTACGATAGAGAATTATACTATTGAGATTGCAACTGCCGAACCAGAGGGTTTGGCCGTCTTCCCGTTCGAGTTTGTGGCGGGTGGTTTGGCCGATTACAACACAACAGACGATATGATTATTAGCGAATCGACAGCCAAGCGTTGTAATCTTAAAGTTGGCGACAGACTGCACTATGGTCGAGGGGCTGAGAGCAATCAAATGCGTACCATTATAGCGATTTTCAAGGATTTCCCTCAACCCTCATCTATTGCCCGTACCGAAGGTTGGTTTTGTATGCCTGCCCAAGACGATACAAGCAAAGATAATTGGGGCGATCCCTACTATATCCGCTTGCGCGAGGGCGCTTCGCCCGAGGAGGTCGAGAAGCGAATGAATGATTACATTATTGAGGACGCTCGCAAACGAGGTCTCTCGGAGGAGGATATTAAGACTAATGTTGAGCGTACCACCGTACGATTAACTCCTATTGGAGAACTCTATTTCACTGCAGATTCGCCGCCAGAGGCGTTGCAGGGCAGCCGAATCACGACCTATACGATTATTGCCATTGCGGTGTTGATTCTCGTTATCTCGTTTATCAACTTTGTAAACTTCTTCTTTGCGTTGATACCGAGCCGAATCCGTGCGGTCAATAACTACAAGATCTTTGGAGCTCCAACTGCGAAAATGCGCCTGAATTTTCTCCTTGAAACAGTTGGATTGATTCTCGTATCGTTGTTTGTGGCTACTGTTATTGTGATACTCTTTGCCGATACACCACTTAAAGAGTATATCTCTACCTCAGTGGCTATCAACGAGAATTGGGCGTTGGCAGGCGTAATGGCATTGTGTGTTGTACTGCTCGGTGTGGTGGTATCGCTCTATCCTGCGTGGTATATTACCAAGTTCTCACCGGCATTTGTTATCAAGGGTGATTTCTCGGCGTCAAAGTCCGGCCGCATATTGCGATATACGCTTGTGGGCGTACAATATACCATCTCCATTGCGTTGATTATCTGTTCACTCTTTATCTATCGTCAGCATCAATATATGATCACGCGCGATATGGGATTTAATAAAGAGAATCTTCTGGCGGTGGATGTGCCCGACGATGCCATATTCCCCGACAACTTCTCCTATGTGATGGATTACACGAAGCGTGATGCGCTTGTCGATAAACTCAAGCAAAATCCTCAAATCACAGAGGTTATTTTTGGAGGTCAGCAATTGGTCTCTTGGGGTGGTAGTGGCGGTAATTACGCTTGGGGACGACCGATTGACGGCGAACATCAATCGTTCGGTGTCTATACCGTTTCGTGGGACTTT
>JAZSOV010000005.1:0-16235 GCA_045537095.1 Alistipes sp.
CAAACAGTTCAACGCAAAATCACTGCGTTTCTTTATTTACACAAATATATATCTTTTGGAACTATTTTCCAAATCTTATTTACTATTTACTACGATTATAACCAAAAAACCTGCCTAACAAAACTTGTTAGACAGGCTCTTAATTTTTTAGTATTTGATATGTAATTTTTAATTTTTAATCTTTAATCTTTAATCTTTAATCTTCACCTTAATATATGGTGCGCCGCTTGCTTCGGCAGCCGCCAATCCCACGGCGGAGTCCTCGAATATCAGCGTTTCGGCAGGCGTTACACTCTCGCGCTCCATCGCCTTCAAGAAGGCTTCGGGCGAAGGTTTAGGCTCAGTAACATCGCGCGATGAGATGATGCCATCGACCATACCTTCAATGCCGAGGTGATGCATTACATTTGTAATGTTTTCGAGCTGTCCGGTCGATACAATCCACGCTCTGCCTCCCTGCTTGCGGAAATCCTGAACGAAGTCCCACAGCGGCTCATTCAGACGCACCGTATCAAAAAAAGTGGGATAGAGTTCTATCTTTCGGCGGCGTATGCGGTCGATGTCGGCCTCGTTGCTGATGCCTATTGTTTGCAAAAATTCGGGACAACGCATACCGAAATAGCGACTTCGGTACTCCTCAATATCGAGAGTAATGCCATTCTCGCGTAGAGCTGCGAGGTAAGCCATTGTGTTCGCCTCCTCGGTCGAGGCGAGAGTGCCGTCAAAGTCGAGCAGAATAAGTTTTAGTTGCATCGATATAAAGGGTTTAATCGAATGACTGCATTCCCGATTTGGCAATGCGCATAATGCGCTGATACTCATCGGGGGTGAGCTCCATGAAGAAATAGTGTATAGGATTTACGCGCGTGCCGTTGTGACGCACCTCGTAGTGGAGATGTGGTGCGAGCGATAGACCTGAGTTACCCGACAAGGCGATGATATCACCGCGTTGTACTCTATGACCACGCTTCACCTTTACGCTTTGCAGATGGCTGTACGAGGTGGTATAGCCGTTGCGATGGTCAATTACGACTGTTATTCCCGAAGTGGAACTCTTGCCCTTTATCTCCTTGACAATGCCATCTGCCGTAGCGAAGATACGCGTACCTTCGGGTATGGCATAATCGACACCTTGATGCTCCTGCAATGTGCGGTAGAATGGGTGCATCAGCGTTCCGTATGCGGCAGTCAGCAGCGTAAGTTCGTGATTTGTTACGGGCTGTATCGATGGTATGCAGTTGCGCATAGAACCAAGCTTTCGTAACTCCTCGCCAAGGGTGGAATAGCTTGTTTCGAGTTGCGACATTTTGTGTTCTAAGTCATTGAGCGAGGATTGCAGAGTTTCGGACATTTCGCGGTTGCTCTTTGTGAGTAGTGACTCGTGCAGCTCTACGCGTTGATTGTTGTACTCCGAATCGAAATCGTATGGTTCCGAGTCGAAGAGTATGGCGAATATGTTGCGGTCGCGCTCCTCGATATTATCAACCACAACCGACAAAGAGTCGTATTCGGCGAGAAGTGTTTGGTATTCGCGTTTCAGTCGGTCGGTGGAGTGGCGCAACTCGTACTCGGCAGGAGTGTCGAAGAGGAACGAGAAGATAAAATAGTAAACCACGGCAGCACCAAACCAAGCCAAGGCCTGTATGGCGCGGCGATTTCTGCGCTTTCTTTTTGCGGCTTTATCCGTAGGTGCCATGGCTAATTATTCTCGTTTGTTGCGCCCTCGTGTGTTTCGAGGTCGGAATTATACTTCATGTTATCCATCAGCTGGCGATACTCGTCGCTCGTCATATTGCGGTTAAAGTAGTTCACAGGGTTTACATTGCGCCCCATATACAGCACCTCGTAGTGGAGGTGTGGGCCGGTAGAACCACCCGAAGAACCGACCTCGCCAATAAGTTGTCCGCGCTTGACCTCCTCGCCCGGCTTGACAAACATCTTCAAGAGGTGGGCATAGCGAGTTTTGTAGCCAAACTTGTGATTTATAAGGATTTGACGGCCGTAGCCTCGGCGGCGTTTGCCTTGATCAACCTTCTCGACCACGCCATCTCCCGTGGCGTAGACCGGCACACCATAGTCTGTCGACATATCCACACCCTTATGCATAGTACGGATTTTAAGTATAGGGTGCTTTCGGCGCACTCCAAAGGCGTAGAAGGCCTTCAAGCGGGTACGGTCGATTGGCCAAATAGCAGGTATGGCAAGCGACATCTGCTCTTTGTCTTTGGCGAGAATCTGCAACTCGTCTAACGAGCGCGATGCGGCATAGGCCTGACGCGTTACGGCATCGAGTTGCATCCAGGTCGAGGTCATCAATTCGGAGTATTCATCACCTGCAAGTGAAAGATATTTTGTATCGGGATAGGGGGCATATATGCCCTGCAAGGCGAGAGTATCGCTCGAAAATAGTGGGCGATAAACCTGATGATCACGGTGGCGTATCTCTTTTACCTTGCTCTGTATAGAGGCGATGCGTCCCTGTAAAATCTCGTATTTTAATACGAGTTCGCGGTTTTCGGCCGCTATACGATGCATTTTTGGGGTGTAGAAGAGGTATGATACGGCCATATTGAGAATGGAAATGACGATGAATCCAATCAACACTTGTCGCAAAATGTTGTATCGGTTTCTTCGTTTTGAGGAACTTTTCGTCTCCTGTATATTCTCTTTGTTTCCCTTCAATGTGAAAAACTTGGCTTTAATTGTGCAAATTTAATGTAAATTTTGTACTTTTGCAACCGATTTGGCTCGCGCGTACGCGCATTGCTCGCAAATCAATGTTGTAACGGATTGAGATTAAAATTATTATATATGATGAATTCCAAACAAATACGCCAGGCGTTTCTCGATTTCTTTGCAGGGAAACAGCATTTGATTGTGCCCTCGGCACCTATGGTAGTTAAGAATGACCCGACATTGATGTTTACCAATGCAGGTATGAACCAATTTAAGGATATATTCCTTGGCAATGCCGAGCGTAAGTCGCCACGCGCTGCCGACTCGCAGAAGTGTCTGCGTGTGTCGGGTAAGCACAATGACTTGGAGGAGGTTGGACACGATACCTATCACCACACCATGTTCGAGATGCTCGGTAACTGGTCGTTCGGCGACTACTTCAAGGCTGAGGCTATCGCTTGGGCTTGGGAACTCTTGACAGAGGTTTATAAGTTGCCAAAGGAGCGTATGTATGCTACCGTATTCGAGGGCTCGGAGGAGGACGGTGTACCGTTTGACCAAGAGGCTTACGATATTTGGAAGGAGCGTCTGCCTGAGGACCACATCATTCGCGGTAACAAGCACGATAACTTCTGGGAGATGGGCGAAACCGGCCCTTGCGGTCCTTGTAGCGAGATTCACTTCGACTTGCGTGACGAGAAGGAGATTGCCGAGAAACCGGGTCGCGAGATGGTAAATATGGGACACCCTCAGGTTATCGAGATTTGGAATCTTGTATTTATGCAGTTCAACCGCAAGGCTAACGGCTCGTTGGAGCCGCTGCCTGCAAAGCATGTTGATACAGGTATGGGCTTCGAGCGTCTTTGTATGATTATGCAGGGTGTGAAGTCGAACTACGATACCGATGTCTTCCAATCGACCATCAAGGTATTGGCAGAGATGTCGGGCAAGGAGTATGGCAAAGAGGAGGCTATCGATGTGGCAATGCGAGTTATTGCCGACCACCTTCGCGCTATCGCCTTCTCGATTGCAGATGGTCAGCTCCCATCGAATGTTAAGGCGGGATATGTAATTCGTCGTATCCTTCGTCGTGCCGTTCGTTACGGCTACACCTACCTCGGCTTCAACGAGCCATTTATCTGCCGCTTGGTGCCAACTTTGGTTGCGCAGATGGGCGAGCAGTATCCTGAGTTGAAGGCGCAGCAGTCGCTCGTTGAGCGCGTAATCGAAGAGGAGGAGGCATCGTTCCTCCGTACCCTTGCAACGGGTATCAACCTCTTGGAGGGCGTTATCAAGGAGTGCAACGGCAAGATCTCGGGTAAGAACGCATTCTTGCTCTACGATACATACGGTTTCCCAATCGACTTGACCGAGCTTATAGCAAAGGAGCAGGGTGTAGAGGTCGATTTGGAGGAGTTCGAGAAGGAGTTGCAGGCGCAGAAGGAGCGTTCGCGTAACGCCGCAGCACAAGATATTGACGATTGGAAGGAACTTATTGCAGATGCCAAGAGCGAGGAGTTTGTAGGCTACGACACTTTGGAGGCTGATATCCGCATCGCTCGAGTGCGTAAGGTGCAGTCGAAGAATAAGGTTTCCTACCAGATGGTCTTCGACAAGACTCCATTCTACGGAAATTCGGGAGGTCAGGTTGGCGATACGGGTTATATCGAGTCGGCAAACGAGAAGATTGAGATTGTTGCTACCGAGAAGGAGAATGGCTTGATTATCCACATTGCAAATCAGTTGCCGGAGAATTTGGAGGCAGAGTTCCACGCAGTAGTAAATCCTGTAAAACGCCAATGCTCGGCAAACAACCACACCGCAACCCACCTTCTTCACGCAGCATTGCGTAAGGTGTTGGGCTCACATGTAGAGCAGAAGGGCTCGATGGTGTCGCCCGATGCGTTGCGTTTCGACTTCTCGCACTTCCAGAAGATGACCGATGAGGAGATTCGTGCCGTAGAGCGCGAGGTAAATGCGAAGATTCGTTTGAACTCTCCACTCGATGAGAATCGTGAGGCTACACAGGAGGAGGCTCAGGCGGCAGGTGCAATGATGCTCTTTGGCGAGAAGTATGGCGACAAGGTGCGTATGGTGCGCTTTGGCGAGTCGGTAGAGTTGTGCGGTGGTACCCACACCTCGGCAACCGGAAATATCGGAATGTTCAAGATTGTGTCGGAGTCGGCCATTTCGGCTGGTGTTCGCCGTATTGAGGCTGTTACGGGCGAAAAGGCAGAGGCGATGATCTATACCGCACAAGATTTGATTGCATCGCTTGGTGCGATGCTCGGTAATTCGCAACTTGTTCCCGCAATCAAGCGTTTGGTCGAGAGCAACGATGCGCTTGCCAAGGAGGTTGAAGCTATGCAGAAGGAGCAGTTGAATACCCTCACTGAGAGTATCTTGGCAAATACACCTGAGACTGACGGCTACTTTGTTGTTGCTCGTGAGATTTCTCGTCAGGCAGAGTTTGTCAAGAACTTGGCTTACAATTTGCGCGCTCGTAAGTCGAACCTTGTTATGGTTGTAGGTTCGAACGTAGGTGGCAAGGCAACCCTTACCATTATGCTCGGCGATGATGTCGTTGCAAAGGGCGTAGATGCAGGCGCGGTTGTCCGTGAGGCTGCCAAGGCTATCCAAGGCGGTGGTGGCGGTCAGAAGTTCTTTGCTACTGCCGGCGGTAAGAACCCTGACGGCTTGAACGAGGCTATTGAGAAGGCAAAGGAGTTGATTCTCGCTGCGCTCAAATAAAATGCAAAAATTCAAAAATGCAAAATTAAAATACAATGATAATTATGGCAGCAAAAGTTTTATTGATGATTTTGGATGGTTGGGGTATTGGCAACCATACCAAAGCCGATGCTATTTTTTCGACAAATCCCGAGTTTATCAACGAATTGACTGCGGCGAATCCACATGCGCAGTTGCGTACCGATGGTGAGAATGTAGGTCTGCCTGAGGGACAGATGGGTAACGCGGAGGTAGGACACCTCAATATCGGCGCAGGTCGTGTTGTATATCAGGACCTCGTAAAGATTAACCGCGCTTGCAAGAGCGACTCGATCTATATGAACAAGGAGGTTGTTGCAGCCTTCGAGTATGCAAAGAAGAATAATGCGAATGTCCACTTTATGGGCTTGTTGTCCGATGGTGGCGTTCACTCTTCGATTGACCACTTGTTCAAGTTGTGCGACATCTCAAAGCACTACGGCATCGAAAACACCTTCGTACACTGCTTTATGGACGGTCGTGATACCGACCCGAAGAGTGGTAAGGGCTTTGTTGAGGCGTTGGAGTCGCATATGGCGCAATCGACCGGCAAGATAGCCTCGATTATTGGTCGCTACTATGCAATGGACCGCGACAAGCGTTGGGAGCAAGTGAAGATCGCTTACGATTGCTTGGTTGATGGTGTAGGCGAGAAGTCTACCAATATGGTTGCAGCCGTGCAGAAGTCGTATGACGAGGGCGTAACAGATGAGTTTATCAAGCCTATCGTGGCTGTTGATGGCGAGGGTAACGCTATTGGCACTATCAAGCCGAACGACATGGTTATTTTCTTCAACTATCGTAACGACCGCGCACGCGAGATTACACAGGTGCTCACACAGCAGGATATGCCTGAGGCAGGTATGCACACCATGCCGCTTTACTACTGCTGTATGACTCCGTACGATGCTTCGTTCGAGGGTTTGCATATCTTGTTCGATAAGGAGAATGTGCAGAATACAATCGGTGAGTATGTTTCTTCGCTCGGTTTGAAGCAGTTGCGTATTGCCGAGACCGAGAAGTATGCCCATGTAACATTCTTCCTCAATGGTGGCCGCGAGGAGAAGTTCGAGAACGAGGATCGTATTTTGGTCGCTTCGCCAAAGGTTGCTACCTACGACTTGCAACCTGAGATGAGTGCGTACGAGGTAGCCGACAAGTTGGTTGGCGCACTCGATGAGCAGAAGTATGACTTTATCTGCTTGAACTTCGCAAATGGCGATATGGTAGGCCATACAGGCGTATACTCGGCTATTGAGAAGGCTGTCAAAGCGGTTGATGCTTGCGTGGAGAAGGTTGTAGCCTCGGCAAAGGCGAATGGCTATGAGGTGGTTATTATCGCTGACCACGGCAACGCTGACAACGCTATCAACGAGGACGGCACTCCAAACACGGCTCACTCTTTGAATCCGGTGCCTATCGTGGTTGTTTCTAATCGCGTAGCGAAGGTGGAGAATGGAATCTTGGCAGATGTTGCGCCAACAGTGTTGTCGTTAATGGGGGTACCGCAACCAAAGGAGATGGAGGGACACTCGCTTGTTACATTTAAGTAGTATTATATAATAATAGGTATATTTATATGTTAAGCAGACAGGTTGCTGAAAAGTTGGCAACATACGAAACCCCATTCTACCTCTATGATGTAGACCTCTTGCGTCAAACACTCGATAGTCTGATGTCCGTAGCGCACCGCTACAACTACAAGGTTCACTATGCCATCAAGGCGAACTACGATGCACGCCTTTTGCAGATTATTCGCGAGCATGGCTTGGGTATCGACTGCGCAAGTGGTAACGAAGTGAAGTGTGCGATCGAGGCAGGCTTTGACCCTAAGACTATCGTCTATGCAGGCGTAGGTAAGAAGGATAAGGAAATTAAATATGCGATTGAGCAGGGCATCTTCGCTATCAACTGTGAATCTATCGAAGAGTTGTATGTTGTAGATGAGATAGCTCGCGATATGGGCAAGGTGGTGAGCGTGGCTCTCCGCGTAAACCCGGATATCGATCCAAAGACCAACCACTGTATCGATACAGGTCAGGCCGACTCTAAATTCGGTATCTCCTACGAGGAGATTCTCGACAGTGTGGCCGATATCAAGGCGTTGAAGAATATTGATGTTGTCGGTATGCATATCCATATTGGCTCGCAAATTCGCGAGTTGCATGTATTCGAAAATATGTGCAACAAGGTGAATGTAATTGTGAAAAACCTTACCGACCTCGGCTTCGAGTTGGAGTTTGTGGATGTCGGTGGAGGTCTTGGCGTAAACTACGATATGCCTGAGAATGAGCCAATTCCAAACTTTGCATCGGTATTTGCAATTATCAAGCAGCACTTGCAGGTGGGTAACCGAGAGGTACATTTCGAGTTTGGTCGTTCGATTGTTGCAGAGTGTGGCGAGTTGATTACCAAAGTGTTGTTCAACAAGACAACTGCCACAGGCCGCCGTCTTGTGATTGTAGATGCAAGTATGACGGAACTTATCCGTCCTGCGCTCTACGGCTCGTATCACAATATCGAAAATATCACCTCGGAGAGTGAGCAGCGCAAAAAGTATACTATCGTAGGTACAGCCTGCGAGAGTACCGATGTATTTGATGAGAATGTATCGCTCCCTATCACCAAGCGAGGAGATTTGCTTACCCTCAAAACGGCAGGAGCGTACGGAATGTCGATGGCTTCGCGCTACAATCAGCACGACCTTCCGGGTGCAGTCTATTCTGACGAGCTGTAAAAACTGTATTTAAAGGATATTTACATTTTTATCTTCAAAGAAAATGAGATGGTTGCATGCGCCCAAGTATGTTTCCATCTCATTTTTTCGGAATTATATAGTTTAGTGTTGTTGTTTTTACATACCCCCTCCGCTACGCTCGTCCCCCTAATTTAGGGGGGACAGTAGTTATATATTCCTTTTTATATTCCTCCCCTAAGTTAGGGGAGGTGCCCGTTAGGGCGGTGGGGTATAATATTCTATTTTCTACAACACTAAACTATATAATTCCGTTTTTTTTGATGGATCTTATCACTCTTTGTGATCTTTTGTTTGATTTCGCTTACTTGCATCCTTGCAAAAACCCTCTTAAATTTCGATTTTCAGATGGTTTCTTTGCGCAAAATAACATTTGGCTCTGCACTTTTAACTTTTTTTACTATCTTTGTCGCGACATAAGGGGTGCTGAATTTAATTGAGAATTGAGAATTGAAAATTGAGAATTAGTAGTAAAACGATAAATCGTTTTATAGTGTTTATTTGATAAATAAAATACATTTAATTATCAATTGTCAATTGTCAACTATCAATTAGTATTTGGCTGAGATTATACCCATCGAACCGAAACGGGTAATGCCGGAACGGGAAGAGTGTAATTTTACATACGACCCCTTTTCAAACTATTGTTTAATTAAAAACTTAAATGGTTATGAAAAGGATTTTTCTTTTAACTGCTGTGGCATTGTGTGCCACCTTCGGAGCGAGAGCCGAAGCAAAAGAATCTCTCAACTCTCACAATGTAATCGAGAACGACTCGGTTGCCATCGAACAGATTGAGGTTGTTGCTACCCGAGCATCGAAAACCACCCCCATTGCCCACACAAACCTCTCACGCAGCGAAATTGAGGAGCGTAACTATGGCGAGGATATCCCTTCGCTCTTGGCAAATCTGCCTTCGGTGGTTATCTCTTCGGAGAGTGGTACGGGCATAGGCTCAACCTCGTTCCGAGTGCGCGGAACAGACGCTACACGCATCAATGTAACGCTCAATGGCGTGCCGATGAACGATGCGGAAACTCACTCGGTCTATTGGTACGACACCCCCGACCTTGTGTCATCGCTCGGCTCGGTGCAGTTGCAGCGAGGTGTCGGCACTTCGACCGCAGGTACGGGAGCCTTCGGAGCATCGCTCAATATGACCTCCGCACCTTCCGCATCGAAGTTTTCGGGGCGTGCTTCGCTCTCCTACGGCTCATTCAACACTGCCAAGCAGGAGATAGCTCTCTCGTCAGGATTGCTCGGAGGACATTGGGCTATTGATGGGCGATTGTCGCACCTCTCCTCTGACGGTTATGTCGAGCGAGCATCGAGCAACCTCTCATCTTATATGTTGCAGGCGGGCTACTATAATGGGCGTACAAGCGTAAAGTTACTCTCGTTCGGAGGTGTGGCGAAGGTCTATCTTGCCTACACCGGTTTGACCGCAGAGCAGATGGCGGAGAATCGCCGTTACAACCCTGAGGGTGAGATTATTATCGGCGATAAGGTTGTCGGCTTTTTCGATGACCATACCGACAACTACACGCAGATAAACAATCAGTTGGTCGTAAGCCATATCTTCAATGATAAGTGGCGCATAAACGCCACCGCTCACTACACCTATGGCAACGGCTACTATCGCAACTACAAGAACGATGCGTGGCTTCCGGGCTATGGTATTGCCCCTATCGAGGTCGGGGGTGCTTTGGTTGAGAGTACCAACCTCCTGCGCAAGAAGGTGATGGGTAACAATTTCGGAGGTTTGGTCGCTTCGGCAGCCTACACCGCAGAGCGTGTATCGCTGACGCTCGGTGCATCGGCATCGCTCTATGACGGAGTCCACTATGGCGAGATTTCGGGCTTGACGGAGGCTCCCGACTTCGCCACTGCGGAGTACTATCGCAACTATACAACAAAGTGGGACGCATCGTGCTTTGCGAAGGTTGATTGGCTTATTACCAAAGGGTTAAATCTATATGCCGATGTGCAGTATCGCCATATTACGCACCGCATTTCGGGCGTAAATGACAACTTCGATGATACTACGGGGGCGATGCAGAGCCTGAATATCAACCGCCACTACAACTTCTTCAATCCGAAGTTGGGTTTGCACTACTCGTTTGCTCGCGACCATGCCGTTTATGCCTCGGCAGCGGTGGGACAGAAAGAGCCTACACGCAATAACTTCACCGATATTCGCAAAGGCGAGTACCCGACAGCCGAAAAGATGCTCGATATAGAAGCGGGATATACCTATAATACAAAGATTGTGTCGCTCGGCATTAACCTATATTATATGATGTATCGCGACCAGCTGGTGCAGACGGGCGAGTTGTCTGATACGGGCGAGTTGCTCTCGCGCAATGTTCCCGATTCGTACCGCCGAGGTGTGGAGTTATCGTTGGCGGTAAATGCTACGAAGTGGTTTTCGCTCGGTGGTAACGCCACTTTGAGCCAAAACCATATCAAAAACTATGTCGATTATATTGATGGCGTGGCGTTTGAGCGAGGTCGCACTACGATAGCCTACTCGCCTTCGGTTATTGCGGGTACATTCTTCGATTTCCATACGCACGGCTTTGCTGCGCGACTTTCGACTCGCTATGTCAGCAAGCAGTACCTTACAAACGGGCAGTACGAAGATTTAATACTGCCACGCTACTGTGTGAGCGACCTTGATATCTCTTATACGCTTCGCACAAAGCGCGTAGAGAAGGTGCGATTTGGAGTGAAGATTGGCAACTTGTTCAATGCAAAGTATTGCGCAAGTGGCTATGGTGGCTCATGGTTGGAGGGTGCAACCCTCGCTGACAGAGGTTCGTGGGCTTGCTACTTCCCACAGGCAACCATCTCGGCACTTGGAAATGTAACGGTACATTTCTAAATCGACAATTCTCAATTCTCAATTCTCAATTTTTAATTTTTAGTCGTGGAACTGAAACTGATTTTACAGATTGTAGGCGTGGTACTCGGACTGCTATACTTGTGGTTGGAGTATCGAGCCAACATTTGGTTGTGGGTAGTAGGAGCAATTATGCCCTGCGTACACTGTGCACTCTACTACCAATCGGGATTGTATGCCGACTGCGCCATGCAAGGCTACTATATCTTGGCAGGCTTGTATGGTTTGATAGCGTGGTTGTTAGGGCATAAACGCAAGGATAATCCGCTGAAAATAGCTCACACACCGTTACGGCTTGTGCTACCATTGGTAGTTATATATGGCGTACTACACGCTGCAATATACTACCTATTGGTGGAATTTACCGACAGCACCGTACCATTTTGGGATTCGATGACTACGGCTCTGTCGATGATAGCGATGTGGCTCTTGTCGCGTAAATACTTGGAGCAGTGGCTCGTATGGCTTGTGGTGGATGTGATAACCGTAGGGCTGTATATCTATAAAGGCATACCCCTTACGGGTTGTTTATACGCACTATACTCGGCACTTGCCGTGGCGGGCTACCTGCGTTGGAAACGAAATTTGGATAGATAGTTCCGATAAATTTCAAACTGCTTCTAAAAGCCGATAGCGTTAAGCTGTTGGCTTTTACGATTTTTTTATTATCTTTGCAAATTAAAGTAATTGTGCGATTATGGATTTGAGACAGAGATTGCAACGAGTGTTGCAGATATTGGAGGATGCAGAGAGCAATGGCGTACTCTGCGACCTTGAACGAGATATTGTACTTGGCGAACTTCGCGAGGTCTATACCGAATTGAAGTTTTCGGACGAGAGAAATGAGTGTGTAGCAAAAATACCTGTAATACCTGCCAATGTCGAGCCTGAGGTTGCGCCGGAACCAGAGCCAGAGCCAGAGCCTGAGGTTGAGCCTGAGGTTGAGCCTGAGGATGATGCAGAGGAACCGGAAGTTGAGGTGGAGATTCTCTTTGATGAAGAGGCCGAGGAGGAGCAAAATGTGGTAGAGACGGCTGCAGAACCAAACGAGCAGCCAAACGAGCAGCCAAACGATGAGTCAAAAGAACAACCAAAAGAGGAACTCTCGTCTCTCGTTTCTCATATCTCGTCAAAGAAGAGTAGTCCACTGCTATCGCTCTATGAGGACGATCCTGCCCCTATTGTTGGTGAGCAGTTCCACGAGCAGACTTCTCTGGCTGATACCATTGCATGCCCGAAGGGTGTGGCGGAGAGCGCGCCCGTGGCATCGTTGCGCGAGGCGATAGGTGTGGCCGATAAGTTTATGCTTATACGCGAGTTGTTTGGCGGTGATTCTGTTGCATACGACTCTGCTATCGATGCGCTCGACAGGCAGCCATCGTTTGATGATTGCATAATCTTTATTGCAGAGCACTATGCTTGGTCGCCAAACTCACAAGCTACAAAATTTGTGATGGATTTGCTGCAAAGAAAATATAATTAAAGTGCTAATAGCAAAAAATATGGCAAAACTATATATCGTACCTACGCCGATTGGCAACTTGGAGGATATAACACTCCGTGCCATACGCATATTGAAGGAGGTGGATTTTATCCTTGCCGAGGATACACGCACCAGCTCGGTGTTGTTGAAGCATCTCGGTATCGAGAAGCCGCTGCGCTCGCACCATAAGTTCAACGAGCACGCCACGGTGCAGGCTGTGGCTGATGCGATAGATGCAGGCAAGGATGTCGCTCTGGTGTCGGATGCCGGCACTCCGGGTATCTCCGATCCGGGCTTTTTATTGGTGCGTACCTGTGTGGAACGAGGTATAGATGTTGTTACACTGCCTGGCGCTACGGCCTTTGTGCCGGCGTTGGTGCAGAGTGGATTTCCGTGCGATCGCTTCTGCTTCGAAGGCTTCCTTCCCCAAAAGAAGGGGCGCAAGAAACGCATCGAGGCGTTGGCTGAGGAGGAGCGTACAATGATATTCTACGAGTCGCCTTTCCGAGTTGTCAAGTGCTTGGAGCAGTTGGCTGAGGTTATGGGTGAGGAGCGCGAGGTGGCTGTGTCGCGCGAGATTACGAAGATGTTCGAGGAGACAGTACGCGGAACACTTGCCGAGGTGGCGGAGCATTTTCGCCAGCATGCACCGAAGGGAGAGTTTGTCATTATCGTAGCGGGATGTAAGACAAGAGCTGAGAGCCAAGATACGAAAGATGAAGAGTAGAATTAGAGAGATATACGAACGCTGCGTGGTGTCGTTGTTGTGGTGTTTATGCTATCTTTTTGGCATACTCCCACGATGTGTGCGCTATGGTCTGTTCGCTCCATTTATCTCTTTCACTCTTCGCAGGGTAGTACGCTATCGCTATGGTGTTATAACGAAACAGCTACGCGCCTCGTTTCCGCAGAGGAGCGAGGGAGAGTTGCAGGATATTTGCAATCGCTACTCCGACCACCTTGCCGAGATGATAGTAGGAACGCTCTCGTTGGCGGCAATGAACGACAAAAGACGAGCCGAGGCTACCGAGTTCAATCTGACAGACGATTTCGACAAGATTATAGAGGGGCGCAATGCCATTGTGCTAACCTCGCACTACGGCTTCTGGGAGATTGCTCTAAACCTCTACCTGCACACCCCAAACCACCACCTTTTTGTAGCCTACAAGCCGTTGAAGAGTCGTATTATGGATATACTCTATTCGCGTTTGCGTAACTACGATAGAGTGGATGTGGTGGCAAGCAATAATTTTATGCGTCACTATGTGGCTCATCGCCACGGCGTAGATGGTAAGAATATTCTTGTCGGGCTAATCTCTGACCAAAATTGCCCCGTGACAAAGGGGTGCTGTTGGCATCGTTTTCTCAATCACGACTCGTTGTTCTTTGATGGCGGCGAACAGTTGGCCTTGAAGTTCGGATTGCCCGTATTCTACTTGGAGTTGGAGCGCATAGACGCAGGGCGTTATCGCCATAACTATACAAGGATTTTCGATGGCTCTGAGGAGGTCAAGCCCCACGAGATTACCGAGCGATATGTGCGCTGCTTGGAGCGTACTATCGAGGCTAAACCCGAATTTTGGATGTGGTCGCACAAGCGATGGAAGAGTCGTCCGAAGGAGGGCTCACTCTTCTACGACAACTATAAAGAGATGTAGTAGCGATGAATACGGCAGTTGTAATACTCAATTGGAACGGTTTGCAGCATCTGCAACACTATCTGCCGCGCGTGGTGGCCACTACGCCCGAAGCTGATATTGTGGTTGCCGACAACGGCTCGACCGATGGTTCGGTGGAGTGGCTGCGTGAGGCGATGCCTGCTGTGCAACTCGTTCTACTCGATAGGAATTACGGCTTTGCAGAGGGCTATAATAGGGCATTGAAGCAGTTGCCGGGCTACGACATATTTGTCCTGCTCAACTCCGATATCGAACCTGCGGAGGGGTGGCTGTCGCCACTCTTGGAGCAGTTGGCGCAGAACGAGGATATTGCGGTTGTTGTGCCTAAAATCCTCGATGATAAGTGTCGTGAAAAGTTCGAGTATGCAGGTGCTGCGGGTGGCTTTATCGACCTTCTTGGCTACCCGTTCTGTCGTGGGCGTATACTGAACGAAGTGGAGTATGACAATGGACAGTATGATGCACCTCGCGATGTGATGTGGGGTAGTGGTGCAGCGTTTTGCTGTCGTGCTGAGGTCTTTGCCGAGCTTGGGGGATTCGCTGCTGAGTTCTTTGCACATCAGGAGGAGATAGATCTCTGCTGGCGCATCTGGTTGTCGGGCAGAAGGGTGGTGGCGGAGCCACGCTCGAAGGTCTACCACTTGGGCGGAGCAACACTATCTGCCGACTCGCCGTTTAAGACTATGCTCAACCATCGCAATAATCTCGCAATGCTCTATCGTTGCGCCCCTGCGGCACAGAGATTGTTGGTGGCTGTGGTGCGGCCTATGTTGGATTTTGCAGCGTTCCTGCTCTATACTTTGCAGGGCAAAAAGCAGAGCGCAAAGGCGGTGTGGCAGGCGTGGCGCGACTTCTTGCGCTGGCATAGCCGATTGTCGGCAGAACGCAAGGCCATTCGCAGTGATGTAAAACGAGAGGCTCCGATATACTGCGGCTCGATACTCCTTGGAAGGAAAACCTTCCAAGAATTAAGAATTAAAAATTAAAATAAATACCTTTAATTGTCACCGCTGCGATTGAGCCGAGAGCAGAGGCTGCTTGCAGACTTTGCCGAGGCGGAGCAGTGAAGACCGAAGGTCAATTATCAATTGTCAATTTGAATTATGAAGAGAATCGTAATAATTCCAACATACAACGAGTGCGAGAATGTGGCTCGTATGACCGACAAGGTGATGTCGCTTGCCGGTAACTTCGACCTTCTATATGTAGATGATGGCTCGCCTGATGGCACAGCTGCTATTATTCGTGAGAAGATGGCCGAGTATGGCTCGCGCGTAAATCTCGTGGAGCGAAGTGGTAAACTCGGACTTGGCACCGCCTACATTGCAGGCTTTAAGTGGGCTTTGGAGCGTGGTTATGACGAGGTTTTTGAGATGGATTGCGACTTCTCGCACAATCCTGACGACCTTCTGCGCCTTGCTGCGCGTTTGGAGCAGGATGCAGATGTGGTGATTGGCTCGCGCTATGTAACGGGTATGAATGTTGTGAATTGGCCGCTGTCGCGTATTCTTATCTCCTATGGTGCATCGCTATATGTGCGTATGGTTACACGAATGCCAATCTACGATTCTACGGCCGGATTTGTAGGCTATCGCGCCGAGGTGTTGCGTAGCCTGAATCTCGACAATGTGAAGATGGTTGGCTACGGATTTCAGATTGAGGTGAAGTATACGGCGTGGCGTCATGGCTTCCGCCTTCGCGAAGAGTCGATTGTATTTACCGACCGCGAACTCGGCACATCGAAGATGTCAAGCGGAATATTTGGCGAAGCCTTCTTCGGTGTATTGAAGTTGCCATTCCGAAAGTTGTAGTTGTAGCGACAAAAAAACAAAGAGCCTGTCTAACAAGTTTTGTTAGGCAGGTTTTTTGGTTATAATCGTAGTAAATAGTAAATAAGATTTGGAAAATAGTTCCAAAAGATATATATTTGTGTAAATAAAGAAACGCAGTGATTTTGCGTTGAACTGTTTG
>JAZSOV010000014.1:0-7305 GCA_045537095.1 Alistipes sp.
CTCCTAACTGTCCGTCTGTAGCTTGTTTTTTGAGAATCTTTAAGAATTATGACAAACAGTTCAACGCAAAATCTCTGCGTTTCTTTATTTACACAAATATATATCTTTTGGAACTATTTTCCAAATCTTATTTACTATTTACTACGATTATAACTAAAAAACCTGCCTAACAAAACTTGTTAGACAGGCTCATTTATTTACTCCTTAGGAAGGATTTGTACATTCACAGCTTGCTCTCCCTTATCTCCGTTACTGATTTCGTAGGTTACAAGCTGGCCCTCATTCAGAGCCTTAAACCCCTCTTTGACGATACCCGTATAGTGAACAAACACCTCTGCACCATCCTCTGCAATAATAAATCCGTAGCCCTTCTTAGGGTCGAACCATTTAACTTTTCCGTTCATATAGGCTTTTAAGTTTGTTTATTAGTTTGGTTAAGTTTATTATGTGTAGTACAAATATAGTGAATATTTCTCTTATTGTTACAAAAAAACCAAGAAATATTTCTCTTTTTTATCGATAAATCGGCTCGATTAGGAGTAAATAATCCGAGTCGAGACAAAAAAATTGAAAAAAATCGGGAAAAAGTTTGCAGAATAAAATTTTTAGCTTACCTTTGCACTCGCAATACAGCAACGGGGTGTAGCGCAGTCCGGTTAGCGCATCTGGTTTGGGACCAGAGGGTCCCAGGTTCGAATCCTGGTACCCCGACAAAGTAAGCAAGGCAAAGAGATGTTGAAAGACATCTCTTTTGTTTTTTGTGCTACGCACAGCTAACTTACTTAGAGGGGGGGGGCTGACGGCAAGAATAAAATAGCACCCTATTTACAACGCTCAGTTTCTCGCAAGATAACCCTTGGCAGGGTAGCCGTATCATTTCTATTGAATATCGAGATAGAATCCGAGATACCATTAGCTGTAATAGAGCAACATACTCCCAACTTGGCAGGTAACCGTCGGCGAGGTATAGCAACTTCGGCAACAAAGCCCACTTCGCCATTTGCCGTTTGTGCCTTACGACACTTAGCCTGCACATCTTTTACGCCTGAGCATCCTCTACGCGAGATAAGCAGCGAGTGCGAGTGCCCAATATCAATTTTTGCTACTGCCTTGACATCATCACTTTTGCACTCAACAAGCAAATAGAGATTTTCGCTATCGTGCGCCGCGCGCACAACCATTTGCGATGGCGAATCGCTACCTACAAATAGAGCCTCATCGTGCATCCATTCGCCACTCCTACCATCAATCTTAACAGCTAAACGAGGTGCGACTATATCGTGATTGAGATAGAGTGTGGCATACTGAATACCCTGTTTGCAGTGTATGGATGCAAGCAGACGATGACCATCCAACATCTCCGTACTACCCCAATAACCGCCATATTTGAATGGCTGCAACCAATCGCGTTCCCACGAGCCATTGAAGCAATCACCACGATAATTACCCACCTTCAATGAGAATTTAGAGTCTATATTGCACGACAGTACCGTTTCACCCGAAGGGAAGGTGGCAACATAGCCTCCTGCTCCGCGAGTTATATTGGTATCGCGGTCAGCAGGTCCAACCTCTTCACCCGTAAGTGGTGTCCAATTGGTGCCGTGCTGGCGCACCACAGACATACGATAGTGTTTATCCTTGTCATCAGGGGTATGACATGCCCCCTCCATAAAGCCGAGTAGAGTCTTGCCGTCATTCAGCAATCGGAAAGATGGCATCTGATCGGTGTAGATGCGAGTGCCATTCTCGTAGGTATAGCGATGCTGGCGACAGACAAAGGCCTTATTGCACCAACTCTTGCCGTTGTCGGATGACTCAATCACAGATGTTCCCGAATCGGCTGTCGAAGGATTGCAATCTGTGAAGTAGCACTGTACTCGACCATCGGGCAGTTGCAGCAGGAACGGCTCCCAATTTATCCCTTTGTAAATTATCTCCTCATCGCTCCAGCTCTTGCCATTGTCGCTACTACGGCGCAACATCAAACCACAATCAACGCCGTAACGATACCCCTTGTTCGCGCGATAGGAGCATACAACAAGTATATCTCCATTCTGCAACACCACCGCATCGGCAGTCGAAAAACGCCTTTGATCCTCTCCTCGCGAGGTGGTTACGGCGTATGGGCGAAAGAGAACTTTGCGATAGTTCCAACTCTTGCCCTCGTTTTTGCTGATGCAATAGTATATATACGATCCGATACGATAGCCCTGAAATAGTAGCAACCAATCTCCGTTTTTCATCTGCTTGATGCGTGGATAGATGGCAGGGCCACGCTTATCCAACTCCTCGTTTGATAGAATGTGCATCGAACTGAAATCCATCTCCAACGAGCTGCGCTTTTCGCAATCAGCGTGCGAATTGAGAGTGTGAGGTGTGCGATTAAGCTCCTTGATAGTGTGCAAATAATTGCGACCATACGCAGATATATGGAGCAACAAAATGGTCAAAATAGGTAACGCGTATCGCATAGCTATTCGGCTTGATATCCGGTATCTTCGAGTAAGATTGTGCCATTTGCAGCAGCTACGGCAAGTTGGTCGCAACGATTGTTTTCGACCGTATCAGCATGCCCCTTTACCCACACAAAACGGACACGATGACGGCGATAGATGCGCAAAAAGCGAATCCAAAGGTCGGGATTTTTCTTGCCTGAAAACATCTTCTTCTCCCAACCAAAAACCCAGCCTTGCGACACGGCATCGACCACATATTTCGAATCGGAATATATGGTAACATCTGATCCCTCGAACTTTAAAGCTTCAAGGGCCACACAAACGGCCATCAGCTCCATTCGATTGTTTGTAGTCAGACGAAATCCTTGCGACAACTCCTTGCGATGAGGGCCACTGATAAGCACCACGCCATAGCCTCCCGGACCCGGATTTCCGAGCGCAGAGCCATCTGTATATATGGTAATCTGAGGCATACGGCTATTGTGTAATATTTACTAACTGTTCGCGATAGGCGTTCAAGATACGCGACTTCGAGATGAAACCGCGATAGTGATTCTCCTTATCTACCACCGGCAACATCCAAGTTTTGTTCTGCTCGAAACGAGGGAGTACCTCCTGTATCAATTCGTGTTCGAGGATTTTGTCGGGTGGCTGAATCATATAATGGGTAATAGAATTACCTCGCTTCGATGGCTTGAACATATCCTCGCGCAGGTCATCAAGTTGCACCACGCCAAGCAGATGGCCGAAATTATCAATAACGGGGAAGATATTTCGTTTCGAGGTAGAGATAATATCCACAATATCTCCCAAGGTAAAGTGTTCCTTGATGCGAACAAAGTCGGTCTCCATCAGTTCGTCAAGATTGAGGAATACCAACACCGATTTATCCTTATCGTGCGTGAGCAGTTCGCCATTTTTGCGCAGTTGCTTGGTGTAGATAGAGTCGGGATCTAAATAGCGTCCCACCGCAAAGGCTATACACGCCACAATCATCAGAGGTATAAACAATCCATAGCCATTTGACAACTCGGCAATAAGGAATATAGAGGTAAGCGGAGCCTTCATCACTCCCGCCATCACTCCCGCCATACCTACCAAGGTAAATGCCGCAATCGAGACATCCCAACCGAGCATATTGCATATCAACGCCACAGCCGCACCCGTAAACGCTCCTACAAATAGCGATGGCGCAAATGTTCCTCCCACACCACCTGCGGCATTTGTGGTTGCCATGGCTATAACCTTAAAGAAGATGATGGCTATGATATATATAAGTATCACCCAATCCATATCACGGAATGGGTAGAAGAGTGAATTTTCGAAAATAGTGGTCTTATCACCCTTCATCAGCGACACAAAACTCTCATAGCCTTCGCCATAGAGAGGAGGAAATACGAAAATCAAAACACCCAACACCACGCCTGCAACAGCCCAACGGGTATATTGGTTTTTGATTGAGCGCACCAGCTGGCCCACTTTTGCATTGGCAGTGGTGAAATAGTACGAGATTCCGCCACACAATGCTCCAAGCAGGATAAAGAGTGGGATATGTTTAATCTGGAATAGATCTGCATCGGTCAATGTTACCGAAATTATTGGATCAAAACCACGCAATACAAGGGCTATTGTGGTTGCCGTAACCGAAGAGACGAGCAACGGGATAACCGATGCCGAGGTGATATCGAGCATCAAAATCTCCAATACAAAGACTACGCCCGTAATCGGAGCCTTGAAGATGGCCGCCACAGCTGCACCTGCACCGCAGCAGAGCAACAGCGTGATATTCTTGTAGTTTAGTTTTGCCAACTTTCCGACATTCGAGCCGAGTGCTGCACCCGTCAGTACGATTGGAGCCTCAGGACCTACCGAACCTCCGAAGCCGATAGTTACAGCACCGCCCACCACCGATGTCCAGCAGTTATGTCCTGCAATTTGCGAGCTTCGGCGCGACATTGCATAGAGTACTCGTGTAACACCCTCCGAGATATTGTCGCGCACGATATATCGCACAAAGAGTGTAGCCAAGACAATACCGATAACGGGGTAGAGCAGGTAGAGGAAGTGATAGGTATCGACATCGAACCAATTTACCAGTCCGCTTTTAATGAGGTGCAACAGCAACTCGAACAGATAGGTTGCCAAACCCGCCAAAGCACCCACCACAATAGCGAGAATAAGCAACATCTGTCGCTCGGTCAACCTCTTTGTGATGCCCAAGAACCAACGGTAAATCTTCTCCCTATTGGCAGGCTTTATGTAATTGGAACGCTCAATCATAATTTATTGAGGATTGAGAATTGAGGATTGAGAATTATTCTCCAATCACATTTCTATTCCTCTTGTGTATTTTTACTCGTTATTACTATTTTTGCTAAAATGTTTGTAACACTCTGATTTTCGGCAAATATGCTACTAAATTCGGAGTCCGTAATATACTTGGTGCGATTCAATAAGCGTAACCAATATTCTGTTTCGTAAGACTCTTTGAGTGCAATATTCATTTTGGAGATAAAATCTTTTCGAGATTGAGCGTGCATAGCCTCTTTGATATTTGCTCCGATGCTTGTACCACATCGTAACACCTGTTTCGATATAACATTCTCACGATGCTCGTCTTGCAAATGCTTATATAGATTGACTATGCGAACTGCGAAATCAAAACTCTTATCTTCAATTAAATTGTCGCTTTTCATTGCATCTCTATTTTTTCAACCATTCGATGATTTTCTTGACAAAACATGGGTAATGCTATCATCAATATAATCATAATCTAGAAAGAGAAATTTCCCATGAGAGTATAAGTTTTCTAATTAGCAGCAAAATTGAAAGTGTAAAAAAATAATTCTCAATTCTCAATCCTCAATTCTCAATTTGAAGATTCTCTGAATCTTTTTGCTTGTTCTGCAATCAGTTCCTTGTCCTCAAAGTAGTTAATCTTCATCGCTTCGCGGACATCGTGGAGTGTTGCGGCAGCCGTAGCACGAGCCTCAGCAGTACCCTTTTCGAGAATTGCGTAAACCTCCTCAATCTTCTGCTCCCACTCCTTGCGGCGTGCGCGAATAGGCTCCAACATCTCCTCCAATACAGCAATCAACAACTTCTTGCACTTCACATCGCCCAAACCTCCACGGCGGTAGTGTTCCTTCATCTCGTCAAGGTTTTTGTAATCAGGCAGATACTTCTCGAAATGGATATCGCAGCAGAAGGCGTCCAAGTATGTGAATACACAGTTGCCCTCGACCTTACCGGGGTCCTCTATGCGGAGGTGGTCAGGATCGGTGTACATCGACATCACCTTCTGTTTCAACTCTTTCGGAGAATCCGAGAGGTAGATGCAGTTGCCGAGCGACTTCGACATCTTTGCCTTACCATCAGTGCCGGGCAGACGCATACAGACACAATTCTCAGGCAGAAGAATCTCCGGCTCAACGAGTGTCTCGCCGTATGTTGAGTTGAATTTGTGTACAATCTCGCGAGCCTGCTCAATCATTGGCTCTTGGTCAGCACCCGCAGGTACGGTCGTAGCGCGGAATGCGGTGATATCCGATGCCTGCGAAATTGGGTATGTGAAGAAGCCGACAGGAATACCCTGCTTTTGGGTGGTGTCGCCCTCGGCGGTGTTCTCCGAGAAGCCACGCAACTGAATCTCCGCCTTTACGGTCGGGTTGCGTTGCAGACGCTGCACCGTTACGAGGTTCATATAGTAGAAAGCCAACTCGGTCAGCTCTGCTACCTGCGACTGAATAAAGATTGTCGATTTTTCGGGGTCAAGACCGCACGAGAGGTAGTCGAGAGCCACCTCGATAATGTTTTGACGCACCTTTTCAGGATTGTCGAAGTTATCGGTCAAAGCCTGCGCATCGGCAATCATAATAAAGATTTTCTCGAACTCACCAGAGTTCTGCAACTCCACACGGCGACGCAACGAGCCTACAAAGTGTCCCAAGTGTAAACGACCTGTCGGGCGGTCGCCTGTAAGTATGATTTTACCCATAAATGTAGTTTATAATTTTCTCCGTTTTTGCGCGCACATACGCACAATCGCACAAATATACAAAATAATTGAGAATTAAAGGATTTTTTAATTCTTAATTTTTCAATTCTTAATTTTATTTGCACTATCTTTGCAACGCATTACTTGCAATACCTATCAAAAATCGGGGGTGACCGGTTTTGACAGCAGGTAGAGTTTGTTGGTAAGCACGCCGAGCATTGTGTGGGCGCTCGTAAATCTGCAACACTCAAACTACAAATGGCAATAATAGCTATGCACTCGCTGCCTAATTTCCAGGAAATTGAGGCTTAATTGAAGGGCACAAGGCTTGTCCATCAACGAGTATCCCGAAGGGGCGTTCCGCTTCTTAACGGCTCTTCATACGGGGTATCAATCATTAGAAGATAGTGCGATATGCGCCTCGGTTATCGTGCGAAATTTAGAGGCTGGGCCTATGGTTTGGCGGTCATCTGCCGGGCTATGGGAGAAGGACTAAGTGATGACTAAGCGTGTAGAAAGCCTTCGGGCTCCTTGTTTGGACGCGAGTTCGACTCTCGCCACCTCCACTTCAAAAAGAGCGATTTTCTTCGCTCTTTTTTCGTTTCGGTGGCTCGGTCGGTCAACCTGTGGCGGCTCGGAAAACTTGTCTATCTTTCATCGTAGAAAAATAATGAGTTAAATAGCGTAATTAGAAGTTTGATTTTTATTTAAAAATCACTATCTTTACACGATTAAACTTTTTTCTTGATAAGATGGAGAAGGAAATTGTTGTAAAATTAGAAAATGTGGCGGTGTATCACGCTGACAATCCGCTTGTTACACTCAACACCCGCACATACGAAACCGCAGGCG
>JAZSOV010000037.1:0-42454 GCA_045537095.1 Alistipes sp.
GAGGGTTGCACTACCCTTGATACCAATCTTCAAAAGACCTGTCAAGTAGTTGAGTTTCACATCCTTGCCATCTGCACTATAACCATACAATACGGTTACATTGTTCTCGATATTACCAAATACCGGTTGATTTTGAACAGCAGGAAACTCCACCTGACCGGCAGCTGCCGCAGGATAAGCCAAGCAATACGGAGTTGAAAGCTCACCTTCAAATGTGAAGGTTGCAGTTGCCTCACCTGCCTCCTCAGCGGTCAAAGCGTCAGATGCAACGCCATTTACCGAGATTTTGTCGTCCTCGGCCCAAGTGAGTGGATAGGCCTCATTTGCCTTGTCGCCCAACTGAGTACGCGAACTATCCAACGAAAGTGTTAGAGTTGTCTTACCCCCCCCCTTAACGGCGAGGTCTTCGGTAATGTCTGTGGTACAGCCTACAACAGCTGTCAAAGCCACTACCGCCATGAAAAGTTTAGCTAATTTTCTCATAGTTGTTAAATTTAAATAGTTAGTGTATTGTGTTAGATTTTTGTAATACATCACTTCATCTGCGCAAAGATACAAAATATATGTATATGACAATATTTTTTTGAATATTTTTACATTTTCATCCACACATTACAACTAAGTCAAAATTTACAACCACTAAATACTCGAAATTTATAGAGCTAAAAAAATAGATCAAAAAGATTGTAAAATCTTTGATTTTATCCGTAAAAATAGCTACCTTTACTCCGATAAAAAGTTGCATTGTAAGAATGGATAAAAAGGTTGTTATAAAGCTGGAAGGCGCAGGGATATATCACGCCGAAAATCCCAATATTACGCTCACTCCACGAACTCGCGAGAAGGTAGGAGAAAAGGTACTCGAAAACCTCGATTTGGAGATATCCGAGGGGGAGATTGTCTATCTCATTGGTCGTGTAGGCAGTGGTAAATCATCGTTGCTCAAAACCCTCTATGGCGAATTGCCGTTAGTCGAGGGTATGGGCGAGATAGCAGGGTTTGATCTCACGCACCTGAAACGCAGCAAAATTCCATATCTTCGCCGCAAGGTTGCGATGGTATTTCAGGAGCTTATTCTTCTCTCCGACCGAAATGCTCACGACAACCTGCTTTGCGCTCTGCAAGCTACGGGCTGGAAGGGCAAGGGAGCTATCGAGCATCGCATTGAGGAGGTGCTGACTCTCGTAGGATTGAAGGATAGGGCAGATAGAATGCCGTTTGAACTTTCGGGAGGCGAGCGACAGCGACTTGTGATTGCTCGCGCACTGCTCAACTCGCCAAAGGTTATATTGGCCGATGAGCCTACCGTAAATCTCGATCCCGTAACTGCCGAGGGCATAGTTCGCCTATTCCACGAAATAGCAGCCAAAGGGACTGCCGTAGTGATGTCGACACACAACATATCACTTATCGAGAATTATCCCTCTACAACGCTTCTTTTTGCCCATAAAACAGTTCATCGCGTAGATATCGAAGAGTTGATTTCCGAAAAATCTGCAATTTAGAGTTGGAAGTTTCAAAAAAAAGGCCTATATTTGCGCAATTAAACGCGCGCGCGTGCGCTCGCGATTTATAAAGGTACACCCCGCAACAAACAAGAGAGATAAGTTTAGAACAATAATATGACTAACGAAACAGAAATTTTGAAGAAGGGACAAGAGGAGGAGTATTCCGCCTCCAATATCCAAGTTTTAGAGGGCTTGGAGGCTGTGCGCAAGCGTCCCGCTATGTACATTGGAGATGTCGGCGAAAAGGGTTTACACCACCTTGTATATGAGGTTGTAGACAACTCTATCGATGAGGCCTTGGCTGGCTATTGTACAGACATCTATGTTACCATCAACGAGGACAACTCGATTACCGTACGCGACAATGGTCGTGGTATTCCGACCGACTACCACGAGAAGGAGGGTAAGTCGGCCTTGGAGGTTGTTTTGACCGTACTCCACGCAGGAGGTAAGTTCGACAAGGGTAGCTACAAGGTGTCGGGAGGTTTGCATGGTGTAGGTGTATCGTGTGTGAATGCGCTATCTACGCTTCTCGTTGCCGAGATTCACCGTGGCGGTAAGATATACAAGCAGACTTACAGCCAAGGACACCCAACTTCGAAAGTAGAGATTGTAGGCGATTGCGAGGACCGTGGTACTATTGTAACATTTAAGCCTGATGCTTCAATCTTTACGCTCACAACAACATATCGCTATGAGATTCTTTCGGCTCGTTTGCGTGAGTTGGCATTCCTTAATAAGGGTATTGCCCTCACCATTACCGATATGCGCGACAAGAACGAGCAGGGAGAGCCTCGCTCGGAGCGTTTCTACTCGGAGAATGGCTTGCAGGAGTTTGTGCAGTATCTCGACAAGACTCGTGGCGAGAAGATTATCGATTCGATTATCTACTTAGACACCGAGAAGAATGGTGTTCCTGTGGAGGTTGCAATGCAGTACAACAACTCTTTCTCGGAGAATGTACATTCGTATGTAAACAATATCAACACCATTGAGGGTGGTACTCACCTCACAGGTTTCCGCCGTGCATTGACTCGTACATTGAAGCGTTATGCCGATGAGTCGGGTATGTTGTCGAAGTTGAAGTTCGAGATTAGCGGTGACGACTTCCGTGAGGGTTTGACCGCCGTAATCTCGGTTAAGGTTGCAGAGCCTCAGTTCGAGGGACAGACCAAGACTAAGTTGGGCAATGATGAGGTTTCGGCTGCCGTAGATGGTGCTATGTCGGAGGCTTTGACCAACTACTTGGAGGAGAATCCGAAGGATGCAAAGGCTATCGTGCAGAAGGTTATCCTCGCTGCTACGGCACGCCACGCTGCTCGTCAGGCTCGTGAGTCTGTTCAGCGCAAGAGCCCGCTTTCGGGCGCAGGACTTCCGGGCAAGTTGGCAGACTGCTCTTCGCGCGACCGTTCGATTGCCGAGATATTCTTCGTGGAGGGAGATTCGGCGGGTGGTACCGCAAAGCAGGGCCGCGACCGTAATTTCCAAGCCATTATGCCATTGCGCGGTAAGATTTTGAATGTCGAAAAAGCCCTCGAACACAAAATGTGGGACAACGAGGAGATCAAGAACATGTTTATCGCCCTTGGTGTTACTATCGGCACCGAGGAGGACTCGAAGGCCTTGAACCTCGAAAAGTTGCGTTACGACAAGGTTATCATCATGACCGATGCCGATGTCGATGGTGCGCACATCTCGACACTGATGCTTACATTCTTCTTCCGCAAGATGAAGGAATTGGTAGAGAATGGCCATGTCTACATCGCTACCCCACCATTGTACCGCGTATATCGTGGCGATAAGGAGTTCTACTGCTGGACTGAGTCGGAGCGCGAGAATTACATCGCTGAGTTGGGTTCGGGCGCAAAGGTGCAGCGCTACAAAGGTCTTGGAGAGATGAGTGAGCAGCAGCTGTGGGATACCACCATGAATCCTGAGACTCGTCTGTTGCGCCAAGTAACTATCGAGAATGCAGCCGAGGCTGATCGCATCTTCTCGATGTTGATGGGCGATGAGGTCGCTCCACGCCGCGAATTTATCGAAGAGAACGCATCCTACGCTAATATTGATGCATAAACAAATAGCGAGCCCTTTGCTCGCTATTTGTTTAATTAAGAATTGAGAATTAAAAATTAGTTTTCAGCTTTCCGTCATGAAAGATGTTGTGGTAATTGGTGTTGCAGGAGGGACAGGCTCCGGCAAAAGTACTCTTGTAAAGCGTTTGCAGGAGGCATTCAAGAATGACGATGTGGCAACCATCTGCCACGACTTCTACTATAAGGCGCATCCTGAACTCACCTACGAGGAGCGCACAAAGCTCAACTACGATCACCCTGATGCTTTCGATACATGGCTCTTGGTCGAGCATATCAAGGCATTAAAGGAGGGAAAGACGGTGGAGTGCCCTACATACTCGTTTGTTGATCATAACCGCGCAGAAGCCACTCTGAAAGTGGAGCCATCGAAGGTTATCATCGTAGATGGCATTCTCATCTTTGAGAACGAGGAGTTACGCGACATTATGGACATAAAGGTTTATGTGGATACCGATGCAGATGTGCGTTTAGCACGCCGTATTTTGCGCGATGTGCGTGAGCGCGGTCGCTCTATGGAGTCCGTAATTTCGCAGTACACAACCACCGTAAAACCTATGCACGAGCAGTTTGTCGAGCCTTCAAAGCGATATGCCGATGTGATAATTCCGGAGGGAGGTTTCAACTCGGTGGCCGTGTCGATGCTTATACAGAATATTCGCTCGATAGTGGAGAAGTAATATATGATACCCTATAACGAAAGAGAGCCTTCATTGGGGCTCTCTTTCATTATAGATGATTTGCTCTTGGCCACTCACCAAGTTCCATATCCTTGATGTCACTGCCGTCTATCGTAAAACGCAATGCTGTGCGCACCTTGTGAAATCCATAGCAGCCCGCAGCACCGGGGTTTAGATGTAGCAAATCGTAGATTTTATCGTACTCTACACGCAGAATATGCGAATGTCCCGAAACAAATATCTTAGGTCGGCAAGCCTGAATCTTCTGTAACGCTTGTGGCGAGTAGTGGCGCGGATAACCCCCGATATGGGTTATCAGCACATCAACATCTTCTACGCGGAAGTGGGCGAAAGGTTGATAGGCGTAGCGAGTGTCGCCACCATCGATATTGCCATATACGGCTCGCAGGGGTTTGAATTGGGCAATCTTGTCCGCTAATTCTATGGAGCCGATATCTCCTGCATGCCATATCTCATCGACATCGCGTAAAAAATCGCACAGCACATCATCGAAGGTGCCGTGCGTGTCGGATATTACGCCAATTCTGCGCATTTATTAGAAAATTATACCTTTAATTATCAATTGTCAATTATTTTAACAGATTGTCCAATCTGTTATAAATGCTCTTGCGAAGGTCGCGCAACTTGTTGATGATAGGGCGATTGCTGCGCTTCACGAAGATACATGTTCCCTTGAACTTCAAGAATAGACGCATATAGTTCCAAGCCAAAACGAACATGAATGGGAATGCTACCATATAGCCCAGAGCCCACCAGAAGTTTGCAAATACCCACAAGAGTACAATCGGCAAAACAAAGCATATAGGTACCGATATGAATACACTCACTCCCACATAGAATGAAGAGTAGAACATCTCATCCTTAATCCACGCTTTAAGGAAGAATTTCGGGATAAGGAACAAGAGTCCTGTCGGGATAATCGACACGAGGAAGAGTGGGAACAGAAGGATAAGTCCCAATCCTCGCAATGCTGCGGTAGGCCACTTAGGGTCACGAATAAAGAGCCAGTCGCGAATACCCAACTTCTTCAAGCCGTCAGACAGCTCTGCCGTATCTTTATAGACTTGCTCCATCTCCTCAGGGTGCTCGTTATAAGCCTCTTGAAGTGATGATACCAATTTTTGGTCGGAGAGCAGTCGTGAAGGGAGGTATCTGAAATTGAAACCATGCTCCATGGCATATTTACGACCATAGCCCGTTTCACGCAGGAAGTCGATTTGGTCGTAGTGCTCCAAATCGTCTACATGCAACATCAACTCCTTAATCTTCTCGCGTACAATCTCGTTAATCTCCAACATCGTGGCACGAGGATTCTCCTGATACTTTTCGTAGTATGGCATCAACGAGATAGGGTCGCCAAAGCGAATAAGCATGTCGGTACGAGCATGGAAATAGTTGGCGTAGTGGTTGCACGAAGGCAATATCTTTACATCGCGCTTGAACTCGAATTTCTCGGCTGCATCGAAGGCAATCTTCAAGTATGCAATCTTGAATGTTCCGAGCCAACGCTTATCTTGGTGACCTGCCTCAGGAAAGAGCATTACGCTCTCGCCATCGCACAACGCCTGACCTGCGGCATCGAAAGTGGCGCGATTCTTCGCTACCGAAGAGTAGCCATCGTATGACATACGATATGCAGGAAGAAGTCCCAACTTACGCAAGAAGCGACCAGCAATCGGATTCTTGAACACATTTGCACGGGCAATGAAATTTATTCGTCTATCTGTAAGGTTCATCGCAACCGAGAGGGGGTCGTTCAAACAGTTCTGGTGGTTCGACACAATCACAAGCGGAGTACCATCTACGGGCACTTTCTCAACACCTACAAGGTGCTCTTTGCGGAAATAAAGCCCCGAATTTACAAATTGTAAATAGTAACGAAATGCCTTCAACAGAAGGGAGTGATCTCTTGGTTTAAGGTCTTTTCTCATATTTATCTTTTTAGTACAATTCGGTTGTAAATATAACGATTATATTTTAAATAGCAACAAAAATGTTCTATTTGGGTATAAATACGGAGTCAAATCCATCTATTTAGAGAGCGAAATATCAACTATCGCCAACTACTCTTACCTTATATTATATACGGAATTATTTATATAGCAAATAATCTATTTCCTATTACAGATGGTACAGTAGTCGCAATATTTACAAACCGAAGTATCTTCACACTGCGAGAATGGTATGGTGCGGTCAAACATTTCGCACAAAGTACGCTTCACCTCCGACTCGAACTCCTCGGCGCACTCCGAGTAGGCATCGAGCGTACGGCTCTTACGGTCGATTGTCTCGACAAAACGAGGCGAATACTCCTTGCGTACCATCGAACCTACATAATATAGTTCGGGACGAACATCTCGACCACGCTCTTTCGAGAGCATCATCGAGTAGAGAAGCGTGTTGATGATATTAGACTCACGCTTAGTAGCTATCGGCTCGCCATGGAAAAGCGAGTCCACTCCTCCGTATCCGAGGTTAGGTCGTCCTGTCTTATAGTCTATGACGCGCAACATCCCGTTATTGAGAGAGTCGATGCGGTCGGCACGACCAGCCAGACGAACAACAAACTTCTCATCGCCCACCTCAATCGGAATCTCCATCTTGACATCACACTCCGTCTCGGCCACCACAAAGTCGTCATTGCGAATATCATAATCGAGCAGGTTCTTACCGAGATATTCGCAGACGATATTGCGGATTATAAGCAACTCACCACCAAGTTCGGGCAGCGGCTCGCCTTCTCTATTGAAGTAGACCTTGGCAATGGATCTATCTACGCACCTCTCGACCTCTCCCTTGCTACGCAGTTCGGCAAGACGCGTGGCAGGCGCGGCATCGCCCTGAATTTGCGAATAGAGCAGATCGGCAGCCTCGTGAAATATATTTCCGAAGGTCATATTATCGACCGTCTCCTCCAAATCATCCTCCGGACGAAGTCGTTCGACCACATTGAAATAGAAGCGCAACGGACATTTTACATAAGTCGAAAAGGCCGTTGGCGACAATCCTTTATCGCGCGTGAAGCGAAGTAGTTTGTCGAATACCTCGTAGTCCTTATCCACATCTATAAAATCGCTACTTGCGAGTGACACTTCAACGCCTACATTCGAGTAGTTAATCTCGAAGTCGGTTTCGTACTCCATCTGTCGGATATAGCGACTCGGCTCGCCTGTGCTTTTATCGTCTGCGGCCGAGGAGTAGAGCATATATAAATTTTCGGCCCGTTCCACAAGTCGATAGAAGTAGTAAGCATAGACACCTTCGTGATGTTCGGCCGTAGGTATCTCAAATCCATATCGCAAGCCGTACGGCAGGAACGATTTGTCGGTAGCCCGACTACCCGGAAAGTTATTGTCGGTCATCGAGAGCAGGATAACATTCTTAAAGTCGAGATTTCGCGTTTCGAGGATACCCATAATCTGCAACCCCTGCAAAGGCTCGCCCGTAAAAGGCACGCGCTCAGCCTGCAAATGGCGGCGCACCAACGAGCGATAGACTGCATCCGACATCTCTATATCGCATTGTTCCACCACATTGCGCAGTTTCATCAACGCATCGTAAATCACCGACAAGAACTCGGCACGATAGGCACTCTCCTCACCCTCGCCTGTAGCCTGAGCAACCATATCGACCACCTCCAAGAGATAGTCCGACTGCTCGTACCACCCCTCGGTCTTGCGGAATACGGCAGAGAGCAAAGGCGTGGTCGCAACCATAGATTGAGGTACCTGAAAGAGTCGCTGTTTAACAATTCCGTTTCTCAATTCCGCATACTGCGAGGTCGAGATATCGGCTATATATGGATGCGCCAGCAGACCATCCACATCAGCATAATAGAATGATATTGCGCCCTCGCTATCTCTTCGTGCGCTCTTTTGCAAAGCCAACAATCGCTCCACAAAGGAGTATGCTAATGTACTTCGCAACGGATAGCCCATGGTAACATTCACCAATGGTGTTTCGACAACTCTATCTCCTCGCTGCTCGCGTTGCACCTTAAACTTTTCAGGCAGTGCATAGAGCAACGGCATCAGCATATTCTCGTCAGTAAGCACCACGGCCGTATCCTTATCAATACGACCATTATTTGATGCGGCTATGCGCTCCAATATATCAACAACAGATTGGCATTGAGCCACATTCGAAGAGGTAGAGAGAATGTTTACCGACTTTATATTGCGGAAGTTGTCGTGCGATACACCCTCCGCATCGCCAAACTGCGCGAGATTCTCGCGAATAAACATTCCCGCCTCCTGAAAGTTATTATTTACATAGTAGTTGTCGTAATCCCAATAGAACTCGGCAAAGCCGTTGCGTTGCATAAATTGCAACACTCTCTGTTCGCACTTCGACAAGGCGTTAAAGCCGACAAAGATATATTTCGCATCGCTCGGTAGCACTGCTTCGCCTCGTTCCAACCTCTCGACTGCCTCGCGATAGATCATACCCGTATAGCCTACACCCAACTTACGCAGAGCGTTTTTGAACCCGTCATACACTGCACCAAGTGAGCGCCACACTGTCAAAAAACGGCTCTTGGCCATCGACCCCTCGACTACACCGCCTTTCTCGCCCGTAAGGGTGTTCCAGAAGCGGTTTATCATGGCAATCTGCTCGGCCGATAAGTAGCTTAAATCGGCCTCCAACTCCTTCAATTCCTCGATATTGGAGAAGAGTTGCGCTGCATCGACCATATATTTGTCGAGCATATCGAAATCGGCAAGCAACACCTCGCCCCAATGATAGAACTCATCGAAAGACTCCTTGTGATATTGCGAATAGACCTTATACAATTCCGACACAAGGCGCAACTTATCGCCCTTGCGCAGTGCCGACAACCGAACCATTAAATCGTCAATCGAGGCGTAGTCGGGTTCCCACATAGGAGCCACCGCCACCTTCGATAGCGACTCGGCAAAGAAGAGCCTTGCTCGCTTCGATGGCAACAGTAGAGTCAGCGACGACAAATTATCGCCATATCTCTCGTATAGTTGCAGAGCAACCTCGTCTATAAATGTAGCCATAGAGGGAGCTACAACTAGTTGATATTGATGATATCGCCACCAAAGATTACATTGTGGTTGCGAAGAATTACAGGCGTACCCTTATAGAGGAGTTTCGCACCTGTCGATGTGGTAGCCTCCAATCGCTCCGATACAACCACTCGCACCTCGGCCGAATGGGAGGTATCTACCGTGGTCGATATGGTCGAGAGTTTGCTGCAATCGACCTTGGCCGTAGAGACACGCAACGAGAGGTATTTGGTTTCGCCCTCGATGGTCAAACGGCTTACACCCGTACACTCGACAGCGGTATCCAGAGTCTTGATGGAGAGCGAAACGACTGCCCCACCCGACACCGCAAGGTCAAACACATTGCACTCAATACGATCCTCGAACTCGGCTATGGCGTGCGCTATCTTCACATCACGCAGCGTATGGTAGTAGACTGTAACATCGGTTACGGTGGTTCGTTTCGGATCGGATTTCTCGGAGATGACAAGCACGCCCTTCTTATCCACCTCGAACTTGAACTTCGATGTTATATTACCCTTTGTATCGTAGATGATACGCACATCGTCAGCCTTGTCTACCCTCTTGAATACCACATTCATCTGACCATCTACCTTAACACCATTGAATGCGGTCAGCCAATCGGTTTTTGGCATAGGTAGTGCCTGCTCGGTCGCCGAGCTCTGTCCTGCTGTTGTGGTAGTCGTGGTCTGTGCCGACACGGCCGACACCATCATTACGCATATAAGAGTAAAGATTGTTCGCTTCATAATCACACTATTCATATACATTTAGGTATGCAAGTTACAACTTTTTTTGTGAATAGCCAATTTTTTAATCTTTAATTCGTAACTTTACAAAAATTTTTAACTCTATGGGAGCCATCTCACTCGAAAAACGAGCCATTATCGTACCTGCAAGTGCAGGTTCGGGCAAGACATATCGTATAGCCCACGAATACATCTACGATGTACTACGCGACCGCTATACCGAGGAGGGAGAGCCATATTTCGATCGTTCGTTCTACAAACGAATACTCGCCGTAACCTTTACTAACAAGGCTACCGAGGAGATGAAATCGCGCATATTGAAGGAGATTCATCTGCTCGCCGCAGGCGAAAAGAGCGATCATCTCGCCGAGTTAATCACCGAAACAAAACTTGATGAGGCTACCCTGCGTAAGCGCGCAAAAATCGTGCGCTCGCTCATCCTGCACGACTATTCGCACTTCACCGTGCTAACCAACGACACATTCTTTCAGCGCATACTACGCGCCTTTGTCCGCGAATTGGGTATCGACATGAACTTCACCACGGAGTTGGACACAGCACCCATACTCTCCCGAAGTGTCGAAGCCCTCATCGAGAGCATAACTTCGAACAAGGAGTTGCGAAAGTGGTTGGAGGAGCTGACCGAAGAGCGCATAAGCGATGGCGAGAGATGGGATATCCGCAGTGCCATCACCGCCCTCAACAGCGAGCTATTCAAGGAGTCGACCAAAGATATTATAGCCAACAGCAGCGATAAGGAGAGCCTAAAAAGGGCTATACGCAACTTCTCTGCAATCGTGGAGCAGAGGCGTAATAGTTTCAAGAAGTGTGGTGCTCGCGCGCTCGCGCTCATCACCTCTCAGGGCTACTCGCACGATGATTTCAAACTCAAATTCACGAAGATATTTGAGAAGGTGGCCAATGGCACACTCGACAAGATTAGCGATGCCAACCTCCGCCACCTCTCCGACACGCCAGAAGAGTGGTTCAACAAGGGTAAGGCCTCCCCATCGCTCCTCGCATTAGCAGGTGAATTGCAAGGAGTATTCAACGATATTTACAGCGAGTATCTCGATTTGAAGACACTCGAAAACACACTCCGAATCCTCTCGCGCAACTACCGCGGATTTGCACTGCTCCACGATTTACAAAAGATGGTCGAGGAGGTGTGCCGCGAGGATAATTCAATGTTGCTCTCCGAGACAAAACACGCCATTGCAGGCTTTATATCCGAATCGGAGGCTCCATTCATCTACGAGAAGGTGGGCAACTACTTCGACAAGTTTATGATTGACGAGTTCCAAGACACCTCGGCCAAGGAGTGGAACAACTTCCTGCCCCTGTTGCGCAATGCAATGGCGCAATCGACCGACACCTCGGTACTTATCGTAGGCGATGTCAAGCAGTCGATATATCGTTGGCGCGGAGGCGATTGGCGAATCCTCGGCAAGGAGGTCGAGAGATCTCTGCCGGAGTGCCACAATGAGCCATTAAAGAACAATTGGCGCAGTCTGCCGAATATCGTAGAGTTCAACAACGCCCTCTACGAAGCCATTGCGAAGAGCGAAAATGCGCGATTAAACGAGCGTCTCGACAAGGCGGAGCAGGCGCATCGCATATCGCCCGAATGTAAGAGCGAGTTGTACGATACATTACAAAATGCCTATGCCAATCTTGCCCAGATACCTCGCCGCAAACACACAAAGGGTGGTTATATCTCGATAGTTGCACCGGTGGATGAGGCCGGCACAAATGGTACGCTGTGCGGAAAAGATGGCATACCACTCTACATCGAACGCATCAAGGAGGTGTTAGAGCGAGGATTTCTGCCTCGCGACATAACAATACTCGTGCGCAAGAACAGCGAGGGTATGGAGATTGCCGAGGAGTTACTCCATTACAACAGCTACTACTTCCCAAAGAGTTTGCAGTTCGAAATCACCACCGAAGAGGCATTGAGTCTCACGGCATCGCCGGCTGTAAAGTTTATTATTGCGGTTATGCGTTTGGCCATAAATCGCAACGATACCACCTCTCTGGTTCAATATAACCACCTATACAACAACGACTTCTTCGGTACAAAACTCTCCGAGGAGGAGCACGCTTTCCTCGACTCGATACGCATGATGTCGCCCGAAGAGGCCTTCAACCACATCGCCATTCGATATGCTGCGGAGTTGGAGGGACAGACGGCCTACATTCTTGCTCTGCACGAGCATATAGTGCGTTTCTCAGCAGGTAGGATTGCCGACATTGCCCTATTCGACAAGTGGTGGCGAGAGAAGGGCGATGGGCTATCGGTGCGTGTTGAGCGTAGTGATCGCGCCATCGAGATATTGACCATACACAAAGCCAAGGGATTGGAGAATAAGGTTATCATCATACCGCGTTGTTCGTGGCCGTTAGAACCTATTGGTTCGACCGGTTTCAGGTCAAATATCGTGTGGTCGAAGCCTGCACCGCACGAACATCTAAACGGCATTGGCACATTCCCCGTACCATTCAACACTTCGGTCGAGGAGTCGCTGTTTGCCGATGGTTATTTCCGCGAGACGATATACACATTTGTCGATGCCGTAAATATGTTGTATGTTGCCACCACGCGAGCCAAGGAGCAACTTCACATCATACTGCCCACTCGCAAACGCGGCTACAATATCGACACCGTACTGCTCAATCTCTTTGCCGAGCGCATGAGCAGCACTCCGACACAGCAATATCGTCAATATGAGTTTGGTACTTTCGATACACCCGAAGCGGAGAGTCGAGTGCAAGATGGTGCAACATCAATCGTCATGAAGCAGCACTACGCCTCGCCCGTATCACTCAAATTGCGCACCTCCGCATCGCGTTACTTTGCAGACGAAAAGAGCGAACTATCTCCTCGCGATATGGGTATCCGTCTGCATCGTGCCTTCGAGGGAGCAACCACACGCGAAGATATATTTGCTACGCTCGAAGAGATGGTCATAAACGGAGAGTTGTGCCACGATGAGTTGAAACAATTGAAAGAACAGATAGCCCAAACCCTTGATACCACGATTGCAGGAGAATGGTTCAACGGCAGTTGGGAACGATTGCATCGCGAGCGCAATATCATCCGCCCAAACAGTAGCACCAAACGCCCTGACCGTGTGATGACGCGAGGCCACGAAGCGGTAGTTATCGACTACAAATTTGGCGAGGAGAACAGCTCCTACAACAAACAGATTGAGGAGTATGTGAATATGTTGCGAGATATGGGCTATACCTCGGTACGAGGATATATATGGTATGTCTCGGCAGGCAACATTATAGAAATAGGCGCGTAGTTGTTGATTTTTAATCTTTTTAGTGCTATCTTTGCCAAGATGAAAGTGGATATTTGGAGCATAATACCTAAGCAGTTTCGCACAAAAGGCGTGGGCGTGAGCCTTACGATCTTTGTGCGCGCGTTGTTAAACTTCGTGGGGTTAGCAGCGTTATTGCCCGTATTATACCTTATTCTTGACTCGGAGAGCATTCACTCTAACGCTACGCTGCACGCGATATACGAGCAGATGGGATTCGGCTCCGACAGCCAATTTGTAGCAACCATAGCGGGTGCAGTAGTTCTCTTTATCGTAGCAAAGAGTATTATCAATATCTACCTCTACCGCGTGGAGCGCGACTATATATACGCACTCTATCGCCACCTCTCGCGCCAGCTCTTCATCGGCTATTTCGGCGAGGGATTGCAATTTGTAAAGAGAGAGAATACAGCAGTACTCTCACGCAATGTCAATGTCGTATGTTATACCTTTGTAACGGGTATTCTCCGACCTTTGGCAACGCTGGCAAGCGAGCTGCTGTTGCTCCTTATGATATTTATCTCGATAGCTCTATATTCGCCCATTGGCGCACTGCTCGCCATGGCAGTATTTATCCCGGTAGCATGGCTATACTTCGCGCTTATGCGCTACCGTCTCGACCGCTATGGCAACGCCGAAAACGAGGCGCAACGCCGCAAGTATCGCGATGTTATCGAGACATTCCGCGGATATGCCGACATCGAGATAAACAACGCCTTCGACCACCAGCTCTCGCTCTTCGACCGCGAGTTGGATACTATCATTCGTGTAGGCCGCAAGAATGCAACAATCTCGATGCTGCCACAAAACCTTACCGAGATAGGTTTAACCGTAGGTATGGCACTGTTGCTTGTGCTTGGCTCGACACTCGACTCGGCCGACATGAAGCTCCTTTTCGGAGTATTCGCCGTAGCGGGATTACGACTAATGCCTTCGGCTCGCAACATCATGAGTGCTTGGAGCGCCTTGCGCTACAATCGCTATACCATCGACATTTTAAAGGGCGTAAAGATAAATAGCGCAAGCGAGCGTGCATCCTCGACCGAGCGCATATCCATAGTCGAGAGTATTGAGCTGCGCAACTTGTCGTTCCGTTTTGAAGAGAGTGCAACCGACACACTACACAACCTCTCGCTCACAATTCGCAAAGGCGAGAAGGTTGGCATAAACGGAGAGTCGGGAGTTGGAAAGACCACCCTATTAAATATCCTGCTCGGACTATACACTCCGACCGAGGGTGGCGTATACATAGATGGAGCACCACTCGATGAGGAGCTTCGCCGCAAGTGGCAGAACAGCATCGGCTATGTATCGCAAAGTACATTCCTTGCCGATAGCACCATACTTGCCAATATTGCACTTGGACACGATGAGGAGAGTGTTGATATGGAGCGCATTGAGCGCGTTGTCGAGGCGGCATCGCTATCGGAGTTTGTAGCATCCCTACCGAATGGAATTCACACCCGTATTGGCGAGTGTGGCACACTACTTTCGGGTGGCCAGCGACAGCGCATAGGCATCGCACGCGCACTCTACAAGCAAGCCGACATTCTCTTCTTCGATGAGGCGACATCATCGCTCGACTCGACCACCGAACAGAGCATAAATCGCGCTATCGAACACCTCTCGACATCGAACAAAGAGCTAACAATCGTAGTTGTGGCACACCGCGAGAGCTCGCTCAACTACTGCAATCGAATCATAACACTCAAAAAAGAGAATAACTAATATGGATTACCGCATAGCCGACTTCATACTTCGCACTGAGGGGCGACACCACGACATCGTATCGTGTGGTCTGCTTGGCTTCAAGCCATTCGAAGTGGATGTGGATGAGGCCATAACACCGACAATGCTCCTGCGCATGGAGTCCAGCCTCAACAAAGAGGAGTACCCTGCAATCAAAGTGCTGTACACCTCGACCTTCGAGCAGAACTATGCCACATCCGAGTTGGTGCGCTACGCTACGGGGTATCGCTTCACAATGACGCGCAACGGTGTGGATTTCATCCTTATCAAAGAGGATGGTTCGAATATTGTTGAGAGTAATTTAGGATGTTTGGAGGAGGCAGATCCCTCGCTCGTGCGTTTCGGAATATGGATGATGTTCGGTTTGGTGTTGGCTCCACTTGGAGCCATACCTATTCACTCATCGGTCGTTGTCAAAGATGGCGGAGCTGTGCTGTGCCTTGGCGAGTCCGGAACGGGAAAGAGTACCCACACGCGACTCTGGCGCGAGAATATCGAGGGGGCAAAGCTGCTCAATGACGACAGCCCGATAATCAGAATTCAGAATGGCAAGTGCGTGGTATATGGCTCGCCATGGAGTGGCAAGAAGCACTGCTATATCAACAAGGTCTTTCCTGTACGCGCCTTGATGCGTCTGTCGCAGGCTCCACACAACAAGATTCGCCGCTTGCCGGCATTGTCGGCCATCGGCGCTATTCTGCCTTCGTGCCCTCCTGCATTTGCTTACGACAACAAGTTGCAGGACCATATCTGCAATACCGTATCGGATATTATCTCCTGCACACCTATATATCACTTGGAGTGCCTGCCTGATGCCGCCGCCGCACAACTCTCCCATTCCACTATCTTCGAGAAGTAAGCCATGAAAGCGAATGTACGACTTATAGACAACCGCGAACTCTTTACTATTGCACGCGACACGCTGCTTGAAGGCTCCACGGTGCGTGTATCGGTCAGAGGTGAGAGCATGCTACCTTTCTTCCGTAGTGGCTCGACAATCACGCTGCGACCACTCCGCGAGGGCGATTTCCGCAAGTACAATGTGGTGATGGCCGATGTCGGGCATTGCTTTGTCGTGCATCGCATAATCGAGGTAGAGGATAAGCATGTAACTCTCTTGGGCGATGGCAATTACAACGGTACCGAGCGTGTAGAACGCAACAAGGTCTATGGCATAGTAGAGTGTTCGCCACTGCACCTCTTCTTCGCAAAGATATGGCTATGGATGCGCCCCGTGCGCCGCTATCCCTTGGCGATATTTCGCAGAATAATGTAGCACGATATTTGCAAAAATACAATATACACTGAATCTTAAAAAACTTACAATTATGTTTCCACAGTCAATTACAATTACCTCCAATGGTGATGGCAAATACACCTTGGTAAAGCCTCACGAGTTAGACAAACTCAACCCAAAAGAGTTACTGCTCTACTCTACTGCTCTCTGCGCAGGCAAGACCATAACACGCATTGTTGAGCAGAAGCGTGTGCAGTATGTAAAACTCGAAATCAAGATGTCGGGCATGCTCGACACCGAGAAATTGGAGGGTATCAGCAAGTTCGAGTCGTTCAATATCGACTACAATGTAGAGTGCAAACATCTTGACGATCAGCCGAAGATTTCGCACGCCATACAGCTTGCCCACGACAAATATTGCGGCGGTTTGGAGATGTGCCGCAGGATTGCGCCACTATCACACTCTATATCAATCGTAAGTGTAGAGATTTAAACATAAATTAGTGCTGAAAGTAAAAAAAAAGATTAATATATCACAGCTATACACTAAAATTCAGAGTTTTTAAATCTCAGTTATTAACTCACAATAATTTATATGATTATTCAAGTGAATTATTCGCACAATGAGAATTTATTTAGAACTCTTTGAGAATTCAGTTAAATTATTTAACTCTGTACACGCTATTATATTATGGTAAGCGATTTTATTGCATACCTGTGATATATTAATCAAAATGTTTCTACTTTTTCTGCACCTCAAACACATAGCCCCAAGGTGCAAGCTTGTGCTTCGAGCCGTCAGCGAGTTCAACTTTAACCTCCTTGTCCGAGAAGTTTCCAACGAACAAGACATCAGGGCAACCCTCGTAAGTTCTTCTGAACGAAAGTACATCAGCAGGAAGATTGTTATCAATCCACTTAGTTGCTCCGTGAGTAAGAGTCTTACACTCTTTACGCATCTGCGCCCAAGCCTTAATCTTGGCTGTTCTATCCTTTGCGAAATCTGTTGCGCCATCGGTAGCCCAATCAATCCAGCAATCTTTGTGACCGAACAACGACACTCGCTTGTCGTGTCCAATCTCCTGGCCATTAAGTATAAATGGCAGGCCATCAAGCGCGAACGAGAAAGCGATTACCAACTCTCCACACTCGTGGCCGAATCGTTTTTCAAATCTATTTTCAAACGCATCTGTCGACCAGTCGTGGTTGTCCGTCATATTCCAGAGCAATCCACCTTTTGGACTAAGAGCTCGTTGGTTCTCGTGGCATTGGCGTACATAGGCTATACCGCCCTTGCCTTCAACTCTTTTACTCTTGAACAATGTATAGCGTAACGGATTAAATACTCTCCAATTATAGTTGGCATCAAAGGCATATCGTGTATTGAAGTAACTGCGCGACTCGGCTACCATCACCAAATCTGGTTTTAGTAGCTCTAACTCAGCTCGTGCCTCTTCCCAGAAAGAGATTGGTACATAGTCGGATACATCGCAACGGAAGCCATCTACATTGTAGTTAGCAAGGTAGTATGCCATGATAGTTCTAAAATAGGCACGAGTGCCACTATAATTAGTGTCGAACTTCGGGAACTTCCACTTGGTCAACATCATCTCACCATTGTCGTTATACTTGAAGTATTCGGGATGTTGCTTTACGACTGTTGCACTCGGTCCGCAGTGGGCAAATACGAGGTCAAGAAAGACCTTCATACCGAGACTGTGCGCCTTATTTACGAAATCTTTGAGGTCTTGGTCTGTACCATACTCAGGGTCTACATGGAAATAGTCGCTTATGCGATATGGGTTGCGCGGGTCGTTAAATCCCGACTTTTTCTGTCGTGGACTCCACTTGCTCTGGTCCATATCGGTGTCGGCAGTGCAGACCGGGAGAAGATAGACCACCGTGATACCCATATCAGCAAGTCTTTGCAGATGCTTTTCGGCACCCTTTAATGTACCCTCCTCACTGAAAGTACGAGGCATGAGCTGATAGGTCACACCACTGCGAAACCACTCCGGAGTTTGGCGAGCGTTGTAAATGTTGTAAGATTGCTTAGGCTTAGCAAACAGAGATGTGCTCAACATCAAAAGTGCTGCAAGCGTTAATAGTTTTTTCATAATGATATTGTATTAGATTAGTAAATAAAAATGTTGACTAATATATCAAAAAAAATCTTTCAGCCCTAATTTTATTTGGCAAAGTACTTATAGAACAAAGGTATCGTCTGCAATCCCTTGTCAAACTGTTCGAGTCCATAACTCTCGTTTGGCGAGTGGATAGCATCCTCCGACAAGCCAAAGCCGAGCAGGATGGATTTCGTACCTAAGATGCGCTCGAAGCCGCTTACGATAGGGATTGAGCCACCCGAATAGAATGGCAACGGCTTGCGGCCAAACGACTCCTCAACAGCCTTTTCGGCAGCCTTATATGCCTCCATATCGGTAGGCGAAACATAAGGCGCACCACCGTGCAGGAACTTCACATTCACCTTCACGCTCTTTGGCGCGATGTTGCGGAAATGCTCCTCGAACAGGCGACCTATCTCCTTGAAATCCTGATTAGGCACAAGGCGCATCGAAATCTTCGCATAAGCGCGCGAAGGGATAACGGTTTTTGTTCCCTCCTCGGTGTAGCCACCCCAAATGCCATTCACATCGAGCGATGGGCGGATACCCGTGCGCTCAATCGTTGTAAAGCCGGCTTCGCCCTCAACATCGTCAATATCGAGAGCCTTCTTATAGTTGTCGAGCGAGAATGGAGCCTCGTTCAACGCCTTACGCTCGGCATCGGTAAGCTCGCGTACATTATCGTAGAAGTGAGGTATAGTGATATGTCCGTTCTCATCCACAAGCGAAGCTACAAGACGCGTCAGCACATTTGCAGGGTTAGCCACAGCACCACCAAACAATCCTGAATGGAGGTCTTTGTTAGGTCCTATGACCTCCACCTCCATATAGGTCAAACCGCGCAAACCGCAAGTGATAGATGGAGTGTCGAGTCCCATCATTGAAGTATCCGACACAAGGATAATATCGGCCTTCAACTTCTCCTTGTACTCCTCGCAGAAGCCGTAGAGCGATGGCGAGCCGATCTCCTCCTCGCCTTCGAGCATAAACTTCACATTGCAAGGCAACGAGTCGGTGGCGCACATCGCCTCGAAGGCCTTGATGTGCATGAACGATTGACCTTTGTCGTCATCGGCACCGCGACCATAGATGCGGTTGTTGATAATGGTAGGCTCGAAAGGCTCGGTGTTCCACTCCTCACGAGGGTCCACCGGCATAACATCGTAATGACCATAGACCAAAATAGTCTTCGCCTCAGGCGAAACAATCTTCTCGGCATAAACCACCGGATTTCCAGCCGTAGGAATAACCTCGGCTGTATCTGCTCCCGCTTTTGCGAGTGCCACGGCAAGGTGCTCGGCACACTTCACCATATCCTCCTTGTGCGATGACTGCGCACTAATCGAAGGAATACGCAACACCTCGAACAACTCTTCGAGGAATCGCTCTCTATTCTCTGAAATGTAGGTTTGTACTTTCTGCATAGTGCAAAGAGTTAAAGGTTAAAAGTTAAAGGTTTTATAATTTGCAAATTTCCTTGATTTCGGCAATAAACTGTTGTGCTACCTCGTCAGCAAACTCTTGCGACTTAGCCTCAGTATAGATGCGGATAATAGGCTCGGTATTCGACTTGCGAAGGTGTACCCAGTGCTCCGCAAAGTCGATCTTCACGCCATCTATGTCGTTCACACGCTCATTCGCGTAACGCTCCTTAATGGTGCTGAGCACCTTATCTACATCGATAGCAGGTGTCAGTTCAATCTTATTCTTCGATGCAAAGTAAGCGGGATAACGCTTGCGCAACTCGGTCATCGAGCAACCCTGCTCGGCCAAATAGGTCAAGAAGAGTGCTACACCAACCAGTGCATCACGACCATAGTGCAACTCAGGATAGATTACTCCACCATTGCCCTCACCTCCGATTACGGCTCCTATCTCCTTCATCTTCGCCACAACATTCACCTCGCCCACTGCCGATGCTGCATACTCGCCACCACGAGCTACGGTAACATCGTTGAGCGCGCGTGAAGAGGAGAGATTGGAGCAGGTATTACCATTCGTGCGCGATAGAATATAGTCTGCCACAGCGACCAAAGTGTACTCCTCGCCAAACATCGTTCCATCCTCGTTTACGAGTGCCAAGCGGTCAACATCGGGATCGACTACAACGCCCAAATCGGCACCCTCTTTTACGATAACCTCCGATATTTCGGTGAGGTTCTGAGGGAGTGGCTCAGGGTTGTGGGCAAAGTGGCCATTAGGCTCACAATTCAGCTTTACAACCTCGCAACCGAGCTTCTCCAAAAGTGCGGGAATCACAACACCACCAATGGAATTTACGGCATCTACAACCACCTTGAATTTACGAGCCTTAACACTCTCTACATCAACAAGATTAAGCGACAAAACCTGCTCGATGTGCGTAGGATTGAAATCCTCGCGTAAAATCACTTTTCCGATAGAATCTACATCGGGGAAAACAAAGTCTTCCTGCTCGGCCAAAGCAAGCACCTGCTTACCTTCTTGATCGTTCAAAAATTCGCCCTTCTCGTTGAGCAATTTCAAGGCATTCCACTGCTTTGGATTGTGCGATGCAGTGATGATGATACCGCCGTCAGCCTTGTGGGTGATAACGGCCATCTCGGTACCCGGCGTAGTACAAAGTCCAACATTGATAACATCGGCTCCGCAACCAAGCAGCGTACCTTCGATGATATCGTTCACCATCTCGCCAGAGATACGGGCATCGCGGCCTACAACAATACGCAATCTTTTGGCCTCATTCTTGCCTGCAATAAAGCGAGTATATGCAATTGTGAACTTCACGATGTCAATCGGAGTGAGGTTTTCACCAACCTCGCCACCTATGGTACCACGAATACCAGAGATGGATTTGATAAGTGTCATAGTAGCAGTTTTTTATTTTTAATAAAAAAATTATCGATTTACTTTGAAAATCGTTGTAAATGTACTATTTTTATGCCAAATATCCAAGACTATAACTACTAAAAATTGAGAGTATGAGCGAAAAGAGAGTTATTCCGGCTTCGGAACTGATTATAAATGAGGATGGTTCGATATTTCATCTTCACCTTTTGCCTGAGCAAATCTCGGATATCGTAATATTGGTAGGCGATCCCGGTCGTGTCGAGATGATAGCATCCTATTTCGATGATATCGAGTGCGATGTAGCAAGTCGCGAGTTCAAGACCGTAACAGGAAAATACAAAGGTCGCCGCATGACCGTACTCTCGACAGGTATCGGAACCGACAATATCGATATTGTGGTTACAGAGTTGGATGCCTTGGCAAATATAGACTTTGCTACCCGTCAGGTTAAAGACGAGTTCAAGCAGCTCACCCTGCTCCGCCTTGGCACTTCGGGAGCATTGCAGGAAGATATCGAAGTTGGTGAGCGTGTCTTTGCTCGCACCTCGGTAGGCTTTGACGGCTTGCTAAACTACTACGCAGGTCGTAACGAGGTGTGCGACTTGGGTATTGAGAAGGCATTTGTGGAGCATACGGGTTGGAATCCACAACTCACTGCACCGTACTTTATCGATGCAGATAAGTCGCTGTTCGAGTTGTTCCGCGATGTAACGCGCGAGGGTATTACCATTGCAGCACCGGGCTTCTACGCTCCGCAGGGTCGTTGGGTACGCCTGCAACCGCAAGATTTGCACCTGAACGAGAAGATAGAGTCGTTCCGCTACGAAGGCAGACGCATCACAAACTTCGAGATGGAGTCATCGGCATTGGCAGGCTTGGCGGCATTGATGGGTCACAAGGCGGGTACGGTATGTACGATTATCGCCCAGCGCATTGCCAAAGATGCCTGCACGGACTACAAGCCATTCGTGCGCAAGATGATTGAGGAGGCACTGGAAAAGTTGGCAACGATTTAATTTAGTGAGTAGTGAGTAGTGAGTAGTGAGTAGTTAAAAACTTGCAGCGCTCCGTTACTAGCCCCTACCAGCCGTTGCCAGCCGTTAATTTGGTTGCGCCGTGATAAGGGTAGGAGTTCGGAAAACAGAAGAAACAATAACACAAAATAATAGTATAAACTTAAAGTAACAGAAATTATGAAATTTACAGTATCAAGCTCAGCGCTTTTATCCTTGCTTGCGACAACGGGCAAGGTAATCAACAGCAAGAACACTCTTCCAATTCTCGACTACTTCTTGATGGAGTTGAAGGGTAACGAGTTGAAGGTTACAACTTCTGACCTCGAAACAACCCTTGTAGGCACCATCAATGTAGACAATGTAGAGAAGGAGGGTACCGTTGCTGCTCCTGCAAAGTTGATGCTCGATGTATTGAAAGAGTGTTCGGAGATGCCACTCACGCTCGATGTAAACGAGAATAATTGGGAGATTAACATCGCTTGGAACAGCGGCAGTTCTTCGGTACCGGGTGCAAACCCTGTAAGTTATCCGCAGACTCACGAGTTGGCAGCAGAGAAGACTGAGGTATCGCTCGATGTAGATATTCTCGTTAATGGTATTAACAAAACCCTCTTCGCTACGGCAGACGATGAGTTGCGCCCTGTGATGAATGGTGTATACTTCAATCTTGATGAGAATGAGCTGACCTGCGTAGCTACCGATGCTCACAAGTTGGTTAAGCACACCGTAGAGTGCGCTTGCGGTGTTAAGGCTGCATTTATCTTGCCAAAGAAGCCTGCAAACTTGTTGAAGAACATTCTCTTGAAGGAGGAGGGCGAGGTTAAGATGACCTTCGACCAGAAGAATGTGGTATTCGAGTTGTCGAACAGCACTTTGGTATGCCGTCTTATCGAGGGCTCGTACCCTAACTACAATGTGGTTATTCCACAAGCAAACCCTAACAAGCTGCTCGTTGACCGTGTAGGCTTGTTGAACGCAATCAAGCGTGTGGCTGTATGTTCAAACCCTACAACAAACCTCATTCGTTTGGATATCTCGAACAACAAGGTGGTTCTTGCAGCACAGGATGTAAACTTCTCGATTTCGGCAAACGAGACTTTGTCGTGCAGCTACGAGGGTGCACCTATCACCATTGGCTTCAAATCAACCTTCTTGGTGGAGATTTTGACCAACCTCGAAACACCAACCATTCTTGTTGAGTTGGCAGACTCTACCCGTGCAGGAGTCTATAAGCCTGTATATGATGATGTACAGAGCAGCTCAACATTGATGCTGTTGATGCCGATGATGATTAACGCATAACTTCCAAGTTGATAATTGATAATTGAAAATTGACAATTAGAGGTAAAACGATAAGTCGTTTTTATTATTAAATATAAATTCATTTAATTGTCCATTATCAACTGTCAATTGTCAATTAAATTTAGATATGAAACTAAATTTGAAGCGCCCGATGGTCTTCTTCGATTTGGAGACCACGGGCACCAACATATCGACCGACCGTATCGTTGAGATATCGGTAGTGAAGGTTATGCCCGATGGCGAACAGATTGTTCGCACTCGCCGTATAAACCCCGAGATGCCAATCCCTGCGGAGGCTACGGCTGTGCATCACATCACCGATGACGATGTGAAGGATTGTCCGACCTTCCGCCAAGTGGCTAAGTCGTTGCGCGAGATTATGGTGGGCTGCGACTTCTGTGGATTCAACTCCAACCGCTTCGACTTGCCACTGCTGGCAGAGGAGTTTTTGCGTGCTGGCGTTGATGTCGATTTCTTCAAGAAGGCAAAGTATGTCGATGTTCAGAACATCTTCCACAAAAAGGAGGAGCGCACCTTGGTTGCTGCATATCGCTTCTACTGCGGTAAGGAGTTGGAGGCAGCGCATAGTGCCGATGCCGATACTATGGCAACTTACGAGGTGCTGTGTTCGCAGTTGGACCGCTATAACGATTTGGAGAACAGCGTAGATTTCCTCTCGGAATTCTCTTCGCGTGGCAAGACGGCAGATTTTGCAGGTCGCATCGGCTACGATGAGAATGGTGTGGAGATTATAACCTTTGGCAAGCACAAGGGCAAGAGTGTGGAGGAGGTCTTCCGCAAGGAGCCAAGTTACTACGACTGGATTATGAATGGCGACTTCCCTCAATACACCAAGAAAATTTTTACAGAGATTAAACTACGCTTGAAATAGCTAATTTGATGAAGATACGCAGTTTTATCGTAACCCTTGCTTTGTTTGTTTTCGGTGCAGTATTCGTTGTGTCGGCACAAAATATTGTTGTTATTGAGGGTGTTAAATATACCATTCACGATGTTGCAAAGGGCGAAACGCTCTACTCATTGGCTCGTACCTATGGCGTTACGGTTGATGAGATAAAGGCTGCAAACAATTCTCTTGCCGATGGATTGAAGGCCGGAACACGCATCAAGATACCTGCAAAGGTGGCGAGTCGGGATACAGCTGCTGTACCTCCAAAGTCGCAGATGCACAAGGTCGCAAAGGGCGAAACGCTCTACTCGTTAGCCAAGCAGAACAACCTGACTATCGAGGAGTTGCGCGCTGCTAATCCGCATATCAAGAAAGGATTGAAGGCCGGACAAGTAATCGAAATACCATTTAAGGCCGCGCAACCCGTAGCGGAGCAAACGCCTGCACCTCAGACATCTACGCCTCAGGCACCTGCACCTCAGACACCTGCCCCACAAGCAGAGGTTGTTGCAACACCGCAACCAAATGAGCCACAGAACGAGATTATTGCGGATGGCAAACATCACTCATCGACCTCGTTCCGCACATTGCAGCCGAACGATACGGCCGAAGTTGCATTGCTCTTGCCACTCGGTACAGAGGAGCATCCTGCACAGAACTACATCGACTTCTATCGCGGATTTTTGGTCGGTTTAGACAGTGTTCGTATGTCGGGACGCTCCATAAACCTCAACCTCTACAATACGGCGCACGACTACAACCGCATCGAACAGATAATCTCTTCGGGAGCGCTCGACAATGCCAATTTGGTTGTGGGGCCTATATATGAAGATGAACTGATACCCGTAGCCACAGCTCTGCGCAGACGACACATTCCTATCGTTTCGCCTTTGGCTAACTTGGTGCAGACTACCAGCAACAGTGTATTCCAGATGTCGCCATCGCCTGCCACAAAGTTGGAGAAGGTGCGCGATATGTTCGATGGTTCGAAGCGCGTAGTGATCATCTCGACCGAGAATATAGATGCGGAGTTCGATGCAGAGGTGCGTTCAATGTTGAACAGTAACGCCAAGGTGGTGGAACATAAATACCTCTACGAACATCCATCCATCATCGAGAAGCGTGAGAAGGAGCGTGAAAAGATGCGCGAGGCCGGCTTAGAAGTGGACAACACCCCATCGCCAAGCGACATGTCACCACTTTTGCGAGGCGAGGAGCCTACCGTAATTGTTATCACGGCAAGTAACGAACTCGATGTAGACAGAATATTGGCAGCCATAGCTTCGGCGAATATCGCTCTCACAGCTCGCTCGCAGAGGGTGGTGCCATTTGTAGTATTCGGCAATAATCGTTGGAACCGCTACAATAATATCGACCGTGCAATACTCTTTGCCAACAATGTAACGATGCTCTCGACCTATCATGCTCGCCGCAGTGAGCCGATAATCCGAGCCTTCGATAAGCGTTTTGTCGAGGAGTTTGGAGCATTGCCATCGCTCTACGCCTATCGAGGCTACGATGCAGCGGTGGTATTTGTAAACTCACTCTACGGAGCTATGGAGACAGGCTTGGAGGGGGCACATTCTATGCCACTGCTCACACCTTACACCTTTGAACAGAACCCTGCAAGCGGTATAAGAGTAAACAATCAGTGGATAAAGGTGAACTACAATAGCAACTTTACCATAACAACAGAATAGAAGATGTCAAATATTCAAACACCGATACCTGAAAAAACTATCGAGCGACTCAGTGAGTATCGCCGAACTCTTATCGCCTGCCATAGACGCGGCATCACCCATGTCTTTTCGCACATCTTGGCGGGCATGCACGGCATTACGGCTGTGCAGGTACGCCGCGATTTGATGTTAATCGGATTTTCGAGCGACACAAAGAAGGGCTACGATGTAAAGGTACTAATCGATTTTATCGACTCGATACTTTACAGCGAAAATACGATGAAGGTGGCTGTATTGGGTATGGGACATCTTGGCCAGGCTATTACCAAATACTTCAATTCAAAGCAGTTGAACATTCGTATCACAGCTGCTTTCGATGTCGAAGAGTCAAAGGTAGGTTCGACCATTATGGAGATCCCATGTTATCACATCAAGGATTTAGAAGAGATTGTAGCAAGCAACGATATCAGCATTGTCATTATATCGCTGCCATCATCGCAAGCTGCGCAATATACAGTGCCTATTATCAATGCAGGTATTAAAGGTGTCTTGAACTTTACCTCTGCGCCACTAAACTTTCCACAGGGTATTGTGGTAGAGAACTATGATATCACAACCATCCTCGAAAAGGTTGCCTACTTTGTCAAGGCTGCCGAAGAGAACAACAATCAGTAGCAATGAAGGTTATTTGGGGTTTCGACAATCCACCTCTACTTCGCAATGCCGTAGCCACGGTAGGCTCCTACGATGGAGTGCATCGCGGACACCGCATACTACTTGACGAGGTAGTACGCCGTGCAAAGGAGTGCAATGGCGAGAGTGTCGTACTCACATTCGAGCCACATCCACGCATCACACTCGGCAACGATGAGGGATTACGCTTGCTTTCGACATTCGATGAGAAGTGCCGATTGTTGGAGGCTGTGGGCATCGATTATGTTGTCGTCATCCCCTTTGACAAGAGATTTAGTCAGTTGTCGCGTGAGGCCTTTATTGACGACTTCCTCATTGGCAGACTCGGCATAAAGCAACTTATTGTAGGATACAATCACCATTTCGGACACAACAAAGAGGGCAATCACTCCTTCTTATTACAATATGGAGCATTGCATGTTGTAGAGATTGCTCAATATACCGACAATGGAAACAAGGTCAGTTCGACCACCATACGCAAGGCTCTCGGCGAGGGTGATACTGCACTTGCCCGACAGATGCTTGGACACCCCTATATAATAATAGGTATAGCAGACGAAAGGGGTGTGGTAACTACCAACTATTTAAAGCTATTGCCTACAAATGGAGAGTACGAGTGCCGCATCAATGGCGAGGAGTGTCGTTGCAAGATTGCAGATGGCAGGATAGAACAGAAACATATATTTTCACAAAAGATAGAGATTGAATTATGATTTTCTACGATGAAAAGATAAGAGTCCGATACAAGGATACTGACCAGATGGGTATTGTTCACCACTCGAACTACATCGTCTACTACGAAGTTGCTCGCGTAGCTGCACTGCGTGCGTGGGGTATGCCATACGATGAGATGGAGAGGGGCGGTATTATCTCGCCGATATTGGAGGTAGGTTCAAAATATATCCAACCTGCACATTTTGACGAGGAGATTACCGTGCGCGTTATAATCGATGAGATGCCTATGGTGCGTTTGAAAGTGCGCTACGAACTATACAACGAAACAGGAACACTCATCAATACGGGACACACATGGCTCGGTTTCCTCAATGGCGAAACCAAGCGACCTTGCCGCGCACCGCAATATTTGATTGATGGACTTAAAAAGGTCGGATTGACAGAATAGAGAATAGAGAAGGAGCAACTCGTTAGTTCGATGTTGCTCCTTTTCTCTATTTAAAGGGCGAGTTTGGCTCGCGCGACATAACCCAATAAAAAATCCTATCGACAAGTCCGGGAGCAAATTTCTTAACAAAGTGCGTTGCTCGCCCCTCAGCCTCCATAAGGCAGAGGCGTTTGCGCTTGGCAATACCCTCTGCCACGATGCGTGCCACCTCCTCGGCTGTCATCATCTTACCCTCTTCGCGCGGCGTTTCGCCCTGCGCCGAGCCATCGGCCGTAAGTGCCGAGAAGCGAACATTCAAAACGGTAAATCCCGGACAAGCAACCATTACATGCAGTCCCTTCTTGATATTCTCGACACGGATAGTTTCGAGCAGTCCTGTCATTGCAAACTTCGATGCCGAATAGCCCGTTCTGCCCGGCAAACCGTGTATTCCGGCCACCGATGAAATGCCCACCAGCGAACCTTTCGAGGCTTGCAGATATGGCAATGCATACTTTACGCAATAGGCTGTGCCCCAGAAATTGACATCCATCAAACGATGCAGAACACTCATATCCACATCGTCAAATATTGCGCGCATCGAGATGCCTGCATTGCAAATCAACACATCTACCCCACCGAATACCTCGACTGCCTTCTCGATAAGCCGTTTGCAGTCGTACTCCTTCGTTACATCAGTAGCGATATAGGCAGCCTTGCCGCCCTCCGACTCGATAATCTGCGTGAGCAGTGCGAGTTTCTCCTCATTGCGAGCACCAAGCACAACCTTCGCTCCCATCTTCGAATATAATCGAGCCATTGCCTCGCCAATACCTGACGATGCGCCCGTAATCACTACAACCTTTCCGTCTAATGCGTTTTTCATATCTTTTAGATTTCAATTTTCAGTCCATCGTATGCAAATTCCACACCCTCAGGCAGTCGCAAGTTTGCCACGCGGTGCAGGCCTATATCGTGCGACATATGGGTAAGGTACGCCCTCTGCGGAGCTACCCTCTCAATTACTCGCAGCGCCTCCTCGACCGAGAAGTGCGAGTCGTGCGGCTCAAATCGCAAGGCATTTACAACCAATAACTCCACGCCCTGTAACTTGCTCAATTCCTTTTCGTCAATCTGCTTAAAGTCGGTCAAATAGGCTAACGGTCCGAATCGAAATCCCGTAACCTCAAATCGGGAGTGCGAACCCCGTATAGGCACAATCTCCACCCCCTCGACCTCGAATGGCTCCAAACCAAACTCGTGCAACACCATCTGCGGAACACCTCGATAGGGATTATCCGAGAAGGCGTAGTCGTAATCCTTACGCACACAGGAGCAACTATCGTGCGTACCGTAGATATGTACGGTGTGTATTGCGTACGGATAATCGACAAAGTTCAAGGCACGGACATCGTCCAAGCCGCCAATATGGTCCTTATGCTTGTGCGTTAGCAATATAGCCGTAATATGACTCGCTCCCTCGCGCAACATCTGTTCGCGGAAGTCAGGGCCTGCATCTATCACAAATCGCTTGTCGCCTACCTCGACCATTGCCGAAGTACGCAAACGCCTATCCCTCGCATCTGCCGAGCAGCAAACAGCACAGTCGCAACCGATGACGGGAACACCCTGCGAAGTGCCCGTTCCGAGGAAAGTGAGGCGCAATAATGATGAGGATGGCTTCATTTTTGTAGTTTTTATAGATAAACGACACTACAAAGATACAATTCTTTTGGAAAATTGAGAATAAAAGTTTAACTTCGCGGTGTTAATTAACACAAAACAATCTATTTATTATGGCTTACAAAATTTCAGATTCGTGTATCGCATGTGGTACTTGCATCGATGAGTGTCCGGTTGAGGCTATTTCTGCTGGCGACATCTATGTAATTGATGCTGACAAGTGCATTGAGTGTGGCGCATGTGCAGGAGTTTGTCCTTCCGAGGCTATCAGCTTGTAGTCTGACGGGAGCCAAACAAAAAGAGAGGGGTTTATTGATAATAGCCCCTCTCTTTGTTGTTACCCCTCTCTTGTTGTTGATAGTAGCTGCTCTATTTGTGTAATAAAGACCTCTTTTTGTCAATTGCAGCCCCTCTCTCGTTTGTATCTATCTCTGAACTTTAACTATTCTGAGGATTGTGCTTATATTTAAATACGAGCGCAAACAACACTGCAACTACCAACGCATAGCCTGCGAAGATATACCACGACAGCGGCCATCCCCACTTATCTACAACCCAACCTGCTACATAAGAGCCTATAAAAGCTCCGAAGCCGTTGGTCATAATCATAAATACACCCTGCGCACTCGCACGAATTTCCGGCGCAGTCTCCTTCTCGACATAGAGAGAGCCTGAGATATTAAAGAAGTCGAACGCTACGCCATATACTATCATCGAGAGGATGAACATCCATACGCCGGCACCCGGATTACCTGCGCCAAGCAATCCAAAGCGCAATACCCACGCAAACATCGAAATAAGCATCACATTCTTAATTCCGAACTTTTTCAGGCAGAACGGAATCAGAAGGATACACAAAGTCTCGGAAATCTGCGACAATGAGATAAGTATGGTCGAGTGTTCAACACCGAAAGTACCGAGATATTTATCTCCATGCACTGCCACATCGCCGAAACTCTTGATATAACCATCGGCAAAGGCATTGGTAATCTGCAAAGACATACCCAACATCATCGAGAAGAGGAAAAATACCGCCATCTTATACTCCTTGAAGAGCGCAAATGCACGCAAGCCCAAGGTATCAACCCACGACTTGGACTCAACATGACGATTGACATCGCACGAAGGAAGTGTAAAGCAGTAAAGGCCCAACGCCACGCCCAAGCCTGCCGACAACAACATCTGTGCAGACGAGAGTCCCAATCCCAACAAATCTACAACCCACATTGCGCAAATAAAGCCCACGGTACCCCAGACACGAATTGGAGGAAATGCCTTAACCGTGTCAAGATTAGCTTTATTGAGAGCATTGTATGCAACCGTATTGCTCAATGCAATAGTCGGCATATAGAACATTACACTGCACAGTACCAATGGGTAGAGAGTGTGATAGGTATCCTGCATAGATGCTGCTACCATAAAGGTTGCAGCCAAGAGATGCGAAATACCCAAAAGTCGTTGCGCCGGAATCCAGCGATCGGCAATCACGCCCATAATTGCAGGCATAAAGAGCGAGGCAATACCCATAGTAGCAAAGAAGCTACCAATCTCTCCACCGGTAAATTTGAGCGTTCCGCCTAAATATGCCCCCAACGAAATCAGCCATGAACCCCACACTGCATATTGCAGGAAGTTCATTACTATAAGACGAAATTTAATGTTTCTCATAATATCTCTTTTTTACACTAAGAAGCTGTTTAAATTTATTGACGAAAAAAAATTCAAACAGCTTCTTAAATTATTGCAATAATCGTACAACGGCTATCCTATCTTAACCTTCTTCATAGACTTACGGCTCTTCTCAGCCATAAAGCCCATCATGTGGCTCTCGATCGACACATCGATTGTGCTCGACAACAACTTCGGATCCTGTGCCGATACAGCACGGAGGAAGTCACGAACAAGGAGATGGTCGCCACCACCGTGTCCCGAACTACGATACTCCGGAATCTCGCGTACCTTCTTGTCCCATACGCTCTTGTGTCTTGTGCGGAAGTCGTAGAAAGTGAAGGTTTTCATATCGCCCTCGATAAAGCCCTTTGTTCCCATAATACGGGTACGGCGGCCACCCCATGGAGTGAAAGCATCCATTGTGAAGCTTGCGGTTACACCATTCTCGAAGTTCATAATTGCAACATAGTGATCGCACTGGTCGTTGTTACAACGGAATACGCAACGGCCATAGTTTGTAGTCTTCAACTTCTCGCGGATGAGTGCAGGGTCCTTGCGTGGAAGGTCGAATACTCCCAAGTGGCGCTTACGGCGCTCGTAGATATCAATTGCCGAGTATGGACACTCTGCCTCGTGTGGACAACCATCGGTACAACGCTCAGTAGCACCCTTCGGCATATTCTCAGGACGGAAGAGGAACAACGAGCCATCAGCCGCAATAGTTTTACACTTCTTGCCGATAATCCAACGAATAATATCGAGGTCGTGGCACGACTTAGCAAGGATGATAGGCGTAGTCTTGTCTGCCAATGGCCAGTTACCTCGTACATACGAGTGAGCCATATGCAGATACTCGATAGGCTCCATATGCTGAATGCTCACCAAATCACCAATAGCACCCGAATCAACCACCTGCTTCAATGCCACAAAGTATGGCGCATAGCGCAATACATGACATACAGCAACGATGCGGTTGTACTTGTGAGCCTGCTTCAAGATGGCACGACACTCACGCTCAGTTGGAGCAACCGGCTTTTCGAGCAATACATCGTAACCCAAGGCGAGAGCCTTCATACAAGGCTCGTAGTGCAAGTTATCGGGGGTAGCGATAACTACGGCATCCGCCATCTTAGGCTTTGACAACGCCTCGTTGAAGTCGCTAAATATATTTTCCTTCGCAATTTTGTGGTTTTTAGCCATTGCTGCACGGCGATTAGGGTTGGTATCTGCTACACCTACAACCTTCATCGAATTAGGGAACATCTGCGCATAACGAGCATATGTTCTACCACGATTACCAGCACCTATAACCAGTACCGTAACAGGCTTAGTGAGCCCTGCATCCAACGATGTAACAGGAGTGTTAATCTTGCTTGATGCAGCAATTTCGGGGATGTCTGCATCTATCTCTGCATCCATCTCGCCTTCAATGCCATTCATCGTCTTTGCGGTTGCATCGAAGTCCAACACTGTTGCACCTGCAACCAACATGCCCATTCGTTTTAAGAATTCTAATCTATCCATAGTATAGCTATTATGTTGTTTGTAATACTTTACACTTCAAGCCGCAGTTTTAATTCTGTTCAAACTTGCTGTTAAATGACCGCCGAAAGTCAGAAACAATCAAAATCCAAATTTTCCACAAATATAGCATTCATTTTATTAAATAGCAACTTTCATCGAATATAATACCTCCACATTGGTATTTTTTTTATTTTTTTTGAAAAATTCTTGCACAATAAAAAAATAAGTTCTATTTTTGCACTCGCAAAACAGCAATTGGGCTATGGTGTAATGGTAACACTACAGATTCTGGTCCTGTCATTCTAGGTTCGAATCCTGGTAGCCCAACACGGAGAGGAAGATTAAAAATCTTCCTCTTTTTTGTGTCCCCTACCCACCCCCATAAGAAATCCATTCGAAGGAGAAAGAGGCTGAATAAAAAGTGTATTCTGTCGTTAAGCCCGCCTTCAAAATGCTCATTTACGCAAAGTAAACTCCGCTTTTTCAGGCTTCGCAAGCCTAAAACTACATCTTTTTATTCAACCTCTATTACATATTCAAATTGTCTATTTACAATTATTTTCGTATATTTGTACGATTTTTACTAAATATCCCGATAAATGGACATCTTACAAGCTATCATTCTTGGAGTAGTGCAGGGTTTAACCGAGTTTCTACCTGTGTCAAGTAGCGGACACCTGATGCTCGCATCCGAGATTCTCAACACCGATCTCTCGGCAGCAGAAGATCTCACTTTCAGCCTTACACTCCACGCGGCCACCGTTTTAAGCACGATTGTCATCTTGTGGCACGAGATATGGCGACTCCTCAAAGGGCTATTCTCGCGTCATTTCAACGAGGAGCAGGCCTATATTCTCAAAATCGTCATCTCGATGATTCCAGTCGGCATTGTCGGCTTCTCTCTTATGGATTATATCGAAGCTGCTTTTTCATCGGTACTAATTGTGGGCTTAATGTTGCTCTGCACGGCAGCACTTCTCACCTTCGCGTACAAGGCCAAGCCGCGTCAAAAGAGCGATATATCTTACCGCGATGCTTTTATCATAGGTATAGCGCAGGCGTGTGCAACACTACCGGGACTTTCGCGCTCCGGCACAACTATCGCCACGGGCTTGCTGCTCGGCAATAAGAAAGAGAGTGTAGCGCAATTCTCGTTTTTGATGGTCTTGCCCCCTATTCTCGGAAATGCTCTGCTCGACATCTTGAAGGGCGAATTCGGAGGTGGCGTAGAGATGATGCCTCTCATAGCAGGTTTCATAGCAGCTTTTATTACGGGCTGCTTGGCTTGTAAATTTATGCTCGAAATCGTAAAGCGAGGTAAACTTATCTGGTTTGCCATCTACTGCGCTGTGGTAGGCTTGGTGGCCATAATCACATACTTCATTTAACGAAAATATGGTAAATTTCAACGATATAGACCTCAAAGAGGAGGGTTACATCGCCGTCATCGACAAGCCTCTCGAATGGACTTCGTCCGATGTGGTGCGCAAAATAAAGTTCCGTCTGAACAAGATGGGCTATCGCAAGATTAAGGTTGGACACGCAGGAACGCTTGACCCATTGGCTACGGGTATTTTGCTCGTTTGCATCGGCAAGGCGACCAAACAGGTGGATGCCTTACAGGCCGAGCGCAAGGAGTATGTGGCAGATCTTATGCTCGGAGCCACAACGCCAAGCTACGATATGGAGCACCCCGTAGACAAAACCTATCCGACCGATCATATCACTCGTGAGAAGGTGGAGGAGGCTCTCATTGCCCTTACGGGTGAGCGTCTGCAAGCTCCGCCAATCTTCTCGGCAAAGAAGGTTGAAGGGTTGCGCGCCTACGAGTTGGCACGCGCCGGCGAGCAGGTCGAATTGCACAAGGCGTTGATAAACATCTATTCGATAACACTCGAAGAGTATGATATGCCGAGAGTGCGTATTCGCGTTGAGTGCAGTAAGGGCACCTACATTCGCTCGTTGGCTCAGGAGATTGGCGAGGCTTTGAATAGTGGAGCCTATCTCACCTCGTTGCGCCGCACCCGAAATGGTCGTTTTGCAGAGCAAGATGCTGTTTCATTGGATGATTTTTTGAAAAATTTGCCTTTGGATGAAACAAAAGAGTAATTTTTTCGTAGTATTTATGATTATTGTGTTGTTTTTGCGCACAACAATCTTTTAAAGAGAAAGATAACAACACTTTATTGATTATATGAAACTTTCGCACTATGGTTTCGATTTTAATCCGGATTTGATTGCCAAATATCCGGAGATAAATCGTGATGAGGCCCGACTGATGGTTGTACATCGCGACACGGGCGAGATTGAGCACAAACTATTCAAGGATATTATCGACTACTTCGATGAGGGTGATGTCTTCGTAATGAACGATACGAAGGTATTTCCGGCTCGACTCTACGGAAACAAAGAGAAGACCGGCGCCGAAATCGAGGTTTTTTTGTTGCGTGAGTTGAACCGCGAATTGAAGTTGTGGGATGTATTGGTCGATCCTGCACGCAAGATTCGTATCGGCAACAAACTCTACTTTGGCGAGGACGACATACTCGGTGCCGAGGTTATCGACAACACCACCTCGCGTGGTCGCACACTCCGCTTCCTCTACGATGGTCCGTACGAAGAGTTCAAGGAGGTGTTATTCCGCTTGGGCGAAACACCGCTTCCATCGTGGGTACGCGAGAAGGTTGAGCCGGAGGATGCCGAGAACTATCAAACCATCTTCGCTGCAAAGGAGGGTGCCGTAGTCGCACCTACTGCGGGTATGCACTTCTCGAAACACCTCTTGAAGCGAATGGAGATTTTCGGTATCGAGAAGACCTTCGTAACTCTCCACGCCGGATTGGGCAACTTCCGCACGGTAGATGTCGAGGATTTGTCGAAGCACAAGGTCGATTCGGAGCAGTTCTTCGTGACTCCTGAGAGTGCAGCCGTCATCAACAACGCCAAACGAAATGACCGCAAGGTTGTAGCTATCGGAACAACCGTAATGCGTACGCTCGAAACCGTAGTATCGACTCACGGCATGGTAACAGCGCAAGAGGGTTGGACTAACAAGTTTATCTTTGCGCCATACGACTTTACGGTGGCAGATGCAATGGTATCAAACCTCCATATGCCCGGCTCGACACAGCTGATGATGGTGGCAGCATTTGGCGGATACAGCGCCGTGATGGATGCCTACAAGGTGGCCGTAGACGAGGGCTATCGTTTTGGCACATACGGAGATGCAATGCTAATTCTATAAACTATTTGTAGAACTAAAAAGTAGAAATATATGGCGAATAACAAAATACTCTACATCTGCCAGCAGATAACACCCTATCTCCCGGAGAACGAGGAATCGTATCTATGCCGTCAGCTCTCGCAGTCTATGCAGGAGCATGGCAACGAAATCCGTACATTTATGCCGCGCTATGGTTGCGTAAATGAACGCCGTAATCAATTGCACGAGGTTATACGCCTGTCGGGCATGAACCTCATCATCAACGATGATGACCATCAGTTGATTATAAAGGTATCCTCAATCCCTTCGGCGCGTATACAGATCTACTTCATCGACAATGACGACTTCTTCGCACGCAAAGCTACACTCACAAGCGAGGAGGGCAAGGAGTTCGAGGACAACGATGCACGAATGATATTCTATGCGCGTGGCGCACTCGAAACGGTGAAGAAGTTGCAGTGGAAGCCAAGTGTAGTACATTGCCACGGTTGGTTTTCGGCTATTGCCCCTATTTATCTGCGCAATATGTTCAAGGACGACCCTATGCTCTGCGATGCCAAGATTGTGGTATCGCTCTACGAGGATAAGTTCTCTACCCCTCTTAACAACCAGCTTGCCGACAAGTTAAAGAATGAGGGTGTAGAGGATGATAATCTCAAAAATTTGGCAACTCCTTCATACGATAATTTGATGCGTTTCGTTATTGATAATGTTGATGGCGTGGTGGCAGGCTCAGCAAATGCCGACAGCGGATTGCTCGACTATGCGCGTAAGCAGGGAAAGGCTATTCTCGACTACCAGTCGCCTGAGAACGAAGGTTTTTATGATAACTACGATCGCTTCTATGAGGAACTTTTCTAACAGATTGAACCGCTACATAACACTGTTGTTCATCGCTGCAGCTTCACTCTCTGTTGCAAGTTGTACGATAACGGCAGATAGTTCGCTCGGCTCGAATATGATGCCGGAGGAAGAGGTTATGGTTATGCGCCATCTGAAGTTTAAGGGCAATAACATCATACGATATAACAGCGAAACAGGCAATAACGAGGTTACTGATGCTTCACTCGAAGGTCGTAACTTCATCGAAACAACTCTTTATCGTACCGATTCATTGCTTGCATCGAATATAGGCAAAGGTTATATGGGCATACGCCGTAGCGACATCTTCGGACTTCGCACCGCAGGTTTCGCTTCGACAATGCTCTACATGAATACCATTGACGAGAAGAATGGCTTTGGTTATATGCCTATATTCGACACAATGCAGCTCGTTCTCTCGATTAAAAGCTATGGCGGCGACACCCTTGTACCCATCCGCTACAAGGTGTACGAGTTGCTGAAACCTTTGGCCGAGAATGTGATGAAGTACGATGAGGTGCGCAATGAGGATTCGGTGGCCTATATCAACTGCGATTTGAGTGGTTTGTATGATGAGAGTCGCCCCATCTTCGAGTTCACATTCCCAAATAGCGAGTATGGCGAGGGACCGGCAACGGTGATGGTGCCAATGGAGAACACCGACTACTCGTGGGATTTTGCCCGCCGCTTGATGCTTATACCCGACAATTATGCCGACACCAACTCTGATTGGGATGGCTGGGGTAAGAGCGATATCGAGTGCTACAAAGATGACGAGAAGTGGGTAAGCAAATTCTACGGCGTATATATCAAACCCGACTTAGTTAACACCCATGCCCGCAAGGAGGGCGCAATCTACGCGCTTGACCTTACAGCATCGGGCATGATGTTACAGGGCCGAAGCCGTAATCCACAAGATCCTACAATGATTAAGGATACGGTAGGTATGTTCTACTACTTTATGGACGAGGATTCAAAGTTAAACGCCTCGGTCAACAAGGTCGAACATGACTACACGCAAAGTCTTTCGGGCGGTGCATCATACCTCAACAAGGTGGTTATGGATCAGACAAAACCACGCGAGGAGCGCACAAAGGTTTCGACCTGCTATATTGAGGGTTTGGGCGGACCTGCGACAGAGATATACCTTACGGATGATTGGCTCAACGAGTTGCTTGCCATCGAAAACAACGAGGGAGATAGCTTCTCGAAGGTGGGTATCAATCAGTGTCTATTCACAATATATGTGGAGGGTGCATTCTACGATTGGGAACTCACACAGAGCAATGCGTCAAGATTGGCCGAAGTACTCAATAAGTCGTTCTCGCGCTTGGGGGCATATGCAAACTATATCACCCTTTCGCCGATAATCGACTACGACTATGTCTACGAGAAGAGTTACGACACAGAATCAAACTTCGGGGGATACCTCGACCGCAGCCGTGGTTGCTATGTTTTGAATGTTACGGCACATATACAGCAGCTCTTCAACTACGCCAAGAGTGTTCGTCAGGAGGACGGCACCTTCGCCTTCAACAAGAGCGACAGCAACTATGTACCGCGTACGATATATATCGGAGCTGAGGCTATCGACCCTTATAACCTCTCGGAGAGTGCGTTGCAGGGTATGGATGACAGGCAGAGCAACAACGAGGCTCCGATACAGATTGATTTGACTTATACATTGATTAAATAGTCTCGCGCAAATGCGTGCGCACACGGAGGCGTGCATATGGTGGCGAGATATATATATAGAAGAGTTTTTTTAGTGATGCAAGAGAATTTAGTAATTGTTGAGTCCCCTGCGAAGGCAAAGACTATCGAGAAGTTTCTGGGCAAGGAGTTTGTCGTAAAATCGAGTTTCGGTCATATTCGCGACCTTCCGAAGAAGGAACTCAGCATTGATATAGCCAATGGTTTCACCCCCACCTACGAGATTCCTGATGAGAAACGAAAACTCGTATCCGATCTGTCAAAGGCGGCAGCAGCAGCCAAGACAGTATGGCTGGCGAGTGATGAGGACCGCGAGGGAGAGGCTATTGCCTGGCACCTGACCGAGGTACTCGGGCTCTCGGTGGAAAACACAAAGCGAATTGTATTTCACGAGATTACCAAGAATGCCATTTTGAAGGCAATCGAGACACCTCGTACAGTAGATATCAACCTTGTAAATGCACAGCAGGCCCGCCGTGTATTGGATCGTATTGTGGGCTTCGAGCTATCGCCAATCCTGTGGAAGAAGGTGCGTCCGGCACTCTCGGCAGGTCGTGTGCAGAGTGTTGCCGTGCGACTTATCGTGGAGCGCGAGCGCGAAATTATCAATTTCAAGGATACTTCATCGTATCGTGTTGTAGCGCAGTTCTACCCTGCTAACGACACCTCCAAGACCATTTTCAAGGCTGAATATTCGGAACGTTTTGCAACGAAGGAGGAGGCTTTGGCTATGTTGGAGCAGTGCAAGGGTGCAATCTTCACAGTCGAGGGCAGCGAGAATAAGCCTTCGAAGCGTTACCCTGCACCTCCATTCACAACCTCGACCTTGCAGCAAGAGGCGGGTCGCAAGTTCTCGATGTCGGTATCACAAACCATGTCCATTGCGCAGAAATTGTATGAACGAGGTTTGATTACCTACATGCGTACCGACTCGGAAAACCTCTCGGATTTGGCATTGAGTGCCTGCAAGAAAGAGATTTGCGATATGTTCGGCGAGAAATACTCATCGCGCCGCAACTACACCACAAGCAGCAAGGGTGCTCAGGAGGCTCACGAGGCTATCCGCCCTACCTATATGAACAATCACACGATCGAGGGTACCGCAGCCGAAAAAAGACTCTACGAGTTGATTTGGAAGCGTACCATTGCATCACAGATGGTTCCTGCCGACATCAGTCGCACGACTATCACAATCAATATGGCGGGCAGTAGCGAGAAGTTTGTTGCTACGGGAGAGGTTATAACCTTTGACGGTTTCTTGCACCTCTACTCCGAGTCGCACGATGACGAGCCTGCCGAGCAGAGCGATATGGCTATACTGCCGGCTTTGGCAAATGGCACGCTGCTTACAGCCCATTCCATCACTGCCACCGAGCGACACGCCGTACCACCAATGCGATTTAGCGAGCCATTGCTCGTAAAACGATTGGAGGAGTTGGGTATTGGTCGTCCTTCGACCTACGCTCCGACCATATCGACAATCATCACTCGCGGATATGTCGAGAAGAGCAACAAGCCGGCCGAAAAACGACACTACACACAACTTACGCTCAAAGGTGCAAATATCACCGAAAAGTTAGCAAGCGAGAACTATGGAGCCGAGAAGAATCGTTTGGCTCCAACCGATATAGGTATGGTTGTGAACGACTACTTGGAGCATAACTTCGGTATCGTTATGGACTACAACTTCACGGCAAAGGTGGAGAAGGAGTTTGACCGTATTGCCGATGGCGAGCAGGGATGGAATACGATGATTGGCGAGTTTTATGGCTCGTTCCACAATCTTGTAAATAAGGCCGTTTCTACTCAGGTGGAGAAAAATTCGCAAGTGCGAGTGTTGGGTGTAGACCCACAGACCGGACACGCAGTCAAGGCTCGAATAGGTCGCTTTGGCCCTATGGTAGAGATTGAGGGTGCCGAGGGCGAGAAGCCGCGCTTTGCATCGCTCAAAAAGGGACAACTTATTGAAGCTATAACCCTCGAAGAGGCACTATCGCTCTTTGCTCTGCCACGCACGGTAGGTAAGTATGGAGATGAGGATATCGTAATCGGCATCGGCAAGTTCGGCGCATACGCCCGCTATGGCAAGAACTTCGCCTCGTTGGCCAAGTCCGATGATCCATACACCATAACCTACGAGCGCGCTGTGGAGCTTATCGAGTCGCAGAAGAAGATGACATCGGCCACCCCTATAAAGACCTTCAACAATGATGCCGATATGGTCATCAAGAATGGTCGCTACGGCGCATATATCGCCTACAAAGATAAAAACTACCGCATACCTCGTGGCAAAAAGGCCGAAATGCTCACATACGAGGAGTGCCTCAACATTGTAAACACAACAAAAAAATAGAAGTTATTATGAAGAAAGTTTCAATTTTAGCAGCATTTGTGCTTCTCTTTGCGGTGTCAGCATCGGCACAGAATAAGAGTGGCTATCAGTTTACTGATGGTAAATTGGTGAAGACTACCTCAGTTAAAGATCAGTTCCGCAGCGGAACTTGTTGGTGCTACTCGGCATTGTCGTTTATCGAGAATGAAATTATGCGTGCCGGTGGCGAGGAGATGGATTTGTCGGAGATGTGGATTGTTCGCAATATCTACTTCGAGAAGGCTGTTAAGTATGTGCGTTTGCACGGTCACCTCAATATGGCTGTCGGTGGAGCATTCCACGATGTAACTAAGGGTATCGAAAAGTACGGTATCGTTCCGCAGGAGGTATATCAGGGTTTGAATTATGGCACCGAGAAGAATATGTTTGGTGAGATTGATGCCGTATTGAAAGCCTATGTTGATGCCATTATATTGAACAAGAACCGCAAGCTCACTACCGCTTGGAAGGATGGTTTGAATGCAATCCTCGACACCTACTTTGGCAAGATGCCTGAAAAGTTTACCTACAAGGGTAAGGAGTACACTCCACACTCGTTTGCGGAGTCGTTGCCTGTGAAGATGTCGGATTTCGCTTTCGTAACTTCGTATACCCATCACCCATTCTACGAGCAGTATATCGTGGAGGTGCCTGACAACTGGATGTGGGAGAAGGCTTACAATGTACCTCTCAATGAGTTGATGGAGATTGTGGACAATGCCCTTGCAAACGACTACTCGATTGGTTGGGCAGCCGATATTTCGGAGAAGGGTTTCAGCCGTACAAAGGCTATTGCTATTGTGCCTGAGGATAATATCGAGTCTATGAGTGGCACTGAGGCATCGCGTTGGGGACAACTCACTCCACAGGAGCGCGCCAAGGAGTTGTACTCTTTCGAGAAGCCTGTTAAGGAGAAGAAGATTACTCAGGAGATGCGTCAGTTGGCATTCGATAACTACGAGAATACCGATGACCACGGTATGGTTATCATCGGCACAGCAACCGACCAGGCAGGCAACCCATTCTTCAAGGTTAAGAACTCGTGGGATAACAAACCGCCATACGGTGGATATTGGTATTTCTCGCGTCCATTCGTTGAGTACAAGACCATGGAGATTATGGTAAACAAGAACGCCATTCCAAAGGCTATTCGCAAGAAGCTCGGATTGTAAATCTGTTACCACAGCAACATAATGACAATAAGAGTGTCCAACAAGTTTTGAAGTGACCCCAAAAGTTTGGACAAAAAACTTTTGGGGTTTCTTTATGCGCAAAAAACACGATTACGGAGCATTGCTCAAATATATGAGGATGCTCGAAGAAGGTTATTCTATTCGTTACCTTCACTTGAA
>JAZSOV010000094.1:0-21009 GCA_045537095.1 Alistipes sp.
CTGCACAAAACGGTAATTCCCTGCAGGGCTCAGACGCAACATAATCTCACCTAAGGTTACGATTTTTTTCATATGCTTTGTATTTTATTTGATATTCACAATTTTGCAATACCCATTCTATATGCAAATATAGTTATAATATTTGGTAAATTAATATGTTAATACATATATTTATACTTATTATCTTTACAAAATAAAAAATGATGTTTGGGCCTGTATAACCATCTTTGTGTACCTCTCGTAATATCTCTTCGGTCTGTTGGGTGAGGTCTTGATGCGATGTACTTACTCTACTTAATACTATTACCTTTTTCAATGTCTTGATAATCTGCTATTTATAGGATTATAAATAACAAAAAAGAGGATAGATTTAGTGATTTTAATGACTTAAATTATTAATTCGTCTAATTGATTGATATAGTTGTCGTTATAGAGATTAATAATTTAACTCTAAAAATAGTGTTTCCGATACCTTTTAGATACACAGAATCTTATTATATTTTCATTATAGGTAGATAAAGCAAAGCGGTTGAAAATTCAACCGCTTTGCTTTTGTAGTGGGGATTGGCTACTGCGCTCGCTTTTGCTCGCTACGCTTAACGCCTTTCCCCTCTGCTCGCCACAGGGGCCTGAACAAAATCACTTCGCAAGGAGTTGATAAATCAACAACTTTATTCTTGCTACTATGACCAACAAACAAGTTTGTCGTCATATTATCAAAAACAAAAGATGTCGAATTTCTTCGACATCTCCTTGCTTCGTTCTTTTGTAGTGGATAGGGGATTCGAACCCCTATGTCCTGCGTGAGAGGCAGGTATCCTAGCCCTTAGATGAATCCACCATTGCTGTATTGCGAGTGCAAAGGTAACGCAAATTTTTTAATCTGCAAATTTTTTATGCAAAAAATCTGCAAAAAACCATAAAAAACTTGAAAAACAAATATTCCTTCGGGCAAATCGGCTTTCAATACTCGTCTTTTAATCTTATCATATCCTATCGCTGAGGTATATAATGTCAAATATAATAAAAATCTTTGACGAGCAGAAAATATACATTCGGTCGTGTGACTTTACCATTTTTGAGCGCAAATTTGTGCGAAATGAGAGATTTGTCTGCTTGTTGCTCCACTCAAAATTTGCGAGGTAGAGGTTTTACGCCGCCCGCTTGAAGTAGATATCTTGCCCCACGCCCTCCCACGAAAAAGAAAAAGTCGCAATCTTCAAAGACTGCGACTTTTTCTAATAAGTGGACCCAGAGGGGCATGATCCCACGACCTTCGGATTATGAGTCCGCTGCTCTAACCAACTGAGCTATGGGTCCAAAACCTTATTGCGACTGCAAAGATACAAAATTTTTCGTATAAGCAAAAAATGTTGCACTTTTTTCTCGCACTTCAATGGCTTAGAACTCAAACTATCTATACAACTTCTACGAAAGAAGTGGTTGTCGAACAAATTTTGTCAGACAACCACTTCTCTATTGTAGATTTGTCTTCTACTTCTCGAATACGGTTACTTTAACCTCCTTCTCGATAGAGAATGTTGGGGTAGTTACAACCCAGCAGTTGAGCGCCTTGTCCCAAACAGGCTTCAATTTCTGACCGTTGCACACTGCAGACTTCGGATTGATTGCCGGCAACTCCAAGCGGTAGTTACGCTGCATAACCTGTCCCTTGTAGCGACCTTGTGTTGCTGCGATGGTGATAACGGAAACCTTCTTACCCTTAACCTCTGTGCGATTGTACTGCAACTTTGTCTTTGCGTAAGCACCCTTCTCGTAGTCGAGCGAGATGCCGTCATCCTCGTAGAGGGTGAACTCGCCACTGCCGCCAACAGCCGATGGATAGGTACGGAGAATAAGCGTGGTGAGAGGTGCTGTTGCAGGACGGTCGGTGTATGGTTGCATAGGGAGTGGACAACCCGCCTTCACATAGAGAGGGAACGAGTTGAGGTCTTTTGAAATGGTCTTTGTCTGACCTCCCTCGTAACGCTCGTGAGTGAAAAAGTCGTACCAAACAGCCTCATTAGCCTTCTCGTTTTTGTTCTTAGGGAACCACACCTTCTGCGAAGCCAAGCCTGTCTCCTCACTCTTTGGCGAGGTGATAGGAGCTGCCAACAAGATTTCGCCAAAGAGGAACTGCTGTGGCTGCTTGTATGCCTCGGCTACCTCAGGGTAGTTTATGTACATTGCACGGTTGAGTGGCAACATTGTCTCGTGAGTAGTGCGAACGCTCGAATATACGTACGGCATCAACTGCGAACGGAAGTGATAGCTGCGACGCATAGACTCCTCGGCCTCCTTACCCCAAAGCCAAGGGCGGCGGTCAAGTTCAGCCTTGCGTGTAGAGTGGATACGCAAAGCTGCCGATACAGCACCGAACTGAGTCCAACGAGCGTACAACTCAGGGTCAGTACCTCCGTAGAAGCCACCGATATCGTGAGCCCAATAGTAGCAACCTTGGTTACCACTTGTTGAGGTTAAATCTACCTCGAAAGCAAGCACCTTCCAGTTGGCATAAGCATCGCCAGAGAACTGAATAGGGTGGCGGTGGTCGCCAAGACCTGCCCAACGGCTATAACCTGCACCACGCAAGCCCTTACGCTCCGAATCCTTGTACCACAAGCGGTTAATCCACTGTAAGATGGTTGTGGATGTGCCACGAACATACTTAAAGATGCGGTTTTGCTGCCAATCGAGCCACCAGAAGTCTACGCCTATATCCTCGGATGGATGGTGAGCATAGCGGAAGAAGTTCTCCATATACTTCTCGTTCGAAGGGTCGAAGAGCAGAATGTTGTTGTTGGTGGTATCGGCACCCATAGCCTTCATAAACTCCGGGTATGCTGCCTCGTGAGGGCGAATACCATCGTGTGGGTGGTCGTTGATGGATACGGTTACACCGCGGCGATGAACCTCATCGATAAGAGCCTTAGGGTCTGGAATAAGCTCATTGTTCCAAGTGTAGCCTGTCCAATATGAACGGCGGCTTGCACCCATACCTCGTGTAGCATCTGTCGAGTGCCAAGCCATATCGAATACGAGGTTGTCGATAGGGAAGTTATGCTCCTTATATCCATCGAGAATCTCCAAAAACTCCTTTGCGGTGTAGTCCCACCAGCGGCAGTACCATACGCCGTGGATATACTTACGAGTCATTGGCACATGACCACTCACTGTGCCCAAATCGCGGAATGCGGCAGCGAAGTCAGTACTATATATAAAGTAGTAGAGGTCTTGCAGGTGGTTTTGAGTGTCACGACGCTGCAACTTACCATTAACGATAAGGTCGGTATTTGTATCCTCGTGCACATAATAACCACTGCGAGTCAAGATACCATTCTGACGAGCTGTGTAACCTGCTACGCGGTCGAGTGTAGAGATTGCTCCTTTCAGGTTACGGCCCGGACGGCTTGTGCCGTGTATCTTCACCTCCTTGCCATTGTGCTGGAAGATAATCTGCGTGTTGCACTGTGCAAAAGGAAGGTTGTCATCCTGAACGCGGATGGTGAACTTTGGAGCTGTGATAACAACCCAGTCATCAGCCTCGCGAGTGATGGTGTAAGGGGTGTTGGTAGGGCGGTTTTGAGCGAAGTAGGTCTGCTCATCTACGAATTTTCCGCCATCAGCATACTCCAAACGCATCAATGTAGGCGAGATAATCGAAATACGCTTGTTGCGCAAAACGATAGGTCCTTGCTCTGCATAGAGAGGCAAAGCAAATACTAATGCCATAGCAAAAGTCAATAGTCGTTTAATGTTCATGGTTTTTGAGAGTTGAATTAGTTAATATTTAATATAGTAAATTCTGTTTTGTATGGGACAAATTGTCCATCTCCGCAAAGATACTATTTTTAGTGTAATAAAAAAAGAATTTTACATGATAAAAAGAGATAGCTCGACCATTGGCCGAGCTATCATCACTCTATATGTATAGACTATTTGTATGCAAACTATTTTGCGTACTCGAAGTCGGTCGCGCCATCAATCGAAGCGATAACAGCATTGTTTATATGCCAATTCTTACCCTCCTTGGTCGAGATGAAGACGAGAATGCGCATATTCTCGGCTTTCCAATTCTTTAATATCTGGAATGCAAACTCCTCGCTTGCAGTCTCACCTGCCTTTATAGTACCAAGCGAGTAGCCGGTGAAGTCTGTATTTGTCTGCTTGCTGTTTGCACGACGGACGCAGTTGTTGTGGTAGTTGTAGTTGATGTTAGGATTTCTTTCGATGCTCGAATTTATCGACTGTGCGCCATAAATATTATCCTCCAACAACCATGCACCAATGCGGAACTCGTCAGTTGTCTTTGCCTTAACCAAGGTGTTGATAACGATGTAGCTGTCGTCTGGATAATACTTTGCATTTACAGCGATACCACCCTTTACAGCTACACGCTCAAGAGCCTTTGTTACCATCTGAGCAAGATAAGCTGCATTTGCATTTCCGTTGGTTGTATTCTTAACCATATCGATATTGATAGAAGGATAGCTCGATATGCCGAATGCATCATCCAAGGTTGGTGCATCCTCCAAGAGTGCAGGGTCATTTCCTGCAAATCCTCCGATGTGAGCCGCAGCAATGGCAATTTTGTCGGTGTAGTCCTTGTTGTTTTGGAGATCATAGAGTGCATTTACCATGAGCGGGCAATACTGACATCCTGTTCCTGTGAACTGCAAGAGGAGTACTCGGCGAGCAAAATCCAATTTGGTTGGATTGTTGTCGGTAGGTACAGCCGGTGCAGGCGGTGGGGTAGGCAATACATTGATGGATATAGTCGAAGAGTAGTTTACATTGTTATATACAGCCCAGAACCTGTATGTACCGCACTCGGTCGATGTGAAGGTGTTGCCTTCGAGTGGTGTATCCTCGCCCTCGTAGATGGTGTAGTTGTTGCTTACAACTTTACCATTGAAGGTGAGTGTAAATACTGCAATACCATTCTCGTCTACGCCGCCATTATCATAGATATATGGCTTGTTTACCGAGAGAACAAGACCATTTGTATCGGTGTTCTCTCCTCCTCCTGTCGCACTGCAACCTACAAAGAGTAGTGAGCAAAGCAAAAGTGTTGCTAATGATTTGAGTGTTTTCATAGTGTTTTTATCTTTTTTGATTGTTTATATTGCTGTTTAGAACGAAGAAGTAAGCATGAGGTTCACACCTGTATATGCAGGTGAGTAGCGACATACACCTCCCGAACAGATAAATCCTGCACGGTTGCGACCATAACTCAACTGCACGCGAGTACGGCTGTAAGTATAGCTGAAACCGCCATTGTAGTAGTGTGTTTTGCTCATACCGATATTGTACATATCCTGAATGTAGAAACTCCAACGCGGTGCAAGGTTGAACTCTACGAGAGCTGCAACCCAATCGCCATCGCTGTGAACGCCGTCCCACTCGCTCTTTTCATCGCCCGAAAGTAGATATTGCACCTCGAAGCGCAACGACATCTTGCGATTGAACTTGTGCATAGCATCCGCTACGAAGATATGCGACTGATGATCCATATTGTCTTGGAACGAGTAGAGCAGGAGAGTCTTCCACTTCTTGTTCCACTGACGCTCGACATCTATGTTGATGTCGCGCCAGAAGAGCTGATGCTTGTTACCCAACCAACTCTGCTTTTCGAGCGAGTAGAAGGTCGAGAAGTTTGCATGGAAGTTCCAATAGCGGTAGCGGTTCTCCTTGCTACGATAGGTGTAGCACAAATCTATCTGACCGCCCATCTCACCAATGCTATGCACCTGATAAGGGTTGAGGTTTGCCAGCATATAGGTATACTGACGAGTTAAGGCGGGAAGATAGTTTATGGTGTTGCCCATACCCTTCGAATAGACATCGATCGCCGAGCGCATATGGCTCAATGCACGGAATGTTCCCGTAACGCTGAAAGTCTTGTAGTTGTAGCCAACCTCGCCGAGGGCAGCCCAACCCTTGTGAGCCTCGTAGTTCTCAATCTCGATATCGGTGAGATCAGCACTCTTGTGAACATACTCGCCACGCAGAGTTAATCCGTTCCAGCCGAAGTTCAGACGGCCAGAGTACATGTTGACATTCGGCTTGATGCCGTATTGGTCGAGCGAAGTAATATCCTCACCCGTTGCAGGATCGGTACCTACCGGTATTTGCATCCACTCAGGAGCCTGCGAGAGAGTCTGGTAGCGATTTACATACGAACCCTCAATGTTGAAGGTTATGGCAGGAGCTTTGATGATCTCGGCCAATGATACCGACAAATCTGCACCACGCACCCAAGTTTTCGAGTATTCGGTGTAGAGTCGCGGACGACCATACATACCCTTCAAGGTTACATAACGACCGAAGTTGTATGCTGCGCGCACACCCTCCAATGAGTTGTTTAGACCGAGCTGGCGATCCTCGAATGAACGGAATATCAGGCCATTACCATATTGGTCGAATATATCTCCAACCAAAATTTCGAAGTTTTTGTCGCACCACTGGATATATTTCGATGCAAGATAGAACTTATATCCATCGGCCAGCTCCTCGTAACCTATCAAGGCCGGCAGAAAGGCATTCATCTGCACACCTGCCGAGAAACGACCATTCGCATAATCGACCTTAATGTAGTTGTTAGAGCCGAAAGTATCCTCAGGACGCGAGATCTTCTTGTCGGGTGTATAATAGATAGAGGAGGACTCCAAGCTACCCGATACCTGACCATTGCCAAGTACCTTCTGCGCCGACACTTGTGCCACGAACGCAACAATGCCCACGAGTAAGAGAGTTAATCGCTTCATCTGTTACTTCTTTTTTTGTCCCTTCTTCAACTCGACAATCTTGTCGAACAACTCCTGCTCACTACCCGGAGTGTAGCCCGAATGTGAGTAGATTATGTTGCCCTCGCCATCAACTACAAACGACTGTGGCGTGAGCGAAACATTCATTGCGCGTTTAAGCTCCTGATTCTCATCATATACGCAGATGAACTCCCATCCGCGCGATGAGGCAACAGCCTTTGCCGATGCCTTCAAACGAGCGTCATCGACCGATACGGCAACTACTTCAACTTCTGCCTCCTTGCGCCAATCAGCCAAAGCATCGTTGATAGCATTCAACTCCTGAATACATGGTTTGCAAGCGATAGACCAGTAGGCAATAATCATAGGCTTGCCCTGTGCGAGCGAGCGTACCGATACGACCTTGCCCTGTGCATTCTCTACATTTACATCTGGAAGCTGCTGTGCCGAAGCTGCCGAAATTGCAAAAATGAGAGATATAAGGCTTAAAAACTTTTTCATAATTCTTTTGTTTTAGGGTGTTAGTCCTAAGTTTTAGGTTTATCTCATAAAACCGCAACGAAGGAGCCCCCTTGCGGGTGACTCCTTATGTTGCGCTAATTCAAAGAACTATCGGTTACGAGGTGTAAGACCTATTCTCTTCAAGTATTTCTCCATTCCCTTCTGACGCTCCTCAGGGGTAACCTGCTTGATGTTGGCTACCTTTGCCTTTTTTGGCTGTGGAACGAAGGTGGTGCTGCTGTAAGGTATCTTCGGTGTTGTGTAAGTTGCACCATCAACCGACTTAACAGCCTTACCACTCTTGACGCTAACACTCTTTGTAGACATCTTAGCCGGTGCAGGAGTTGCACTCTCGGTCCAACCGCGTGTCAAAACTACATTCGACTTCACATACGAGTTGTAGAATTGCAAGCCGTTGTACTCGTACATGATGCATGGATAGAAGTTGATAGGACTGATGTTACCATCCTCATCCTCGAACTGTACTGTGTACGACTTGATAGTGATGGTGTTGCCATCGGCTGCTACCTCGACAGGAAGACCTGCTGCCTCTACATTGTCCGGATATTGAGGGTGATAGTAGAATGCATAGCCACTCTCGTAGTTACCGCCACAGAGATAGTGGTTCTGACCGTTGTACCATGTAGTCAATACAGGAACGCGGTTGTAGTGTACAGGAATGAATACATTGCCATCAGCATTTACCTGCAAGAACCACTTTGGACCGAAGTCGCGGAAAAGGTAATCAACTACCGATGCGTTGTAGTCAGTCATCAAGAACAAATCCCAAGGCGAAGCTGTGCTAATTTCGCGCTCATCGTCTACGGTCCATCCCTGACAGAGTACACGGTTCTGACCTGCTACGGTAGCGTTGTATTCAGCCGCCTGTTTGTTAAGTTCAGCCAAGTAAGCATCAGCTGTATCCTTGTTTACACCAGATGCCTCAAATATTGCGTACTCAGCATCCGTAAGTGTGTTATCGCTCTTCAAATCGCCGATAGTAACCTTCCACTTTCTGGTTGTAGGAGTGTGCTCACCGGTTTCGCGGTTGTACACATTTACGGTAGCGGTAGCTGTCCACTCGCCTGCCAACTGTACCAAGTTGTCCATTCCCGGAAGACGATCCTCTGGAGTGATAGCCAACGACCTAGCTTCGGCAACACCCTTCGAGCCTGCCTTGTCAGGGTTGCTTGCGCGTCCCTCCTTGTTCCAACCAATCATTGCAACCGTGAAGGCCGAGTTCTCCATTACATCGTACTCAACCTCTGCACCAGCTGGCGAGTTAACCAATGCTACATCGGTATCCGAGAGACAGTAGTATTGAAGACCTGCATTGATCATCACCAAGTCAGCGTAAGTATAGTCGTATGCGCTCATGTAAGAGTTGAACTCACGAGTGTAGTTTGCAGCAAATGCCACCTTCGATACAGGGTTTGTTGCATAGTCAGGGTTCTTCACATTGAACTTAACTTTCCAAGGCGAGTAAGGTTCCATAGGTGTAATAACCAACTCTGGCTCAGGCAACGAGTACTCTTTGAGCTGGAACTCGATATGCTGGAAGTTCTGCATCGATGTGTCAGGCTCCAAGTCGCCATTGTCGCTTGTCTTTGCGCCCATAGCATTCACTACTACATGGTACTTGCCACCTGCGGTGAGTGATGCGAAGTATTCATTGAGCCTAATCTCCTGAGGTCCCTCTGCTGCATAGAAATACGATACACCGAACTGCGGTGCCATCTCAGCAGTGGTAAACCATTGCCATAAGCTCTCATCTCCCTCTAAGAATTTGTCGGTAATATCCTTGTAACCACTCTGGTATGCATCGCGCTCCTCGTAGAGACCAACCATGTAGATGAATGTTTTATCATCCGGTGTAAATGTAACTGTTCCGTTGCTCGAGCTGAGATTAGTTACCTGAACACCTACCGAACCATTGAACTTTCCAGGTCCAGGCAGACGAAGTTCAATCTTGCGATGCCATGCATCGTAACCATCCTTCTCCTTGGTATACCAATAGTCCTCAGGATTTACATTTGGATTCTTGTAGAGATCCTCAATGTACTTATCCATGTGGTAAGGGAACCAGTACCAGCCGATGTCATTTCCGAACGAGAAATTTACGGTTGGCTGCAAGCCGGTCTCAGGGCTGCAGTAGTCAGCCTCGGCCAAATAGAGTACGAGTGGCTCTCCCGGCTGGAAGTGGTAGTAGTACTGGATTACCTCCGCAGCACCATTCTTAACCTCCTCGCTGTCGGCCGACACCTCCTTAACGCCGTTAGCTCCAATGATGTAGTAACCTATGTCGCCATTAGCGTTGCGGCGATAAGCGTTTTGGTGGTTGATCATCAGGGTAGTGTCGCGAGCGATAATCGAAGCAGGGTATACATAGTCGCACAAGTAGACAGCCTCCACCATTGGAGGGTTGCCGTTGAAGATGATTGTAGGCTTGTTACCTACGCCCCAGCGGACACGACGATTCTGCTCGATGATATGCTCAGGCACTACAACATCTACTTCAATACCATCAAAGTTCTCGCGGATAACGGTTACATCGTCATCCGAATATTTCTCAGGAGTCTGGAACTTCACAACAAATACCTCACCATTGTTGTAGTACTTCTTGTTCTTGTTGATACCTGCGATGTAGACAACAAAGGTCTTGTTTTTGTAGAGTCCCTCGTTACCCGAAATGTGGATAGTAGAAGGAATCTCCGGACTCTCGTAGGTCTTACCGCGTCTGCTACCTGCTGCATTGAAGATGAGATGCAGTGCAGGAGCTACCTCAACCTTATGTTTGAGCTTTGGCTCACCAAGGGAATTGTAACCGCTGATAGCCCACTCCTCACCATTTTCGGTAACAACATACTCCTCTACCATGAAGGCAACCTTTTCGAGGTTCTCTGCCACGATAGGAATATCTACCGAGATAGCGTTGTTAACCACGGCCTCGCCGGTAACCTCCAACTTGGCAGGGCCCGATGTTCCGTCATCGGGTGTCGGAACGCAAGAGGTTAATCCCCCTGCGAGTGCGAAAGATACGCACAGCACGAATGCTTTGAATAGTTTTTTCATAAAATTTTTATTTAGTTAATTGAAATAATTGTTGTCCGTTCAATTAAGATATCGGGCGCAAGGTACAAATAATTTTTTGAATAATATTATATTTTTCTAAATTTTTGTTCGTATGCCCGCTTATTATGCTCACGCACGCGAGAAAAATGAGGATACAGAAGGAATAAATATTCAACTTGAAATGTAAAAAAATTGAGAGCCGAACTAAGCGTCCGACTCTCAATTTATAATTTATAATTTATTTCCGGTATTCCTCTACGCCTTTCTTGAGGAACTCTACAAAGCCCTCGACCGAGAGGTCATACCCACGAGGTTCGCCCAAAATCTTGCCATTTTTGCCCTGCAAAACATAGTATGGCTGGGCATTTACACCAAAGCGTGTAAGAGCGTAGTTGGCATTTACCTTGCCCAAAGTTTTTAGCACTTTACCTGTGTCTGTCGTTACCCAATCGCTCTCCGGCAACGGCATTTTGTCATCGGTGTAGAGTGCCACGATAACATACTCATCGCGTAAAATCTGCTGTACCATAGGGTCTGCCCAAACGCGCGCCTCCATCTCTCGGCAGTTTACGCAACCGTGTCCTGTAAAATCGATAAATATCGGTTTTCCGACCTTTGCAGCATACGCCTCGGCCTCCTTCATATCGAAGAAGCCTTTTAAGCCGTGTGGGAGGTGCAAGACATCGCTATATTTGGCGTTGTTTATATCTACTTCGCCACTGCCTGATGTTGCGGCAGGAGCATACTTCTCAATCACGAAATCCTGCGATGAAAGCGGTGGCAGATAGCCCGACAACGCCTTCAAAGGTGCGCCCCACATACCCGGAATCATATATACAACGAATGTGAATACACCGATAGCCAACGCCAAACGACCTACGCTGAGATGCTTAACCTCGCTGTCGTGAGCGAACTTAATCTTACCCAAGAGGTACAAGCCGAGCAACGAGAATACCACAATCCAAATGGCGAGATAGACCTCGCGGTCGAGCAAATTCCAGTGATAAACTTGGTCGGCAACGCTAAGGAACTTAAATCCGAGAGCCACCTCTATAAATCCGAGTACAACCTTAACCGAGTTGAGCCAACCGCCACTCTTTGGCAACTTCTGCAACAACGAAGGGAAGAATGCAAAGAGGGTAAATGGCAGTGCAAAGGCGGTCGAGAATGCCAACATCGTAATAATTGGCGACCACACCTCGCCCGATGTTGATTTGATAAGTACCGAACCTACGATAGGACCTGTACACGAGAACGACACAAGCACCAAAGTCAGAGCCATAAAGAAGATACCTCCGATACCGCCCTTATCCGACTTGGCATCGCTCTTGTTTACGAGTGCGCTTGGCAGCGTAATCTCGAAAGCGCCGAAGAAAGATGCGGCAAATATCATAAAGACCACAAAGAAGAGGATATTTGGCAACCAATGTGTCGCAAGCCAGTTGAAGATGTCGGCAGTTACGGCATCGCCACCCACTACGCGCGTAATAATAATAAGTATAGCGATAGGGAGTGTGTAGAGTGCAACGATAAACAAACCATACAACGAAGCGTTGATTCGACCACGCGCTGCCGAGCCACTATTCTTCATAAAGAACGATACTGTCATCGGCACCATAGGGAATACGCAAGGGGTGAGCAGGGCTGCAAAGCCCCACAAAATAGCCTCGATGATAAGCGACCACAACGAGCCCTCGCCTGCGGCATCTTTAACGGCTTTAACCTCTGCCTGCGGTGCGCTTGTACCTTTGCCGAGTTCTACGATAAATTCATCGGTAGTAGGGGAGAGGCAACTGCCGACATTGCATGCCTGATACGATACGGCAACCTTGACATTGCCGCCTTTACCCTCAACTTTGAAGTCCTGCTCGAAGAGAGCCTCGTTGTCGTAGTGACCAATCTCCATGCCGAGAAGTTCGTCCTTCTCAACCTTTGCAGGCGACAAAAGACGCAACTCGCCCTCGGCTATAACGCCCTCGCTCGGAGCAAACTCAAAAGTTGTAGGATTGAAAGCTTTTGCAGGGTCGGTAACATATATATGCCAACCATCCTCCATCTCCGCCTTTAACTCCACGGTGTAGATACCATCGCCCTTATCCGTAACGGAGTGCTTCCACCTTACGGGGTTCTCGCTCTGCGCCAATGCCATCATCGGCACTGCGCACAAGAGCATCAATAAAAAGTTTCGTACAATCTTCATAATTATTTTAGGTTTATTATTTGATTTTTTCGAATCTCAAAGCTCGCCAAATATCGCATTGGCTCTGTTCCATCTTTCTGTATCCCAACGCCTTTACTCTTCTTGTAAGGATTGCAACATCCTCCTCCAAGAAGCCACTCAGCACCAATACGCCTCCCTTTACAAGAGTTGCGTTATAGACCTTCATATCGGCTAACAGCACATTGCGGTTTATGTTAGCGAGTATTATATCGAACTCTTTGCCTTCGATTGCAGTAGCATCACCATATACGGATACAACTCTGTCGGCAACACCATTCAGCTCGATATTTTCACGAACACTCTCCTCTGCCATATCGTCAATCTCGACTGCCAAGACACTCTCTGCGCCGAGTTTTGCTGCTACAATTGCCAATACCCCTGTGCCACTGCCCATATCCAATACGCGCTTGCCCTGCAAGTCGAGTTTGAGCAGTACCTCTACCATCAATTGAGTGGTAGCGTGGTGTCCTGTGCCAAACGACATCTTAGGTTGGATAATGATCTCCAAACCATGGTATTGTGGTCGAGCCTCGTGGAATGGTGCGCGAATAAGAACTCTGTTTTTTACTTCAACTTCTTTGAAGTTGCTCTCCCATACGGCATTCCAATTCTGCTGTTCGATATCTTCGAAGTAGTAGTCAAGAATGCCCTCATCATTCAACAACTGCTCAATATGGTCTTTACATTCGTTGAGCTCCTGCTGTGGAATGTAGGCGTTGAGCAAGCCGTCCCCGTAGTCGAAGCTATCAAATGGAAAATCCGAGAGATATGCTGTGAGAATATCTCCCTGCTCCTCCGTGGTGCTTATTGATAGTTTCGTATAGTTTGACATAGATTCCCGTTTATTCCACATACAGTACCAATCCCTTCAAATACTCACCTTCGGGGTGGTAGATGTTGATAGGGTGGTCGGTAGGTTGTGTCAATTGGTGAAGAATACGCACTTTGCGCCCTGCGATTGCTGCCGCAGTAAATACCGTGGTGCGGAACAACTCCTTTGATACCGCCTGCGAACAGGAGAATGTAAAGAGTATACCACCGCTTTTAATCTGCGATAAGGCACGAGCATTCAAACGCTTATAACCCTGCATAGCATTTCCCAACACTTTGTGGTGCTTGGCAAATGCCGGCGGATCGAGGATTATCATATCATACTTGTCGCCAATATCTTTCAGGTACTCTACGGCATCACACGCCAACGAGGTATGCGGTGCATCTTCGCCAAAATTCAACTTTATATTCTCATCAACAAGTCTTACTGCACGCTCCGAAGCATCTATCGAGCATACTTCCTTTGCTCCACCGGCCAAAGCATAGACCGAGAAGCCTCCTGTGTAGCAGAAGGTGTTCAAGACGGTGCGCCCCTTGGCATATTGCTGGACAAGATGGCGGTTGAATCGTTGGTCGATAAAGAAACCGGTCTTCTGTCCCTCCTCCCAATTTACGAGGAACTTATGCCCATTCTCCAAAACAACATTGTCCCTCTCTGCCGAGCCGTAGAGATAACCATCAATGGCATTTAAGTTGGCTTTGAAAGGTACTGTCTGTGCGCTCTTGTCGTAGATGGCGGTGATTTTTTCGCCATATACCTCTCGAATAGCGGTTGCTATCTCGTTACGGGAGAGGTACATTCCGACCGAGTGACACTGCACCACTGCTGTTGTGCCGTAAATATCGACCACCAAACCGGGTAACAAATCGCCCTCGCCGTGAATAAGGCGATAGCAATTTGTCTGCGGGTTGTCAGTCAGGTCAAGAGTACGGCGTACATCGTAGGCACTTGCAATACGGTCGTGCCACCACTTTGCGTCAATATCCTCCTTCTCGAAGGTTAAGATGCGAACGGCGATAGAGCCAATCTGATAGTGGCCTCGTGCAATGTAGTCGCCTCGTTGGGTGAAAATATCGACCACAGTACCCTCCGGGATGCTCTCTCCTTCGCACTCTATGCGCTCGATGGCTCCCGAAAATACCCACGGGTGGCGGCGTTGCAACGACTCCTCCTTACCTCGGCGGAGATATATTTTGGCTGTTACATTCATAACTTACTCTTTTGGCTCGACATAGAGCGTAAATACCAATGGTGTATAAGGTAAAATCTCGGTACTTATGGTCGTAACCGATGATGACTCAGTGTCGGCATTATTCGCATTGTAGTTATAATTGTAGTAATTGTAGTTATAGTAGTTGTAGTACGGATTGTAGTAGTCGTAGTACGAGTTGTAATAGTTGTAGTAGTTCATCGAGTTGTAGTAGTTCGGACTTATGGATGTACCCGATGACTCGGTTATGGTTGTTGTACCCGACACTCCCGAAGCTCCATAGGCATAGCCCGATGAGGTTACAATCTGTCCGTAGGCTCCGTAGTGCATTTGCGGAATACAGTAGTACCATGCGCCGATTGCGGTGCGATCGCTCTCCTCTTTCTCTTCATCGTCAGAAGGACTGTAACTGAATGGAGTGCATACGGGCGACTTCTCGTCAAATACAAGGGTGCGAATCTCGGCAATGTTGGTATCTACGACAAAACCATCGAGGAAGCGCAATACGTACCAGATGCTGGCACGACCACTCTTGGTGACCTTCGTGTTGTCGTTCAGTTTATCCTTGCCCAGACCTTCGCCAAAACGCTTTAAGAGAATCTTGTTTATCGAGTCGTTCAGCTTGTCCATATCGGCATACTTCTTCGAATCTGTATATCTGTTGTTCAGACCGTCAAGGTGCGGTTGCAGATATCGCTCGTGTATATTGCTGCTTGCAGGGTTAAAGTCGAGCGTATAGTGCAGACCTTTGAGTATCAAATCGTCATCAGGATCGCTCTTCTCGTCCTCGGACTTTGTTGCCTGTATCCACTTTGTTTCATATCCCACAAAGCTTTTGACCATGGCCAGTTCCTTGTCGGATGGGTTTTTGATTACTCTCAATACCTCGATATCCATAATTGACGGGCGCGAAGCATCGAGAGCGTATTGTCCCTCGTAACCGCCCTCTATGGCAGAACCACCTGTGCCGTAAGCGATGGATGAAGGCAGATAAAGACGCACCTTCGAGCCTTTGCGCATACGATAGGTGGTGTTGCCAATCTTGAATTCGTTGCGTGTGGCGAGATATGTGCCCTCCAAAAGACCGAAGTTTATATTGCCACAATAGTTTATGTAGGGAACATAGTGCGTGAAGTAGGAGAATGTGCCACACAACTCCGCCAGCTCACCATTACGAGTCAGGAATACGCGACCATTGATATCGCGGCCTGTCATATTCGCATACATCCAGCAGGTATCCTGCTCCATGATGGGCTCCGAGCCGAAGTCGTTGTCGCTGACTCCGATATTTTCGTTCTTGTCGCCGCCGAGAATTTCGACATAGTAGCCGCCATTCTCCTGATAATTATCGAGCAGTTCGGGCTTGTTGAGCCTGATCCACGCTTCGAGCGAAATCTTCTCGCGCTCCTTGTTGGATATAGACTCCTCCTTTATGCACGACACCAAAGCGGTAGCAGAAACGACCACCGCATAAAAAAATATCCTGATATTTTGTGTAAATCTCATATCTCTATTTTGTAATTCTCTCAATCTTCATGTACCACGCTACCATTGAGTTTTTAGGTACTACGCCTATATTCTTCTTTTTGCCGTATGCGAGGTTTGAGGTCATATATACCTGCACCGAGTCGGCCTCACGGCATCCGGGCAGCGTGTGCTCCAATCCCTCCAAAAGCTTTGTCGAGCCAAGTCGTATAGCTAAAGGTTCGGTTGACCAGTCGAGGGTGTTGCCACTCTTCTTGCCTGCCTGTTCTATTACGGACGGAACATTCGACCAATAGAGGTTCGATAGGGTACTTGGCTCCGGCCCTGTGTAGATGTATGCGCTAAATCGTATCTCTACCAAATCTCCCCACTCAACTACGGTACGACTATCTCGCTCGGTGTCGTAGTAATTTACGATGTGGCGATAGGCATAGCGACCAAAGGTGTTGTAGAAGGCAGGATTCTCCTCGATGACACTATCCAACTCCTCCTCAGCCACCATACGGCGTGTTGAAGCGAGATACTTCACTATGGTATCGCGCTCTTTGAGAAGAGTGTCCTCCTCTTGGCAACCAACCAAGAGTGGCAGCAAAAATAGTATGGCGAAAAACTTTTTCATAGCCATTAAACGGACAAAGATACGAAATATTACGCAAAAACTTTGTTTTTGTCTTTGAAAATTTAAGTTACAACTGTTTTAATGCACCGCGAATGGCCTCTTCGACACCGAGGGAGGCATTGGCTTTGAAGAGTTTTTGCAAAACTTTTTCCGATGCAGCTTTCGTGAATCCGAGCATAACCAAAGCAGCCAAAGCCTCATCATACGCCTCGGAGTGTTGCGATGCGGATAGTGCGTTAGCGGCTGCACCGTGCGAAGGCAGGTCGAGCATTTTGCCACTCAAATCGACAATGATTTTCTGTGCGGTTTTGAGCCCCAAGCCCTTTACATTTTTTAGGAGTACGGCATTGCCGGTGGCTATGATATTGCGCAACTCCGAAGGGGAATAGGTCGATTGAATCATTCGGGCGGTATTGCCACCCACTCCCGATACGCTTATAAGCAGACGGAAGAGGTCGCGTTCCTCTTTCGATGCGAAACCATAGAGCATCTCGGCATCCTCGCGTACTATGTGGTGTAGAAAGAGTTTTACCCTCTCACACTTTTCGATTGCGGAGAAGGTGTTGAGCGATATGCTTACAAAGTAACCCACTCCGTTTGCATCGACTACGGCGTATGCGGGAGCCACCTCGGCAAGTTGTCCGTTGATGTATTCGTACATAGTTTCGATCCTTTATAATATTCCGTGCGCAAAAGTATGAAAAACCTCTCAATTTTCGAAATTTGGAGGCCTTAAAGTTGCAGTTTGTCGCGAAAAAGTGTAATTTTGTGCCGTTAAGTGATTTTTTATGTCGAAGACACTACTTGTAATACTCGTGGCAATAGGAGTGATAGCACTCTTTGTTTTGGCAATGTCGATGACACTTATATTTAAGGGGCATCATATTGAGTCTGAGATATCTACGAATAAGAATATGCAGAAACTCGGCATCAAGTGTGCCGTGCAGGAGACACGCGAAGATATGGCATCGGAGAGTTGTGATGACAACCCTTGTAGTGGAAATTGCGCAGGTTGCGATATTGAGCATAATACGAATAAAATATAATACTAAAATGAAGAGATTTTTTATGTTTTTGGCAGGTCTTGTGCTTGCCGTGAATGGTGTCTTTGCGCAGACAAACTCCAACATCCCAACCAAACTATTTTCCGGCCCTTGGAAGGCAGGCCATGTGCAGGGCGTAGCGGTAGATGCTAAGAATGAGTTTGTATATCTATCTTTTACCACAATGTTGGTAAAGATGGATATGAAGGGTAATGTTGTTGGTACTGTAACAGGTCTTTTAGGACACTTGGGCTGTATCGAGTTTAATGAGGCGGATGGTCGCGTGTATGGCTCGTTGGAGTACAAGGACGACTCTATTGGTCGTAGCATCCTCAATCGAGAGGGTGTGTCGGGTACGCTTCAAACAGGCTTCTATGTCGCTATCTTCGATGTAAACAAGATTACTCGCGAGGGTATGAGTGCCGAGCGCGATGGCGTGATGACTTCGGTGTTGTTGAAGACTGTGGTAGAGGACTATAACGCAACAGTCAAAGATGGTTATGGTAACGAGTTGAAGCACCGCCACGGTTGTAGCGGCTTTGATGGTATCTCGTTTGGCCCTGCTTTCGACGGCTCAGGCAAGAGATTGCTTACAATTGCCTATGGTATTTATCGTGGCAAAAATCGCAGTGATAATGATTATCAAGTGTTGTTGCAGTATGATACTCAGGATTGGGCTAAATATGAGGCACCACTCTCGCAACGCAATATGCACAACCAAGGCCCTGAGAAGCCATACGGTAAGTACTTTGTGCGTACTGGTAACACTTCGTGGGGCGTGCAGAATATGGAGTATGACAAAGCTTCAAACCTTTGGTTTTTAGCTTGCTATGCAGGCAAGAAGGAGACCTTCGCAAACTATACACTCTTCGCTATCGATGGCAATCAGGTGGCAGCCAAGAAGAAGTTGATTGGCGTTAAGTATCTGAAAAAGGCCGATGTATTGACACTCGCAAAGGTTGGTCGTAAGGATGACCAAAACAAGGATATTTACGGCTGGTATAACAAGCTCGGCGTGTATGGTATTCACTCATTTGGCGATGGCACATTCTTCTTGGTGCAGGCCGGCAAGACCGAGGAAGGGCGCACCGCAAAGGTGCATCGTGCCCGCTATGTTGGCACCGATGCTGAGGCATTCGTGTTGGAGTAGTGAAGACTGGATAGAACAATAGGTATAAAAAAAGAAGCCGTCTAACAAGGTGATTTCTGCGTTATACTCGTGTTCGAAATCCTCACATATGCCAAGTATGCTGCGGTTTCTCACACTTCGCAAGCCTTGAAATCCCTCTTGTTATACAACTTCTAACAAAAAGGGAGTGCCTAAAAAAACTTGTTAGACACTCCCTTTGTTGTATATCTGCGACTTAGATGATGTCGAATGCAATCTCCATCATGTCGGTAAAGGTCTTTTCGCGCTGCTCTGCGGTGGTCTCCTCGTGGGTTACGAGTGAGTCCGAAATGGTGCAGATGCAGAGGGCCTGATTGCCACTGCGCGCAGCGTTCATATAGAGCGCAGATGCCTCCATTTCGACCGCCAAAACGCCCATTTTTTGCCACTGTTTCCAAGCCTCAGGATTGTCGTTATAGAAGATTTCCGATGCGAGGATATTGCCTACGGCATACTTTACGCCCATCGACTTTGCCTTCTCGACAGCCGCGCTCAACAACTCGTAGTCGGCAATAGGCGAGAAGTGTCCCGGGAGTCCATATTGTACAGCGTAGTTCGAGTTGTCGCAAGCGCCCTGCGCAATGACAATATCGCCAATGTGTAAATTGGGTTGATATGCACCGGCAGAGCCTGTGCGGATGATGCGTTTTACACCATAAAAGTTGAATAATTCGAAAGTGTAGATGCCGATGGATGAAATGCCCATTCCGTGTCCCATTACCGATACCTCTTTACCCTTGTAAGTGCCCGTATAACAATACATTGCTCTTACTTGACTGACGAGTTTTGGATTTTCGAGATAGCGCTCAGCCATAAACTTTGCACGCAGAGGGTCGCCCGCCATAATGACGCGCTCGGCTATCTCGCCGCGCTTTGCTCCAATGTGAGGAGTTGGTGTTAAATCTGCCATAAATATCTAATTATTTTGCATAGAATTTATAAATGCAAGTGTGCTTGTAAACCTCTCCCGGGTTCAACTCTACGCTTGGGAACGAAGGCTGATTTGGCGAGTCGGGATAACGCTGTGTCTCGAGTGCGAGAGAGCCGTGATGTACGACAGGCTTGCCGTATTTGTTTATGTAAGAGCCATTGAAGACATTTCCACTGTAGAACTGTATTCCAATCTGGTCGGTATGCACCTCCATACCGCGACCACTCTTTGGAGAGTAGAGGTTGGCAACTTTGATAACCTCTCCGTTGTCCTCGCGGTCGAGAACCCAGTTGTGGTCATATCCGGAGCTGACTTTGAGTTGTGCGTGCTCATCGTTGATGCGCTCGCCGATTGCGTGTGGCTCGCGGAAGTCGAAGGCTGTACCCTCGATATTCAAGATCTCGCCCGTAGGAATAAGCATATTATCCACAGGAGTAATAGCCTTACTCTTGATAGTCAATACGTGGTCAAGAATTGTGCCTTCGCCATCGCCTTCAAGGTTGAAGAATGAGTGGTGCGAGAGGTTTAATACGGTCTTTGCATCGGTAGTGCCGTTGTATTCGACAATAAACTCATTGTCATCAGTAAGGCGATAGACCATATTGATTGTGCGATTTGCGGGGAAACCATCTTGCCCGTCAGGAAGGAGGGTGGTGAATATAATTTCATTTTCGCTGCATGATTTGACATCCCAGACAACACGATCCACGCCGAGTGTTCCGCCATGAAGTGTGTGTAAGTTTTTGTTGTTTTTTGGTAGATTGTACTCCTTGCCGTCAAGTACAAACTTGCCAAAGGCGATGCGGTTTGCAACAGGACCAACTGCTGCTCCGAGATAGCGTTCGCTGGTGCTGTTGATATATCGGTCGATATTTTCAGGACCAATTTCGACATCTGCGTAATTACCATTTCGGTCGGGCACCCATAGAGATACTACTCGTGCTCCGTAGTTGGTAACCTGCATCACGAGGTCGCCCGCTTTGAGGGTGTAGAGCGAAATATCCTTGCCATCAACGGTTGTCTCGAAATTGGCCTTGTTGAGTAGGGCTATTTGCTCGGCTTTTGGTGAGCAGGATAGCGTTAGTACTACTGCTAAAATGAAGATAAAGGTTTTCATGTTTTTTAGGTTTTAGAGTTGTTTTTTCTCGTTTTATTGCTAC
>JAZSOV010000009.1:0-30517 GCA_045537095.1 Alistipes sp.
GTAAACAATATCCGAAGAGAACTCACGAACATTACCTGCAACGAGTGGCTTGCTGTCGCCGGCCTTTACGGTTGCATACATCACACCATAGGTGTCGTCAGTCAGAGTTACATACAACTCGTCATAAGTGCCGGCAGGAACTGCTACATAGATATATTTAGCCTCATCCTCGCTCAATGCGCCATCAATGAAATTGTAGGTGATAACCTCGCTTGCCGATGGGGTTGGAACAAACTCGAAATACTCCTCATCGTTTACGGTATCGAGCTTCTTCACGGCTTCAAACGCACCTGCGATAGGAGCGCGGTCGATGGTCGAAATCTGCGCGTAGGTGAGGGTTGCACTACCCTTGATACCAATCTTCAAAAGACCTGTCAAGTAGTTGAGCGTAAGGTTTGTACCATTTTCGCTGTAACCATACAATACGGTTACATTGTTTTCGATATTACCAGATACCGGCTGGTTTTGAACAGCAGGGAACTCAACCTGACCGGCAGCTGCCGCAGGATAAGCCAAGCAATACGGAGTTGCAAGCTCACCTTCAAATGTGAAGGTTGCAGTTGCCTCACCTGCCTCCTCAGCTGTCAAAGCGTCAGATGCAACGCCATTTACGGATACTTGGTCGCCCTCGGCCCAAGTGAGAGGATAAGTTCCGTCAACAGCCTCGCCTAATTGAGTACGCGAGCTATCCAACGAAAGTGTTAAGGTTGTTTTACCCCCCCCCTTAACGGCGAGGTCTTCGGTAGTGTCTGTGGTACAGCCTGTTACAGCCGCCATTGCCACTACTGCCATGAAAATTTTAGCTAATTTTCTCATAGTTATTAGTTTTTTGAGGTTGTATTTTTTTTGTTTAAGTTTTCGAATCTCCCTCTTTTATGCCGCTTCACAGCATAGTGTGGTATTGTTTTTACAACTGTGGTGTGCTGTGGTGCTGATATTCTACTGGCAAAGGTATAAAATATTTCTTATAAAAACCAAACTATTTAGCGAAAAAAATAATAATATCACCCCCTCTCTGCTGTGTCATTCTCCCGAATGGGGCGAAAATATCACAACGGAGAGGGGGCGATATATCTTGAAAAGAGCTCGATATATGCAGCTTTTAATACTTCAACCAGCGCCACATATCGCGGAGGGTTGGCTTTGCACCATGCATGAAGATACCAATCTTGTAGATTTTGGCTGCACCCCAAACGCAAATGGTAAAGGTTGCATATAGGAGTACCAACGATGTTGCTATCTCCCAAGCAGGGATACCACTCGGAATACGCGCTACCATAACGATAGGCGAGGTGAACGGTATCATCGAAGCCCAAAATACGATTGGCGAGTTAGGGTCCTTCATCACCATCATCGTAACGATAAAGGCGGCGATAATAGGGAGTGTTACAATGGTTGTAAGTTGTTGTGCATCTTGTGCTTGGTCAACACTCGCACCAATAGCCGCATAGAGCGATGCATAGAGCAAAAATCCACCTACGAGATAGAGCAACACTGTGCCGATAATCATCGCTAGATGTCCGGTGTCGAGCAGTGAAGCCATAGCCGTAAGCATCTCGGGCGAAACATCTTGCTGCATAGCGAGTGCCGAAACATCTGCGCCTGCCTGTACCTGTTGTACGCTATCGAGGATATTTTCAGGCATCAAAGCAGGCATAATAACGGCGCTGAAAAGTACAATCAACACACCCCAAACCAACACCTGCACAGCTGCCACAAGGGCAATGCCGAGAATCTTTCCCATCAACATCTCGAAAGGTTTGACAGTCGATACCATAACCTCCAATATGCGCGATGATTTCTCGTCAATAACGCTCTGCATAACCATCGAGCCGTAGATGGCGAGGATAAAGTAGAGCAAAAAGCCGAGTATCATACCCACCAACGAAGATGCCACTGCCGAGGTTGCTGCCGACTCCTCCTCTTTGTCGGTACGGAAGGTGGTCAGATGTACCGATGCCTCCACCTTTTCGAGAATCTCGTCAATGTTTTCGATGTTATAGGCTTTCAAACGCTCGCTTTCGATGACCTTTTCGATTTGGTCTGCGATAAAGTCTTCGAGCATAAGCGATGACGAAGATGTTGTGTAGAGTCGTGCATCATTCGGATTTTCGACTATCGCCTTACCGATATGTAACACTCCGAAGTTCTCTTCATCATTTGCTGTTGCAACAAGTGTCTCGGCGAGATTCTTCTCCGACACAACAAATACAACCTCTTCGTCCGATTCGAGGCGTGGAGCCACGATGCCACTCTCGTCAATAACGGTGATTTTCTTGGTTTCGCCATCTACAAACTCCATAATCAGAGTTGGTGCAGCACCCATCAAAATCATAAACAGCGGCATCAAAATCGTTGTAATAATAAACGATTTCTTATATACTCGCTCGCGAAATTCTCTACCTACTATTAATCCTATGTTTCTCATCGTTAAAGTTGCCTGTTTTTAGTTTTCCGCTTATTATAATGTTCCGTTTACGGCACGAATAAAGATGTCGTTCATCGAAGGGATAGTCTCGGTGAATTGTCGCATCTCGACCGTGTCGTTTATAAGTGCTACCACCGAGCGAACATCCTCGTTACGCTCAATATGCACCTTCAACGAGGAGTATCCCGTGGTAGATTCCTCCTGTGCAATAATTTCGCATACCCCTCCTAAACGCTCTGAAAGGACCTTATCATCGCCCTTATACTGCACCGAGAAGATGTTTCCACCGTGCGCTCGGCGAATATCCTCAACCTTGCCCGAAAGGATATTGTGTGATTTGTTAATAAGGGTTATATGGTCGCAAATCTCCTCTACCGAAGACATATTATGCGTTGAGAAAATCACCGTAGCACCCTCATCGCGGAGTCGCAAAATCTCCTCTTTGAGCAGATTGGCATTTATGGGATCAAAGCCCGAAAAGGGCTCATCGAAGATAAGGAGTTCGGGGCGATGAAGCACCGTTACGATAAACTGCACCTTCTGCGCCATACCCTTCGACAAATCTTCGACCTTCTTGTTCCACCAATCCTCAATGCCGAGTCGAGTAAACCACTCTTTCAGACGCAAAAGAGCCTCGTGATGCGATAATCCCTTCAACTTGGCAAGGAAAAGAGCCTGTTCGCCAACCTTCATCTTGCGATATAGTCCGCGCTCCTCAGGGAGGTAGCCGATGCGGAATATATCTTGCTGTGTTATCGGCTTGTCATCAAAAAGTATGCGTCCCTTATCGGGTAGCGTGATGCGCGTGATTGCACGGATAAGCGTTGTTTTGCCTGCGCCATTCGGACCCAGCAGACCATAGACCGAGCCTCGCGGTATCTCGACCGATACATCGTCGAGTGCGGTGTGCGCCGAAAATCGTTTGGTGATGTGTTCGGCGGTGATAATATTACTCATACACCTAAAAATTTTAAAAAATATACTGCAAATATATAAAATTTCTATTAACTTTGCATAGAATGGCGACTTATTGTTGTCGCTTTGGTAAATTAGACGCAAAAGAGACAGAATAACTACAAAATGAAACGGAAAACGGTTTTGGTATCGGGTGGAGCCGGATATATCGGTTCGCATACTGCTGTTGAGTTGATCAATGCAGGTTTGAATGTTGTAGTTGCCGACAATCTCTCCAATGCCGATATGTCGGGCGTGGAGGGTGTGCGCAAAATCACAGGCGTAGATGTTCCCTTCGTCAATGTCGATTGCTGCGACAAGGAGGCTTTTCGCAAGGTGTTTGAACAGTACGAATTTGACTCTGTAATTCACTTTGCAGCATTCAAGGCTGTGGGGGAGTCGGTGGCGGACCCAATGAAGTACTACCGTAACAACCTGCTTTCGTTTATGAATGTGGTAGATTTGATGCGTGAATTCAACCGCCACAATATTGTCTTCTCATCTTCTGCTACCGTATATGGCGAGGCAGAGGAGTTGCCCGTTACGGAGCAGACGCCACGCAAGCCCGCAACATCTTCGTATGGTAATACCAAGCAGATGTGCGAAGACATCTTGCGTGATGCGGTGGCAGCATACAGCGGCTTGAAGGGTATCGCCTTGCGCTACTTCAACCCTATTGGTGCGCACCCATCGGCTTTGATTGGTGAGTTGCCACGCGGTGTCCCGCAAAATCTCGTTCCGTTTATTACGCAGACTGCTGCGGGTATTCGCGAGTGTCTTTCGGTCTTTGGTGATGACTACAACACACCTGACGGCTCGTGTTTGCGCGACTATATCGATATTGTAGATTTGGCGAAGGCGCATGTGGTGGCAATCAAGCGAATGATTGAGGAGAGGAACAAGGAGCGTTACGAGATATTCAATGTTGGCACAGGTCGTGCAGTATCTGTGTTGGAGTTGATAAACACCTTCGAGAGGGTGAATGGCTTGAAGCTCAACTACAAAATAGCCCCTCGCCGTCCGGGTGATGTGGTGATGATTTGGGCTGATACATCGCTTGCCAACGAAGAGTTGGGTTGGAAGGCGGAGCGTTCGTTGGACGACACGCTGCGTTCGGCTTGGGCGTGGGAAAAACATGTAAGAGAAATTAAATAGTATATTATGGAATACAAAGTAAGATTACAAGATTTTGCACCGGCGTTGAGTGACGCAGAGGTTGCAGCAGAAGTCGCTCGAATTAAAGGCCTTGCTGCTCGTAACGAGCGCAAGGATGTCTACGCATTTGCGTTGTCGGCAGTCGATTTGACAACACTTACTTGCAACGATTCGGTGGAGTCGGTATCGGCGTTTGCAAAGAGAGCAGTTGATTTCTATGTAAAATATCCCGATTTGGCAAATGTCGCTTCGATATGTGTCTATCCTTCATTTGTGGAGACCGTAGGCTTGGCAGTTGATGGTTCGCCTATGCGTATTACGAGTGTAGCGGCAGGCTTCCCTGCATCGCAGACCTTCCTCGAAGTGAAGATGTTGGAGGTGGCTATGGCTATCGAGAATGGCGCTGATGAGGTAGATATTGTGATGAATGTGGGCAAGGTATTGACAGGTAACTACGATGAGGCTGCTGCCGAGGTTGAGGTTATCCGTCAGGAGATGGGAGCAGATACCGTATTGAAAGTTATTCTCGAAACGGGCGCACTTAAAACCTCGCAACTTATACACGATGCTTCGTTGTTGGCGATGCTGGCGGGTACAGATTTCATCAAGACCTCTACGGGTAAGATAGATGTTGCTGCGACACCTGAGGCGGCGGTTGTGATGTGCCGCGCTATCAAGTTGTTCCACGAGAAGACCGGCGTGAAGGTGGGTTTCAAGGCAGCAGGAGGTGTTCGCACTCCTGAGGATGCGGCGTTGTACTACACCATTGTTGAGGAGATTCTCGGCGAGGAGTGGCTCACAACCGACTTGTTCCGTATCGGAGCCTCTTCGGCGGCAAACAATCTTTTGTCGGCCGTTCTTGGCAAAGAGGTTAAGCACTTCTAAAACAACTACTCGGTAGAAGTAAAGAGTTGCAGCGGAAAATGTTCGCTGCAACTCTTTTTGTATACGGATAGTAAGGACTAATCTTCAATCTCCAACGAACCATCTGCTCGCTCGACTATGCGTACGGAGGTTACAATTGGCGATATATTTAGGAGAGTATTCCACGGGGTGTCCTCTTTTGCTGTTACGCTGAATCCTCCCTCTTCGGTATCATCACCTATGGCCAACACCTTTCCATCTTTGTCGGCGAGCCAAACCTCGCCCTTTGTCCAATATCTGAAATTATATATACGATTTAATTCGGGTGTAAAATCGGCCTTTGGTGTTATCGTAATAGTTATGGTTAAGGCGCAAGGGTATGTTATCTCCTCGATGGATAGCTCGGTATCGACCTTTGCTCTGTCTGAGATTGTGGCCGAGGAGAGGTCTAACGATTGGTGATCAAGACCAATGCAGGTTACAGCCACCTCGGCAGCCTCACGAAGATCCCTGCTCAGGCGTACCTCAGCAAACTCTTTGACAAAGGCAACTCGCTTAGCCTCATTCGGGTTGAGTTCGTCATCGATTTTGTCATCATTGTTGCAGGCAACAGCAAACAATGCTGCCGCAAATGCCACAAGGGCGTAAATTTTTGTTCTTTTCATACTCTTTGTAGTTTGATTCCGTATGTATTGTAGCAAAAACCAAACCTTTTTTATATCTTTGCCGTATGGCAAAGCAGAATATCAATAAGACCAATGCTGCACGACTGCTCGACCGAGCAAAGATCTCTTACGAACTTATCCCCTACGAGGTGGATGAGAACGACTTGGCTGCTACACATGTGGCGGAGTCGCTTGGCGAACCTATCGAACAGGTATTTAAGACTTTGGTGCTGCGAGGCGACCGTACGGGCCACTTCGTGTGTGTTATTCCGGGCGACAAGGAGGTCGATTTGAAGGTGGCGGCCAAGGTGTCGGGCAACAAGAAGTGCGACCTGATACCGATGAAGGAGCTGTTGCCCACTACGGGCTATATCCGTGGGGGTTGCACCCCGATAGGGATGAAAAAGCCATTTCCTACATTTATCGATGAGTCGTGTTTGAACTTTGACTACATATACATAAGTGCCGGTCAGCGAGGCTTACAATTGCGCCTTGCACCCACTAATCTTATTGCCTATATAGATGCTAAAACCGAACCACTAATACTATAAAAGTAATGCCGAAAGTATCCATCGTTGTCCCCGTACACAACACCGCCGACCTCTTGCCGAGGTGTGTCAATTCGCTGACCGCACAAAGACTCTCCGATATAGAGATTATATTGGTCGAAAACTGCTCGACAGATGGTTCGTTAGGGGTATGCAAAACTCTTGCAGAGGCCGATAACCGCATAAAAGTTATGAGTATAGAGCAGGGTGACCCTTCGATAGCCCGCAATGAGGGCATTAAGGTTGCTACGGGCGATTATATCGGTTTTGTCGACAGCGATGACTTCATCTCACCCGATATGTACTACGATATGTACGATGTGGCGGCAAAGCACAATCTGGGTTTGGTGTGTTGTACTTTCCACATGGTCTACGATGATGGCAGCACGAAGTGTCGTCTGCCCAACGATGGTACGGTTGAGATACTCGATGCCAAGGAGATGACGATACTCAACCTCAACGATAAGATCTCGAAAGTCTTTCCGACACTTCTTGTTCGCCGCGATTTGTTCGAGAACTTCACTATTCCTGCGGCGATGTTCTTCGAGGATAGAGCCAGCACCCATCTGCTTACAGCTCGCTCCGGCAGGGCTGCTATTGTAAAGAGGGCCTATTACAGTTACTATTCGCGCCGAGGTAGTCGTATGCATTTACGCCACGAACAATTTAGGCGTATGCTCGACTTTATTCGTGCAACATATTGGCGTTTGGAGTTTATCCGCAAAAGCGAGCTCTTCTCCGATGCGGAGCGTGTTGAGGTGTCAAGGCGATGTGCCGAGCAGTATCTGCGCAAGAGTTATCATTTGCTGCGACTTGCCGACAATGCCGAGAGGCGCGCTATTGCGAAAGAGTGGTGTGGTAAGGCTGATGAGATTATACCGAGAGGAGTGCGTCTGCCTCTGCGCGCGCGAGTTATAAGGTGGTATCTGCACCTTATTCTTTAAGTCCGATACGCTGCTCAATCCACGCAACAATCAGTCTGCGTCCCTCCTCGCTTGCTTGGTCGAGCGAGTTGAAGCATCCGAATTTGCAATCTTTGTTGCGGGAGAAGAGAGCCAACTTCTTGGCGATATAATCAATACCTTTCTTGGGTTTCAGATAGAATAGGTTGCCCTTCACAGGTCGCAATTCGCATCTTCCTGCCATATATAGCGAGAGATATTGCAACTCCTGCGGATTGAACTGTGAGGCGTGGCGGAAGCGGTGCGAGATATTGCGTTCAATCTGATATGTGTAGGAGGAGAACAACATCTCATACTCCGTGCGCAACAAGCCTCTTGGCGTGTGGTCTATCTTCAAGAAGAATTGTCTGTTGCCGAGTATGGCTGCTGCATTCAACATTGTCTCTTTGAACGATACAACCTTTGTCCCTCCGATGCGGTATTTGAATAGTCGAGTGAGCTGTGTAAACCAAAACGACCTCTTTTGGGCATAGCAAACCAACTTGTTCTCTCCGGCGAAGAAGTCGGCAGGTGTAACGGGTGCACATAGCACGAAATCATCGTTGAACTCTATGAATTTGTCGCTCAATCCGGGTATGCGCCATGTCATCGACTCGATAGATATGGAGTTGAAGGTGGGTAGATAGTGCTCATATCCCCGAAATATGGTTTTGTGGTCTACAATCTCAATCGGGATATACCCTTGTGGGAAGTGTTGCTCCAAAAAGGACTCTAAGTTGGGATTTTGCTCGTCAGTAACGATATATATCTTGTTGATCCACGACGCGAAACGGTTTATAGATGCCACGCAATAGAAAATCTCGCCAAGACTGCTAAATCGGGTGTCGCCACCGACCAACTCCTCGGCAAAGACCTTTTTCGAACCAAACTGCTGGCGTTTGGCCTTGTGTCGAGGGTCATCCCCATCAACCCAGGTTATGACAGCATCTATCTTTTCGCTCATTGTTCGTACTTTGATTTTGCAGGGAAACGCTCCTCGAAAGCATCAAGGAGGGCCTTTCGCAACTCGGTGTATCGCTCCTCGGAGAGTTGTACATCGTTTACACACACCAATTTGTGCGATGGGTTGGTAATGAACTTATGCAATTTTGCTCCCGACACAACGCCTACCGAGAAGTGCTTCTTCGAAAGACGCTTGTTTATAAGCCGACCTTTCAGATACATATAGTCGAGGAAGAGGTACTGATTGAGATTTTCGCCGTTTCGGGTTTTTGCCATCGAAGTCTTGGCTATCTCGTCAGGAACCTTGGCATATAGCTCTTCGCACTCGCTGCGGAACATAGGAGTACATACATGTTGCGGGCGCAAAAACAGGCGTCTGGGTTTTAGTCCCAATGCTCTGCGTGCAAGGCGATCGGAGTTGCGACATATACTCTTGAACATATCCCACACAAAGAGGTGGTGTGTCATTCCCAAAAAGCATTTGCCTCCTTCGAAGAAGTCGGTTGCCAAGCATGGCTTCATAGGAAATACATCGTCATTGAAGTAGAGATACTCCTCGTCCAACCCCTCAATGCGGTGCAAGTGCATCTCGATAGGATTGCAGTTGAAGGTCGGCAGATACTCCGTAGGGATAATATCCTTGTGCAGTACCACATTTACATTGCTACGGTCCAACCATTCGGGTACCTGACTCTCGTGTGATACGATAAGGTGTACCTTGCGGATGAATGGCATGTTCTCGGCTATTCCGCGAAAGAGGTAGCGCAGCGTTCCCCAATCACGAAAACGCTTCTCCAATACAGGCTGGTTGGTGTGCTTTTCGTAGTCGCGCTGCCAAACGGGGTCTAATCCGTTTACATAGGTGATAACGATATCCATCTCTTAGTGTTTGATTATAGACCAAAATCTCACAATCACCACAAAGGTAGTGTTTTTAATCTTTTTTGCAAAAGTTGAGAGGCGATTTTACACACTTTTAGCACAGCAGTATAGTTTTGACTTATGTAGAGATAAAAATTTTTGATTTGCGGAAGAGAAAAATTTACTTTAACTTTGCATTAACAGAAGATCGGAAAGATTATGAAAGTATCTCTTAAAACAAACATCATCATCGACCTCGCAATGTTTCTTGCAATGGCGGTTACGAGCATTAGCGGTATCGTAATAAAAGTTGTTGCTCCGTTGCGCCGCGTGGCTCATGAGGTTTGGGTGCGAGATGCAGCATCGTGGGTATTGAGTTGCGGACGCCGCATGTGGGCAAATATCCACCTCTGGGCAGGCGTTGTATTGCTTGTGCTACTTGTATTGCATATTGTGCTACATTGGTCAGCAATAGATGGTTTCTTCAAGAAGCACATTAAAAGCAGTGCATGGCGAACAACTCTCTATTTGGGGCTGTTTGTCTTGTTGATACTTTCGGTTGTACCTTGGATTTGGGCGTTATAAATTTAATTGACAATTGATAGTTGACAATTGACAATTATAGGTAATTTTTAATTTTTAATTTGAAAAGTTATGGCTACGAAGTTTTATAAATGTGCCACATGTGGCAATGTTATTCAGAAGGTTGTTGATTCGAAGGTTCCTGTGGTTTGTTGTGGTGAGAAGATGCAGGAGTTGGTACCTAACACAGTTGATGCAAGCAACGAGAAACATGTTCCCGTTGTAACACGCATTGACGATTGCCATATCAAGGTCGAGGTTGGTAGCGTGGCACACCCGATGTTGCCGGAGCACCATATTGCCTTTATCTATGTTGAGACCGAGAAGGGCGGTATCCGTGTCGATTTGACCGATAAGCCGGAGGCTGTTGTGTGCGTTTGCGATAGCAAGCCAGTTGCGGTTTACGAGTATTGCAACCTTCACGGCTTGTGGAAGACAGCGTTGTAGAAAACATCTGTTCGTGAGTGAAAACCAACCTCAAAAGGTTGGTTTTTTCTTTATTATTACTACCTTTGTGGTGTTATGAGGAAGATGCTGAAAAACTTGGGCTTTTGGATTCTTGTGGCAATGGTCGCAGGAGTGGTGGTTGGTGCTGTTATGGGCAATGAGGCGAAGATGTTTGCCCCACTTGGCTCGCTCTTTATTCAACTTATCAAGATGTTGGTGGTACCACTTGTAGGTATCTCTATAATTTCGGGCGCAGCATCACTCGGCAGTAGTCGCTCGGCGGGCAAAATAGGCGTTACAAGTATTTTGTATATTTTGCTCACAACCGTAGTGTCTATTGTTATCGCCATTGTTGCCGGTGTTGTTTTTAAGCCGGGCGCAGGATTGAGCGCCGAGGGCATAGCCACGATTATGGCAAACGCCTCGACCGAGCAGGCAACGGCAACAAATCTTTCGTTTTGGGATACCGTTATCGGTATGATTCCGGCAAATCCGATTCAGGCATTTGCCGAGGGTAACATCTTGCAAATAATAGTTTTCGGTCTGTTTCTCGGATTCGGCATTGCTGCAATTAAAGAGGATAAACGCACAAAAGTTATCAACGGATTAAACTATCTGCTCGAAGCCTTGATTTGGTGCATCGGTAAAGTTATGTTGGTTGCTCCGTTGGGTGTTTTTGGCTTGATGGCAGAGGCGATGGGAACATTCGGTTTCGATATTCTTTTGAAGGTCGTAAATCTGTTGTGGGTAGATTTGTTGGCTGTGGCGGTTATGGGCTTGCTGATATATCCTCTGACGGTGATTTTCCTCTCGAAGGTAGATATTAAGACCTTCTTCCGCGAGATGATGCGCCCACAGATTGTCGCCTTCTCGACCGCCTCTTCGATGGCAACACTCCCTGTAACGATGGGTGCGTGTGACAATATGGGTATCTCGAAGCAGGTTTCGGGCTTTGTGGTGCCACTTGGAGCAACAATTAACATGACGGGAAATGCGATTTATTACACCCTTGTAGCGATGTTTTTCGCGCAATTCTATGGCATTGAACTCGGTATGGCGCAGTATATAGCGATAGCTGTTACTGCATCGCTCGGAAGCATTGGTCAGGCGGGTGTTCCGGGACCAACTTTGATGGTTGTAGCGGTGCTTGCTGCTGCGGGTATTCCGATTGAGGGATTGCCATTGCTCTACGCCCTCGACCGCGTTTTCGATATGATTCGTACAGTGCTGAATATTACGGGTGATTCCGCTTGTGCCGCCGTAACGGATAGATTTGCAAAGAATTAAACTATGGAACAGACTGAATACTTCGATACATTTGAAAACAACTTGCTAAGCGAGTTGTTGAGGTTATGCACTTCGCACAAGATGTTGGAGGGTACGCTACTCGCCTCGGACGATATTGACGAGCGTTGGAAGGAGTATGCTCCCGAATATATGGCAGATGCCGTGCCACAGGTGAATGCCTTCCCTGCTGCGGCTATTGCATGGGCCGGATATGTGGGTATGGCTGTTGCTCACCGTTGGGATGAGGATTGGGCTGTCTATGCCGCCGAGCCTTACGCAAAGTTGCATGGCGAACAGGGCTTTGATGATATGGATGAGCATATTCTGCAAGATATACTTGGTTTATCGCTCGAAGAGGAGGCTTCGCAGAAAATCGAGGATATGATGCGCCGCTGTGCCAATACGGCAATAACCTACATTCGCCGAGAGGATACCGAAGCGCAGAGCACCAAAGCCTTCTACATCTTTGCTCGCACCACGCGCGTCTTGTACCGCATAGGTGCAGCGATGGAGTTGCATCGCCTCGGCTACAAGTTCGAGAAGGTTGATATGGGTGATGCTGCTAACGAAGTAGCTAATTAAATCGCTTCAAGATAGCATATATCTCGAAAGCAAAACCTGCTATGACGAGGATTGGTGCGAGCGTAATTCTGCGCCACGAGAAGATGTCGTAGGAGAACTCTTCCGGTGTTGCGACAGTGCCGCCCGACATCAATACAAATCCCAATACAATCACTATTGCTCCCACAAGCATCAACAGATAGTTGCGCATTGTGAGGGGCATTTTTTTATCGTTTTTGTCATCGATACGATTAAACCATTTCATACTAATAGAGATATATTTTATTCGACTTCATATTTACAAAGCGATTTACCACAGGCAATGTGCAGAGTACCGCTACGGCAATACCCACAATCACCATCGTTGCGGCGATGAAGCCGGCCTCCTCCCACTTCGGAAAGATGCCGATGCCTGGCACCACATAGTCCAATCCATAGAGCGTACCTCCGAGCAAAGTCGCTGCTATTATACCTGCCAAGAAGCCTTGCAAGGCACTTCGCCTTACGAAAGGTCGCATTATAAACCACTTGGTTGCTCCGACCACTTTCAGCGTATTTATCAATTCGCGCTGCGAGTAGACGGCCATACGCACCGTGTTGTTCAGCAATACAAACGATACCACAAGCAATGCGCCACCAAAGACAATCATAATAAATTGTAAGATATCGAGTGTGGAGTGCATCTCCTCGATAAAACTCTGCGGATAGGTAACAAAGCTGACACCATCAATCTTGCGAGCCTCCTCGGCAAATAGTTCGAGCTGTGCCTTGTCTGATGACAATGCCGAGAGGGTTACATCGTAGGAGTCGGGGAGTGGGTTCTCGCCTAAGATACCTTTGATATCGACATTGAATACGCGCTTAAACTCCTCATCCTCGGCCTTCTCCTCCTTCGATACGAATTTCAGTGATGCAACCATATCACTCTCGGCAAGGCGTACTGCTACCGTGTCGCGCTCCGCCTCGGAGAGATTATCCTTCAACTCGACAATCATCGTAACACTCTCGCGCATACGCTTTGTGGTGGTGAAGATGTTGGCCATGATAATTCCTATTGCTCCGAGCAAGAACAATACGAGAGTCATACTTATAGTTGAGGTGGCATATGAAAAGCGTACCCTACGCGATATGTTTCTTCTTTGAGCAGCCATAATATCTAAAAAATAGTGTTGTTGTAAGTGCTAAGATAATCAAAATTGAGCAAATAAGCGTAATTGCTCCTGCTAAACCCCAATTCGGAGCGCGGAAACGCCACTCTACGGTGTGTGTACCCTCAGGCAACACCATAGCGCGGAGCAGATAGTCGGCGCGGAACGAATCGCATGGCTCACCATCGAGGTACGCCTGCCAACCCTTGTCGTAGTAGATCTCCGAAAAGACCGCTACGCCTGTGCCTCCCGTAAGGGTGTATTCGTAAACAAGGCGATTTGGTCGATACTCTTTCAACTCTATTACGCCATTGCCCTCAATCTGTGGTCGTGGTGCGCCCTTTTCTGCTACGGCTGTGGTTTTGGGATCTACATAGCCGAGTGCAGCCAACTCCTCGTTAGCGTTCTCGACAATCTCTATATTTTGCACAAACCAAGCAGCTCCATTGGCCGTTGGTCGGATCATAACACCACCTTGTGGGCCGATGATATACTTGGTATTGAGCATATCGAGTACCGCATCATTGCCCTTGTTGAGGTAGTGGTCTATCAAATCCTGATAGCGTCCCATTTTCGCTCCGTGGTAGCCTCCGACCGAGCGATGAAACATCGAGGTTGTAGCATCGTTAAACGGCGATACCGAGAGGTTCAATACGCGATAACCAAGCTCCTTGTCGGCCATAATCTGTCTATCCTCATCGGTAGGTCGTATCTCGGTGTTGCGCTTCTGTACGAATGTTTCGTATGGTACATAGCGCAGGTTTACAGGCATAATATCCGTTACAATCAATACGGCCATAGCGACCAAAGCTGCAAGGCTCCACTTTCGGTTGAGGTGCAAGGCTCCGATGAGAAGACCTGCCGCCAAGAGAACATATACGAATGAGCGCCACGCATCAGTGGCGAGTATCGAGGCTCGCTCGGCTGCCATAGCATCGGCTGTGCGGAAACCCAACTCGGAGTGCATACCGCTGGCAATAAGGTCGTTGCCACCCTCCATTCCTTGCAACATATAGCGAAACTGCTCGCTCATCATCGCTCCATCCTGCTCGCGTCCGAAGTCAAACAACGAGGATCCGATAACAGCGAAAATCAGACAAACACCCGCTGTAATACCGGCTGCCGTAGCGATGGTACGCACGAGCTGTTTCCTATCTTCCCACTTTTGATAGAGTTGCCATAGAGCCATACCCGCCAAAAGCGGTACACTCCACTCAACAACCACCAACGCAGTCGATACAGCACGGAATTTATTATAGAGTGGCAGATATTTGAAGCAGAACTCCGTAAACCACATTGCGTGATACCCCCACGACATCAATAGGGCGAGTAGCGTTGCAGCCAATACCCACCAGCGATCGCGTGGTGCGGCGAGGATTAGTCCCAGCAACGCAAGGAATATTGCCACAGCTCCGAGGTATGTCGGTCCTGCGGTGTAGGGTTGCTCGCCCCAATAGGTTGGTAGTTGTTGCGCTACGCGCCTATCCACGCCAATCTCGTTAAGTGTATTGGCGACCTCGCCATCGCGCGAGAATGTTGCGCCCGAATCGCCACCCATAAAGTCGGGAATAAGCATATTCCAACTCTCCGCTACACCGTAACTCCACGCTGTGGCGTAGTCGATATCCAACCCTTTGCGTTCACCTTCGGCTACAAGTGCGCTGCCACCACGAGTGGTATCGGAGGTGTGCTGCATGGTGTAGTAGAGTGGGGCAAAGTTGGCTCCAAGCGCCAAAATGGCTGCTCCAATCAGCACTGCGGTACGCTGTGCAAAATCTTTGCATACCCTATTTTTTATTGCAAAAACTGCCTCAGAGATAAATAGAGCTGCAGCAGCCAAGACGAAGTAGTAGGTTATCTGTGGATGGTTTGCTCCCGCTTCGAGCGAGGCAAAAAGAGCCGTTAAGGCTCCACCCACCCACATATTGCGGCGCAGAGTATGGTGTATGGCGCCGAGCATTGCAGGGGCATAGACCAACGCCCACATCTTTGTAATGTGCCCTGCTCCGATAATCAGGAAGAAGTAGGTCGAAAGACCATATGCCAAGCCCACAATAATACCAACCCAAGCCGACATACCCATCAGCAAAGCCATCACAAATGCTGATAGCATTGCGAAAAAGACCATCGATGCAGGTGCGGCGAATAACGACTGAGCCCAATCGACCGAGCGTTTGATAATTTGTGTAGGATATTTGATGTTTATCTGGTAGGCAGGCATACCTGAGAACATAGCTCCTGTCCATTGTGGATCTTCGTCAAAGTCGGCTCGGCACTCGCGGATATCGCGTGACATACCATCGAATTGACGGATGTCGTGCTGAGGCAGCACGCGCCCCTCTAATTGTGGTGCAAAACCGATGATTGATACAACACCAAAGAGTAATACCGCCACTATGGTTGGCAGCGCATTACGCAATATTTTTTGAAATTTTTCCATATAATTGCTTAAATAACGCTCAAAGTTAGAAAAAAAATCGCTTTTTTGGGCAAATCTGCGGAAAATTAGCTATCTTTGTTCAGATATTGGGCTTTTATGACTACAACACTTGACCAAATTCGCAAACCTATCGAGGAGAATATTGAGGAGTTCGATGCCTTTGTGCGCAAGAATTTCAGCGAAACCGAAGGTACCCTCATAGGCGATATGCTCGATTATGTTCTCTCTTCGAGAGGTAAGGGGCTGCGTCCTATCGTTGTGATGCTCGCTGCTGGAGCAACATCCGCTACGGGGAACTTCGGAAAGCGCACGATGTTGGCAGCAATGTTGGTGGAGATGATACATGTCGCTTCGCTAATCCATGATGATGTTATTGACGAGTCAAACCTGCGCCGTGGTCAGGCCTCGGTCAATGCCCGTTGGCAGTCGCGCAATGCGGTGATTATCGGCGACTATATCCTCGCACGAAATATGAATATTGGCTTGCAAAGTGGTCAATATGATCTGCTTACGCATATCATCGGAGCGATGTCCTCGTTGTGCGAAGGTGAGCTTATCCAGAGTGATCACGCCTCGAAGATGGACACCTCACGCGAAAATTATCTCGATATAATCTACAAAAAGACCGCCTCGCTATTCTCGGTATGCGGCTCGGTGGGTGCTATTTCGGTAGGTGCATCTCCGGAGAAGGTGGTGGCAATGCGCACCTTTGGCAAGATGCTTGGTATGGCTTTCCAGATTGTAGATGATATACTCGATTTTGTGCCTAACAACAATACGGGCAAACCTGCTGCTAACGATCTGCGCGAGCGTAAGATTACTCTTCCACTGATTGAGGTGTTGGAGCGCGTGTCGGAGGAGGAGAGGGCGGAGATTATGCGCCACCTGCCACTCTGCGCCGAAAGCGAAGATAGTGTTGCTTATATCCAGAGTAAGGTTGCCGAGTACAAGGGTGTGGAGTTTGCCCGCGAGACGGTGCAGGCGTACCTACAACGCGCAATGTCAGCTCTTTCGGTTTGCGAGGAGAGCGACTATCGTAACTCGCTACTTGCCCTTTGCGAATATGTGGTAGAACGAGATAGATAACTGAGAGCTGAGAACGGAAAACGGAACCGACGACAAACCGAGGGCAGAGGGTGCTTGCACACTATGCCGAGGTGCGAAGGAGGACAAGCCTGCGTAGCAGGGTTAAAGCGGAAAACTTGTTAATTAGAGAGTAGTGAGTAGTTAAAAACTTAAAGCGCACCCTTACTAGCCGTTAATAGCCTTTAATAACCCTTAATTAGGTTGCGCCTTGACCACGCTCGGAGTTCGGAAAACTAAAAAACGCTCATCTTTCATCTCTCGTCTAAAAAAGATACAACTTTATTTTTTAACCAATAAAACTAAAATTTTTATGTCACAAAAACAAAATTCTAATGTGCCGGCGATTATCGTGTGCATCTTGCTCTTCGGTATGATTTCGTTCGTCACAAACCTTGCATCACCAATGGGTGATATCCTTAAAAATCAGTTCCAAGTAGCTAACTGGATGGGTACTCTTGGCGTGTTGTGCAACTTTATTGCATACGCTATTATGGGTATTCCTGCTGGTAATCTCTTGCAGAAAAAGGGCTACAAGTTTACTGCTCTTGCAGCTGTGGCTGTCGGCTTTACTGGCGTTGGCATTCAGACCATCGCAGGTCTTTTGGAGGGTAACCTCGCATTTGGTGTATACTTGCTCGGTGCATTCGTAGCAGGTTTCTCGATGTGTATGCTCAACATCGTGGTTAATCCAATGCTTAACAAACTTGGTGGCGGTGGTAACCGTGGTAACCAGCTCGTTCAGGTGGGTGGCTCGTTCAACTCGTTGATGGGTACAGCCGTAATCTTCTTGACAGGTGTGTTTGTACCAAGCATTGTTGATGCAAAGATCAGTCAGGTATTCCCATTGATGTATATTGCTCTTGCAATCTTTGCTGTGGCATTTGTGGTTATCCTCTTGACCAAGATTCCTGAGAATCCGGCTGTTGAGGCAAAGGTCGCTGAGAAGTCGCAGTATGGCCCAATGTCGTTCCGTCACTTTGTACTCGGTGCAGCAGCTATCTTCATCTATGTAGGTGTCGAGGTTGGTATTCCGAATGTATTGCAGAAGTGGTTGCAGAATGGCGGTTTGAGAGTTACCGAGGGTGCTGAGGCTATTGCAGCAACCGTTACCGCAACCTATTGGTTCCTTATGCTCGTAGGCCGTCTTCTCGGAGCAGCCCTTGGAGCAAAGGTGTCGGCAAAGACTATGCTTGCCACCGTATCGGTTGTGGGCTTGTGCCTTGTTCTTGGAGCAATGTTCCTCTCTCCTGAGAGCGTTGTTACTCTTCCGGTATTCAAGGGCACAGCAGGCTTTGGCGTAGCATCCGTACCTGTAAATGCAGCTCTTCTTGTACTCTGCGGACTCTGCACCTCTGTTATGTGGGGCGGTATTTTCAACCTTGCTGTTGAGGGACTCGGCAAGTACACCGAGAAGGCTTCGGGTATCTTTATGGCACTTGTTTGCGGTGGTGGTATTCTTCCACTTCTCCAAAACTTTGTAGTAGATAAGGCCGGCTACCTTGCAAGCTATTGGGTAGTAGTTGCAGGTCTTGCATTTATGCTCTTCTACGCTTTGGTTGGTTCGAAGAATGTTAATAAGGATATCCCAACCGAGTAATTTTGATTTTAAGCAGCGATAGCTGCGTTAAATTTCGGTAGCCGAGTTGCTCACATACGCCAAGTATGCTGCGCACTCGGCTCCTTATTTGCCTTGCTCTCATCAACTTAAAATCAAAATTAGTAATTTCTTACGATAAGCAGCGATAGCTGCGTTAAATTTCGGTAGCTGAGTTGCTCACATACGCCAAGTATGCTGCGCACTCGGCTCCTTATTTGCCTTGCTCTCATCAACTTAAAATCAAAATTAGTAATTTCTTACGATAAGCAGCGATAGCTGCGTTAAACTTCGGTAGCTGAGTTGCTCACATACGCCAAGTATGCTGCGCACTCGGCTCTTTAATCCCTTTGCGAGGGCTTTTGATTGCTTCGCCTCGGCAGCCTCTGCAAGCAGCCTCTGCTCTCGGCTTAATCGCAATCTTGTTTGCCCAAAAATTCCCTCAATCCTATCTGATTTTTCTCGTTTAGCTTGTATTTTCTGCCATTATACGCTAATTTTGCGGTATGATTTCGTCTATATCGCAATATCTTTTGGCTGTTAAGCACATAGATAAGATGTCGAGAAATCTTGCCACAATGTGCATATATCCCATTTTTGAGAGTGGAAAGAGTCTTGTTCCGAAGTGTCATGCAGGCAATTCGGTAATAGTCTTCGAGGTTATGTGCGATGGCAAGAAAAAGGCCTTGCGTGTCTATACTCGTCAGCACCCAAACCTACGAGCTATATATGGCGACAGTTACTACCCCAAAGAGATTCTTATAAACTGCGATACCGACAGGTTTCTTATGGCCGATGCGGTATTGTGCGATTGGTACGAAGGTGTAACCTTGCAGACCAAGATAGAAGAGTTGTGCAAAAATCCCGTCAAGATGGCCTATCTGTCGCAGATGTTCGAGGCGTTTGCGATAGAATTGTTGAACAAGAGGTGGGCGCATGGCGATTTAAAGCCCGAAAATATCATCTTCTCGCAAGATGGACTACACCTCATAGACCTCGATGCTTCCTACCATGAAGGGTTCTCCCAAGAGGATTGCATCGAAATAGGTACTCGTCAGTTTCAACATCCTCAGCGCAGTCGCCACAACTTCGACAGGAATATAGACGACTATCCCATAGCGCTAATAACCACCGTCTTAGCAGCACTATCGCTCGATAAATCGTTAGGTGTAGCCCTTCGTGATAGCGACTATCTCTTAATCAAGCCCGAACTTGCCGTGAAGGGGTGCGATGAGATACTTACACGCATCGAGGAGTTATTTGCCGAGTGCGGAGATGCTCGTCACTATCGTATAGCGAGGTTGTTGCACTCGCCCAATCCCACTCTGCCTCAACTCCAAACTTTTATGGAGGCAACCTGCACTCCGACCTCTGTACCTGAGAGTCTGTCGTTGGAGTACTGCAACGGCTATTGGGGCTATGCCGAGAATGGGCGTTATGTGATACCGCCGATATACGATCTCGCTTTCGAGTTCAAAGAGGGGATGGCATTGGTGCGTATTGGCGATGTATGGCACTTTATAGATGCAGCGGGAAATGTTGTTATAACCTGTGGTCGAGGTCGTGGTATCAAATCGTTCAGAGGTGGTGTAACGCGCATAATTCGTGAAGATGGAGAGTTCGCTATATACCGAGATGGCAGAATAGAGAGGGTTTAAGGATATGTACACACAAGAGATTACACGCCGTCATCGTGCGGCTATAGTGATAGCAATAGACCAGTCGAGTTCTATGAGTGGCACGATAACCATAGGCGGCAAGAAGATGTCGAAGTCCGAGATGGTGTCGGTGGTTACCGGCTCGCTCCTTGATGAATTGATATTGCGAGCCCACCGCGATAATGGCTATCGCCACTACTACGACATTGCAATTGTGGGTTATTCGAAGAATCAGGTATACTCCTTGTTGGGCGATGAACTTGCATTCTATCCTATCACGGCCCTTGTCGGTAGGAGTGTACGCCGAATGCCATACACCTTCAACTGCAACACGATGAGTGCCGGTAGGTGTTCGTTTTGTGAGGATGTGTCGATGTGGGTGGAGCCTCGTGCTGAGGGATCAACGCCGATGTATAAGATGATAAATTGTGTTACTGAGCTTGTGTCGGAGTGGTGCAGCAGAGAGGAGAACAGTGATAATTTTCCGCCTTTGGTATTTAATATCACCGATGGAGAGGCCTCTGATGCCGACTTCGATATGTTGCGCAGTGCGGCTCTACGATTGAAAAAGACGGGAACACAAGATGGCAACACACTCTTTATGAATGTGCATATATCATCTGACACCAACCACTCTTCGGTGCTCTTTCCGAACATAGATGAGGTACCACTTTCAGTCCGTTGCGCCCATCTGCTTATGGATATGTCGAGTATGATTCCCGAACAGCTGAATAACTACGCCTGTATGTGTCGCTCCTCCTATGCGCCACCGCCATATATAGCCATGAGCTACAACTCCTTGATATCCGAACTTGTAGCGGTGCTTAATATCGGCTCGCGCAGTTTTGTAATGGGGTTATAGGATGGCCTTTGCTAATTCTTTACACGGTATGCTCGCTGCACACCCTTGATGCGCATAATGGCGTGAATAAGGGTATCGACAACACCTACCGAAGGCACCTCCACGCTGATAGTACCAACGCCTGTACCATCGCCTCGTGAGTTGAGATTTATCGAACGGATATTCAACTTCATATCTCGGCTCACGACCTCCGTAATCTGATTTACCAATCCTGCCGAGTCGTTGGCATTGATGGCAATCGTAACACGAAATGCTCCCTGCGCACTCTCGCGCCACTTTGCCTCCATTACGCGATATGGATACTGCTCGCGCATACGCTTGGCGTTCGGGCAGTCGGTACGGTGGATTGTAATGCCCGTATTTATTGTTACGAAGCCGAATATATCATCGCCCTTAATAGGGTTACAACACTTGGCGAGTTTATATACTATATTATTTATACTCTCATCGATAATGAGTGCATCGCTCGACTGCTTGGTCAGTGTTGTGTTGTTGCGGCGGCGAGCCTCGGCCTCGGCCTCAATTGCACGGCGTTCCTCGTCTGCTTCGCCCGAAAGCCACTTAGAAAGAATCTCCTTAACCACGGCCAAGTCTATCTTCTCCTCGGCAATAAGTTCGTAGAGGGCTGTGCCGGTGCGTTGCTTATAATATTTACATAGGTAGGCGACAACCTCATCTATATTCTTGGTTATTTTCCAGTTTTTGAGTTTGCGTTCCAACTCCTCACGACCGAGATTTGCGCTCTTCGCCTGCTCCTCACGGATTACCGACTTGATTTTCTGCTTTGCCTTTTGAGTTACGACAAAGTTCAACCAATCAGCCTTTGGTTGCTGGTTTTTCTGCGTCAAAATCTCCACAATGTCGCCATTGCGTAGCAACTCACGAATAGGTACAGCACGACCATTTACCTTACCACCCGAGCAGGTACAGCCGAGGTTCGAGTGAATATCGAAGGCGAAGTCGAGTACTGTTGCTCCTTCGGGCAACTTGCGGATATCGCCATTCGGGGTATAGACGAATATCTCGCCCGAAGCGGGCTTTGCATCGAAACGCTCGGCAATATCCTCTTTGGTTTCGCTCATCGTTTCGCGCAGACGCTGCAACCACTTCTCGCTGGTCTGCGCACCCTGATTTACACCCTTATATCTCCAATGGGCAGCGATACCCAACTCGGCGATATTGTCCATTCGCTCGGTACGAATCTGAATCTCCACCCACTTGCCATCGCCCGCAGCAACAGTAGTGTGCAACGACTCGTAGCCATTCGACTTCGGAATCGAAATCCAATCGCGCATACGGTCGGTGTTTGGTGTGTAGAAGTCGCTCACTATCGAGTACGCCAACCAACACTGCGCCTTTTCGAGATTTTCGGGACAATCGATGATAATACGAATAGCGAAGATGTCGTAAACGCCCTCAAATGGCACCTTCTGCTTGCGCATCTTGTTCCAAATGGAATAGACCGACTTTGTTCGGCTCTTGATGTGGTACTTTATGCCTGCCGCATCGAGCCCCTTACGAATAGGCTCCACGAAGCGCTCAATAAAGTCCAAACGCTCCTTCTCGCCCTCGCGCAACTTGTCGGTAATATGCTTGTGGTCAGCAGGTTCGAGTTGAGCCAACGAGAGGTCCTCCAACTCGCTCTTGATGTTGTACAAGCCGAGTTTGTGGGCAATCTGTGCGTAGAGATTCATCGACTCCCACGCCTTCTTCTGTCGCTTCTCCTCTGGGAACATCGCTATCGAACGCATAACTTCGAGGCGGTCGGCAAGTTTTATCAAAATGACACGAGGGTCCTCCGAATACGACACAATCATATCGCGGAAGTCCGATGCTTGCTCCGATTGGGTGTTGAGTTTCAGTTCGGATATGTTTGCCAAACCGATGACGATGCCGATAACCTCCTCGCCAAACTCCTTGCGAATGGTTTCGAGTAGTATTTCAAGGGATTCATCATCATCTCGTTTCGCCTCGATACGCACTACATCGTGGATAATCGAAGCAACCGTAGAGTTTCGTCCAAGTCCCACTTCGGTAGCGACAATATGTGCAACCTCTACGGCATGGTCTAACATCGGGCTTCCATCGTAGCGTGTCAAACCCTCCATTCGCTCCGCAGCGAATACAAGTGCCTTATCCACCAACTCCTGCGTAGTAGCCGAAAACTGCTTGGCTACTGCCTTGCGTAGCTTCTCGTATCTTTCAAACAGACCCATATATCCCTCCTTACTGGCCTTTACTAGCCCTTATTAGCCTTTTAACAATATATAAACGCTCTCCTGCTGTTGCGTATTGTCTTCGCTCCTCTTCGGAGAGGCACTTTTCGTACTCTATCTCCTCCACATCGAAGCCGCACTCTCGCAAGCGGTCGGCATAGTCGCGCCCATAGATGCGGCGGTGGTCATACTGTCCGAACACCCTTGCACGCTCCTCTGGCGAGGTTATCGTGTCGTCTTCAAAAGTCTGCTCTCGGTTGTAATCTTGCGGCACAAGCACCACGCCCCAACCCCCTTTGCGGAGTATGCGATACAACTCTCGCAGAGCCTTCCTATCGTCCTCGACATGTTCGAGGATATGGTTGCAAATCACCACATCGACACTCTCGTCTGCGAGTGGAATATCCTGAATATCGAAGTGCAACTTCGCCAATGGGCTCTCCAAGTCGGCGGTGAGGTAGTTGTCAGCGTGTTCCCTGCCGTAGTGCTTTTCAAATTGGCGTTTCAGTGCCACCTCGGGGGCAATATGAAGCAGTGTCGGGTAGCCATTCAAGAGGTCTGTTTCTCGCTCTATGTATAGCCACAACAAGCGGTGTCGCTCCAACGCAAGGCATCGTGGGCATAGGGCATCACGGCGCGATACACCGTAGCCGTATGGCAGAAACTCGCGCACCTGCTTACCGCAAATCGGGCATTTGCGCCCTCTGCCAGCATACCACAAGCCGAGAATCGGCACACCCCACCCTGCAACCCTCTGTAAGAGGGTGCGTGGCAGATGATTCAACGCCCACTTGACTATTTTTTGAATTGCACCCATATCTTTTTAATTGATTTTCCGAACACCTACCCTTATCACGGCGCAACATAATTAAGGGTTTGTAACGGCAAGTAACGGCAAGTAAAGAAGCGCGCACATTACTAGCCTTTAATAGCCCTTATTGGCCCTTACCGGCCGTTATAAATTGCGCAAACTACTCTTCGAGAACTTTGTTTACATCCTCCTCTGCTTTGCGTAGTTTCTCGCGGCAAAGAGCAATCAGCTCGGTAGCTCGTGCCACTCGCTCCGAGAGAGTGTCGATGCTGTTCTGCTCCTCTCTGAGCGACTTCAAAATCGCCTCAATCTCTGCTATCGCCTCTTTGTAAGTCATATTTTTAGCTTTTAGCCATTGGCCATTAGCCATTAGCTTTTTAGTTGAAAGTTATAAAGTAAAATACCTTTAATTATCAATTCGTCAATTGTCAATTGTCAATTTCTCAATGACTTTGGCGTTTATTACTCCGTCTGCCAAAGCGACTTCGATACCATCTCCAACACCTACATCTTCAACGCTCTTCAATGCCTTTCCCTCCTTGCGTGCTATGGCGTAGCCGAGGCGGAAGATGCGCTCGGGGGCAAAGTTCGCCACCACCGTTGCAATGCCCTCCAAGCGTTGCTTTTCGCCCTGCAAAGTTCGCTCCGCCAAGTGGCGCAAATCTGCCGAGAACTGCTCCAAGCGGAGTGTCGCCGCATGTGTCGCTTGACGACAGATATCGCGTAACGAGATGGCGCAGTACTCCAATGCTCCATCAAAATCGGCTGCACGACCATCTATCCACGCAGCCACAGCGGTAGGTGTTTTCAGGGGCGTATGTGCCACCATATCGGTAACGCTTGTATCCTTGTCGTGTCCGATACCTGTCAGCACCGGCAACGGAAATTGCGTTACGGCAAAGGCCAATAAGTAGGAGTTGTAACACTCCAAATCGCCCGTTGAGCCACCACCACGAATTATTGCTACGGCATCGAACTCATCGCTTCGCTCGGCAACGGCATAGAGTGCCGCCACAATGCTCTCATCGCACCTCTCGCCCTGCATTGTAGCCTCGAAAAGTTCGGTTTCGATGCGGTAAGCACTGCGCTCCAACTCCTTCATAAAGTCGCGATAACCGGCAGCCGTAGCACTCGAAATAACCGCCACGCGCTGTACCACCAACGGCATCGGCAGCGAGCGATTCATATCCCACACCCCCTCTTTTTGGAGTTGCTCGATGGTCTGCTGTCGGCGGCGTTCCATATCGCCTATGGTATGCAGAGCGTCAATTTGCTGAATCTGCAACGACATACCATAGACTGCGTGGTGCGAAACGGTTGCCTTGAAGAGGATCTTCATACCCTTTGCAAGGCGTTGTCCGCTTTCCTGCTCAAAGCGACCGATGGTGCTCATCACCTGCGAACGCCAAATCGTAGCCCTCGCTTGTGCCTCGGTTGCTCCTGTCTTTTCGTTCTTCTCGATAAGTTCGATGTAGCAGTGTCCCGAAGCGTTAATTTTTATATCTGCAACCTCCGCACTCACCCACACCGGCAACGGCAAAGCGTCTGCCAGAGCGATGGATATTCGCCCTTGTAATTGGGCTAATGTTATGTGTGGAGTATCGTTCATTATTAAAAAAGTCCTTTAATTGTCAATTCGTCACCGCTGCGATTAAGCCGAGAGCAGAGGCTGCTTGCAGACTATGCAGAGGCGGAGCAGTGAAGACCGAAGGTCAATTCGTCAATTGTCAATTTATCTAATCACGATATACGGCTCTTTCGGCATCGCCTTTCCGCGAGGTAGTTGCACCGCCAAAACATACTCGCTCTCAACTGCCTTGCCCTGCTTGGTGGCGGGTTGCCACGCAGGGAGCGACTGCAACACCTTCAACACCCTTTTGCGAAATTGGTGGTCGGTGGATTCGAGTTCAGTGCCAAGACAAAACGAGCCATCTGCCCCAATCGTATAGCGCACTACAAATCGTGCTACTCCCCAATTCTCGTTCCACTTCACTCGCTCCGAAACATAGTCGGCAAGAGGTTTGTCGCCCATAAATTGCGCCTCCTTGTCGTAGCGTAGGGTGATAAGGATAACCCCATTGTTCGCCCTCTCGCCATACTTTGCTACCGTCTCCTCGTTGGCTGCAAGATGGTCGATATGCTCGATATTCCTCTCGGGAATATGCTTCACACTCTCCATCTCCACGCCATTTACGATATAAAGCGGAGTTTGTGTCTGCGCCGATGCAGACACAAAATGCAGAATGCAGAGTGCAAAATGCAGAATGCAGAGTGCAAAATGCAGAATGATAATATAAAAACCCTTAATTGTCAATTGTCAATTCTTCAATTGTCAATTGGATAAACAGAGTTTATCCCAACTCTTGCTCCTTCAAACGCTCCGCATTCTCGGCAACGATAAGGTGGTCGATGCAGTCCTGAATATCACCGTCCATAAATGCCGACAAGTTATAAATCGTATAGTTGATGCGGTGGTCGGTAATTCGGCCTTGCGGATAGTTGTAGGTACGAATCTTTGCCGAACGGTCGCCTGTCGATACGAGAGTCTTACGCTTCGAAGCAATCTCATCGAGGTACTTCTGATACTCCAAGTTGAAGATACGGGTACGCAACTCCTCAAACGCCTTTTCGGTATTCTTAATCTGCGACTTCTGGTCCTGACACTGCACTACGATACCTGTCGGAATGTGGGTGAGTCGAATTGCCGAGTAGGTGGTATTTACCGACTGACCACCCGGTCCCGAAGCACAGAAGATATCCTTGCGAATATCGTTCCACGACACCTCAACATCGAACTCGTCTGCCTCAGGCAAAACGGCTACCGATGCTGCCGAGGTATGAACACGACCTTGTGTCTCGGTCTGCGGCACACGCTGAACACGATGCACGCCCGACTCATATTTGAGAGTACCATATACGCTGTCGCCCGTAACTTTGAGGATAACCTCCTTGTAGCCACCGACAACACCCTCCGAAAAGGAGGTTACTTCGTAACGCCAACCCTTCGACTCGATATACTTGGTATACATACGGAACAAGTCGCCAGCGAACAATGCCGCCTCGTCGCCACCCGTACCGCCACGAATTTCGAGTACTGCGTTTTTGCCGTCCTGTGGGTCTTTCGGGATAAGGAGAATCTTTATCTCCTCCTCCATCTGCTCGATTGCTGGCTCCAACTCGGCAATCTCCATACGCGCCATCTCGCGGAACTCCTCATCTTTCTCGTTGGCGAGGATATCCTTTGCATCGGCCAACGCCTGAATTGCCTTGCGGAAGCGATCGGAGGTCTCGATAATAGGCTCCAACTCCTTGTACTCTTTGTTGTACTGAACGAACGACTTGACATCTGCAATCACTTCGGGGTCGGTGAGCTTCTGCCCCAACTCCTCGTACTTGATTTTCAGACCATCAAGACGCATCAAAATTGAACTATCTGCCATAATATTTATTTGCTTTTAGCCATTGACCATTGGCCATTAGCTATTAAAATTATTTAGTTTATCTGTCTTAGGCGATTTCAAAATTTTATTAACTAATTTATAAAAACCTACCTTTTAAGATTTTAGCTATTAGCTATTAGCCACTAGTTATTGTTAATTTTTATACTATTTCTTGTTTGTCGGTGTGTTTTCGTTGTTGAGTTCTACCAACCACTTTGCGAGTGCTGCTTTCCACTCCTTGTCGTAGCGAAATCCCTCGCGGCATACCCAACCGTGACCACCACAAGGGTATATATGCATCGATGCCTTCACGCCGTAGTGCTTCAACGCCTCGTAGTAGAGTACCGAGCTGATAGGTGGTACGGTGCTATCATCGTTGCTGAGTATCAAGATGGTTGGCGGTGTGGTTGGCGTTACTCGATTGTTGAGCGAGTAGTACTCGCGCAGGTATGGTGCGTGGTACTTGCCGAGCAGATTTTGGAATGTACCTTGGTGTGTCATACAGGTCTCGCCCGAGATAACGGGATAGAACAACACCGTAAATGCCGGCTTTTCAGCATCTGCCGTAAAGGTCGATGTGTAGGCTGCGAGGTGTCCTCCTGCCGAGGAGCCTGCAATGCCCACCTTTGCAGGGTTTACGCCCCACTTTTTGCCATTTTTGCGCATATAGCGTAGTGCCTCCTGAGCATCCTCGAGTGGCACCTCCTTATGACCATTGTTCGGCAAACGGTACTTCACAACAAGGGCCGTGATGCCAAGACTCTTGAAGTACTCAGCTAACTTAAATCCCTCGCGCTCGATGCAGACCTTGCTGTAACCCCCGCCCGGAAGGATTACCACACCCTGACCTGTCGCCTTCTGCTTGTCGGCCTTGTAGAGGTAGAAAACGGTCTGCGAGGTGTTTGAGAAGTCTCCTCTCTTGTTGCGCGTCTCATCTTTGGTCTCCTCGTTCGAATGCGGAGCCTTTTTGTTGTCCCACACCTTTATAGTCATATCGGCGTTGCAAGGGACATTAACTATTGTTTTTTGTGCAGAAGCTGAGAGTACCAACCCCGCCACAAACATAAACGATACAATAATCTGTTTCATCTCTTTTCTCTTTTTAGGTGTTGCTCTTATCTCTTCTGAGTATGTACTCCAAGCCAGTCAAGCCAATCGAGGATTGCAGGCTGGTACTCGTTGATATGATTTTTGAGGCTATGTCCTCCTTGCGGATAGATGTGCATCGATGCCTTTACGCCATAGTTTATCAATGCCTTGTAGTATGCTACAGGGCTTGTTGGTGGTACGGCGGTATCATCATCGCACAACAATAGCAGTGTGGCAGGCGTAGTAACCGATACCATATTGTGTGCCGAGATATCCTTTGCCTCCTGCAGCGTAAAACCCTTACCGAGCAGGTTGCCCGTATAGGTCTTTGTGCGGAGGTAGTATGGCGAGGTGCGATCTATAGCAGGGTAGTGCAATACGGCAAATGCAGGCTTCTCCTCGTCAGGCATAGCATTCGACACCCACGCCGCGAGGTGGCCACCTGCCGAAGAGCCGGTTATGCCCACTTTTGTAGGGTTGATGCCGAGGTCCGTGCGGGTGCGTGCGTAGCGAAGAGCTCCCATCGCATCCTCGAGTGTAGCCTCCTTGTGCCCATTTGGCAAACGGTACTTCACCAATACCGCGGTGATACCCTGCGAGGCGTACCACTGGGCAAGCGAGACCTCCAAGGAGAGGTGTCCATAACCACCACCGGGGTAGAGAACTATCGCTGCGCCCTGATTTTTGTCGGCTGCAGCCTTGTAGATATACAACTCGCACGAGGAGGTGTATTGCATAGAGTTCTTCTTGCGCCACTTCTCGTCCTTGGTCTGATGGTTCGAGTATTTGGCTGTGGTGTTATCCCACAAACGCACTGTCTCGTCAGCCCCTTCGAGCGATATGGTCTTTTGTGCCGATGCCATAAACACAACGACAACAGCCAACGCAAAGGTTAAAATTCTTTTCATAGTAGATTGGTTATTTTACAATGTTAATAATTTTGCCGGGAACAACTATTATCTTCTTCGGAGCAGCACCTTCCAACCACTTCTGCGCCTCCTCCTTTGTTACGATATCCGCCTGAATATCTGCCGGCGAGGTGGTGAGTGGATACTCCTGCTTAAAACGAAGTTTGCCGTTAATCATTACAGGATATTCGAACGCGCTCTCCACCAAGTACTTCTCCTCGCATACAGGATACGAAGCATCGCAAACGCTATCCTCGTGGCCCAACATCGACCACAACTGCTCGGTGATATGCGGAGCAAATGGGTTGAGTAGTATTGTAAGCGGCTCCAAAATTTCGCGCTTGTGGCACTCGCCCAACTCGTTGATGCAGATCATAAATGCTGCAACCGAGGTATTGAACGAGAAGTTTTCGATATCCTCGCGAATTTTCTTGATGGTCTTGTGCAAGGTTTTCAACTCCTTGTCAGTAGCCTTCTCATCGGTTACCGCCCACTCGCCCGTGCGGGTGTGGAACAGTCGCCAATAGCGGCGCAAGAACTTGTGAACACCATCAATACCGTTGGTATCCCAAGGTTTCGACTGCTCCAATGGTCCGAGGAACATCTCGTACATACGGAGAGTATCTGCGCCATACTGCTCAACAATATAGTCCGGATTTACAACATTAAACATCGACTTCGACATCTTCTCGACCGCCCAACCGCAGATATATTGTCCATTTTCGAGGATAAACTCTGCATCGGCAAACTCCGGACGCCAAGCTCGGAAGGCATCGAGGTCGAGAATATCATTCTTCACAATGTTTACATCGACATGAATCTCCTGCGTTTCGTACTCGTTGCGAAGGTTGAGCGACACGAACTTGTTAGTACCTACAACACGATATACAAAGTTCGAACGGCCCTGAATCATTCCCTGATTTACCAACTTGCGGAACGGCTCGCTCTCGCAAACATAACCCAAGTCGTAGAGGAACATATTCCAGAAACGCGAGTACATCAAGTGTCC
>JAZSOV010000107.1:0-16303 GCA_045537095.1 Alistipes sp.
CTGATACTCAGGAGTATACTCATCACGCGAGATGGTAACCTCGGTACAACCCTCAACGCCGAGCATCTTCTCCTTAATCTCGGCAGCCACACGGTCGGTAACATCGAGGTCGTAGCCATAGAGTTCGATATCAACCGACTGCTGACCTCCGGCACCACCCTTCTGTCCCGACTCAATAACCTCGTAAGTACGAATCTCGGTATATTTGTCAAGATCCTTACGCATAAGGTCGCAAATTTCGGTTAAAGTGCGCTCGCGCTCGGTCTTTTTCAAGAGGCGGATATTCATCGAGATATAGTGAGTACCATTCTCCTGCATCGAAGCGAAGGTATTGTCTGTATCTACCGAGCCCTCGCTCATACCGATAGCGATAATCTCCGGATAGTCCTTGCGGAACTGCTCATCTATACGCAAAGCCAAGTCGCGAGTAATCTCCTGACGAGTACCGATAGGCAACTTAATCTTCACGGCAATACGACCATTATCCTGCGTAGGGAAGAACTCAGTCTTAATCATTGGTCCAATGCCTACGATAACTGCCACAAAGAGTGCCAATGCACCAAAGAGGAAGGTCTTACGGTGATTTACGCACCAATTCAACATCTTGCCATAGCCATTTTCGAGCCAGCCCATTGCAGCATCGACATACTTCTGCATACGCGACTTCTTCGGATTCTGCTTCATAATCTTCGAGCAGAGCACCGGAGTAAAGGTCAATGCAGCAGCCATCGAAACGGTCAAGGTGATAGTTACCATCCAACCCATTGGCTTGAACAATACTCCCGCCATACCGTCAATCATGGTCAAAGGAAGGAACACCGCCAAGGTGGTCAATGTCGAAGCGATAATCGACACACCGACCTCCTTCGTAGCGAAGATAGCCGCCTGCTTAACGCGTGCGCCACGGTCAACATGAGTTGTGATATTCTCCAACACCACAATCGCATTATCCACGACCATACCAATCGAGATTGAGATAGCCGACATGGTGATAATGTTGAGTGTCGAATCGGTAGCCAAGAGATAAATCAGTGACGAAAGCATCGATATCGGAATCGTAAGCACGATGATAAACATCGCACGCCAACGACCAAGCATCAACATCACCACGAACATCACCACGATAAAGGTGATAAGGATAGTATCCATCAACGAAGATGCCGTATCCATAATGTTGTCCGACATATCGATATATGGCTCGATAGTTACATCCGAAGGGAGGTCCTTGCGCAACTCAACCAATCGCTCTCGAACCTTCTTCGAGATTTGCACGGCGTTAGCATCGGTCTGCTTCTGAACAATCATCATACCGCTTCGGGTACCGTTGTTAAAGGACTCCTGCGCACGCTCCTGCTGGGTATCGGTTACGGTAGCCACATCACGCAAGTAGATATTTGCGCCATTGCGAGTACCGACTACGATATCGAGCATCTCCTCTGCTCCGTTGAACTCCTGGTCCACACGCAACGAGTAGGTGTTCGAGCCGACATCCATCTGTCCGCCCGGCACGGAGATATTCTCCTGTGCAATAATCTGCGATATCTGCTCGATTGTAAGACCGTATGCCTCCAACTTGTAAGGGTCGCAATAGATTTGAATCTGTCGTTCAGGAATACCCGTTACCGACACCGAACCTACACCATTAACACGAGCCAAAGGTGTTGTAACACGCTCATCGATAATCTTATACAAACCACTCCACGATTCGTTAGCCTTGATTGCGAGGAGCATAATAGGCATCTCCTCGGTCGAGAACTTGAAGATAATCGGTTTATCGACATCGTCAGGGAGGATATTGGTTGCAATATCGAGTTTATCTCGGATATTTGCCGTAGCAACATCACTATCGATTCCATACTCAAATTCGAGCGTTACGATAGAGATATTCTCCTTCGACTGCGAATGGATATGTTTCAAATCCTCAACGCTATTCAGAGTATTTTCGAGTGGGCGGGTTACATTCTCCTCAATATCGATTGCACTCGCACCCGGATAGGCGGTAATAACCATGATATTGGTAGTCTCGATGTGCGGAAACATATCGATAGGCAGTTTCGCCAACGAGAAGATACCGAATATCGAAATCGCAATAAAGACAAGTATTGTCGTTATCGGATTGTTGACTGCTGATTTATAGATATTCATTGTAAATAAGCTTTAACTATTTAACAAGTTCCACCTTCGAGCCATTGGTGATACCCATGTGTCCCTTTGTAACGACCATCTCGCCACTCTTCACGCCCGAATATACCTCGAACTCGGTGTCGAGACGGCGACCAAGCTCAACCTTCGAGTAACGCACGGTGCTGTCCGCAGGGTTATATACAAATACATAGCGGTCGCCCGAACCCATCAACTTCTGCACGGCACGGTCAGGGATAACAACATTATTCTTCTTGCCGTATGGGAGCGTTACGCGAGCGAACATACCCGGACGAACACGCTCGTTTGCATTCGGTATCTGCACCTCAACTTGGAAGGTGTGAGTAGCCTGATTGATTGTAGGATAGATTCGTGCAACCTTACCCTTGAACACCTCATCGCCATAAGCATCGAGAGTAACATATACCTGCATACCCCTCTTCAACTTGCCGAAGAATGGCTCCGACACATTTATCATAATCTTCACCGGCTTAATCTGCTCGATAACCAAAACAGGCTGTCCTGCATACATATCGCCCTTATCGTAGTTGCGGGCAGTAACGATACCCGAGATAGGCGAAATGAGTGTAGTATTCTCAACAAGGTTGTTGTAAGCGGTCTGAGCCACCTCATACTGCAAGCGGCGTGCGTCCCACTCCGACTTCGAAGCTCCACCGAACTCATACAACTCGTTTGTACGCTCGTACTCCTTCTTTGCATTATCCAACTGGGCCTTAGCCTGAACAAGCGAAGAGTTGTCGAGTTTTACCAAAAGGTCGCCCTTCTTGACATGGTCGCCCACATCGAAGCGAATCTCCTTGATACGCAATGGCTGCTGCGGTGCGATATTGTTCACCACCTGCGCCTCTACCGTACCGGTAAATGTAGCCTCCTGCGACACCATACGGCTTGCTACGGCCTGTGCCTCAATCTTTGGAAGTTCAACAACCTCCTGCTCTACACTCTGCTTTGCTGCCTGCTTCGAGCCGCACGACACCATCGCTACGGCTGCCACTACAAACATCGAACTCAAAAAAATCTTCTTCATAGCTTTTATATGTTTTATTATTTGTTTCCGTATCTTTTTTCGTACATCTTCTCGTAACGGTCGATATAATCGTGACTGCTCTTTACCTCGTGGTTACCCAAAATCTTGTCGAGCGAAATCTTAGCCATCAAGAAGTTGTAAATCGCGCTGTTGCGACCAAGCTCCGCCTGTGTGAGTTGCAACTGCGAGTTATCGACATCTACCAGCGTACCACGACCTACCTCGTAACGCTTAACTGCAATTTCGTAGCCGCGCTTAGCCTGATCTACGGTAGCCGCTGCTGCCGAGAACTTCTTGACATTGGTCTGCATATTGTTGAGGCTATTCACTACTGCCACCTGCAACTGACGCTCGGCATTCTCGCGCTGCAACTGCAAGTTAGAGAGATTCAATTTTGCCTGACGCGTAGCGGCACGGCGTTGATTGCCTGCAAAAATCGGAATATTCAACTGCACACCTGCATACGAATATGGATTCCACGCCTTTGCTTGGAAGAACTTACCGTCATTTCCGAGTGCCGTATAAAGATATGCCGCATTGATAGACAAGGTAGGCACATTTGCCAACTTGGTAATCTTCAATGCGCTTTCGAGCATACCCTCCTGAATATCGAGCTGCTTCATTGTCGAGTTCTTCGAGAGGTCGAGCTGGTCGAGCGTGTGGGCGTAGTTCATCTGCGCCTCATAATCGGCCAACGAGCCTGCCACATCGATATTCTTCTTCAAGTCGATGCCGAGCAGTGCCTTCAACTGCCACAAGGTCAGCACTACACTGTTCTGCGCCTCGATAACATTCGGAATGGCATTCTGCACCGACACATTCGATGAGATGAAGTCAAACTCCGATACCGAGCCTACATCGTAGCGTTTCTTGATATTCTTGTTATTCTCCACTGCGTTGTCGTATACGCGCTGATAGACCACCAACGACTCCTTAGCCAACAACACCGAGAAGTAGGCCTGCGACACCTGCTCAATCATATCTATCTGCGAGGAGCGTGCCTTCTCAATGGCGAGCATCACATCGGCCACCGAAATCTTCAAGCTCTCCCACAACTGCGCATTCACCACGGGCATCGAGGCCGAAATACCACCATTGAACGAGTTATCGCTACCGACCTTGATGGTCTGAGTCTGACCGCCGAAGTCCATGCTCATTGTCTGTTTCGCCAAGACACGCTGATACTGCGCCGTAGCATCCAAACGAGGATACAACGAAGAGTAGGTCTCCTGCTTTGCGTAGCGTTTAATCTCAATCTCTTGTTCTGCAACCTTGATTGTAGGCGACTCGCTCAATGCAATCTGCAACGCCTGCTCCAAGGTCAGCACCATAGCCGACTGCTCGGTACTCTGTGCCACCGAGGTCAGCGCCAGGGTTATAAAACCCAAAAGTAAACTAAGTCTTTTCATCTTACCTTACTTATTAGTTAAAAATTAAAAGTTAAAAATTAAAAATTATATTGATTTTACATTTCTCTCGTCTTATCTGCAAGATACGCATCTATCTGTTCCACACCCTTTACGGTGGCGATACCACGGAAGAAGTTCATTATTGTATAGCGGAACGCCTCCAACTCGGAAACCCCATCAGGCAGCACCAATCGCCCGTGTCGGCGCATCAAACCCATCGATGTATAGTAAAACATTGTAATAGAGAGGTCTATATTGACCATCTCCGATATCAAGCCTTCCTTAACGAGATTGTTCAATTTCTCGCGCAATCTGGCCAATCCGCAATCGCGATTTTCGCTCATCACTCGCTCGTAGAGTTCGGGATAGAACTTGGATAAGCTCTCCATTATACGCTTACGCAGTGCGCCACGCGACATCATAGCATCGAAAGTCTCGAACAAGGCAGGTATGCCCGAATAAGGATGGGCAACCATATCCTCAACCTCGTTGGCCTCACTATTCAAAATAGACTTTACACTATGGTATAGCAGCTCCTCTTTGTCGCCAAACATCTCGTAGAGGGTGCGTTTGGATATGCCCAAATCGCTTGCCAAATCGTCTACACGCAACGATTTAACGCCCAATTCGGCAATCATCTCCGCTGCTCGCTTAATCACTTTCTCTCGTTTTGCCATAGATGCACACATTACAACGGTGCAAAGATAGAATGAAAACTTGAAAAAACAAAAAAGTTTTCAAAGTTTTTTAGCTCACAGAATGTCCTATTTATCGCATTTGTATTTTGAGGGAATTTACAGATTTAACATTTATAGATTTAACATGGTGTAAATCGTGTTAAAGTGTAAATCAAGAACTGAGAATTATTTTATGAATTTTGCATTCTGCATTTTGAATTTTGAATTTTGAATTTTGCATTTTGCATTTTGCATTTTGCATTCTGCATTTTTCTCGGCCGGCGGCTAAAAGATTGCCGCATAGACCACCTGCATCAGCGTTTCGGCAGCGAGGAGCAGACAGCGAACGAGTGAAGTGTGGCGGCGGTTGTAGCGTTGCCAATGGCGCAACAAGTCTACACGCAAGATATTGTTCACAGGCACACCCAACGCCTCTATCTTACACTGCTCGGCAAGGCGCATAAGGCGCAAATCGACCATCTGAAAATCGGAGTTGGCAAAACTCTTGTCGTCCATCACAAGCAGATACTTGCGGTAGACTATGCGCATTCTGTCGGCCACGATATTGCGCAAGAAACGGAGTCGTGCGCCTGAACGCACCGAGCGCGACATCGCTATAAAGTAGTGCGCCATAGCCTCGGTAACGGCAACAAGCTGTGCAAGGCTGCGCATCTGCACCTTCGCATCCATACTCTGTCCCTCGCGCGAGGCGTTATATCGATAGAGAGGTATATCGGCAAAGGCTATCGTCTTGACGCGGAACAGCGGATAGAACACCCACTCCTGATCGGTATAGGACACACCCTCGCTCTGTCGGTAGCCCATATCACGCAACATCGCGGTACGATAGCATACGCCGTGCATCATAAAGTAGCGCATCGCCCCATCTGAAAAGACCTTGTCAGCATCATAACTCTTGCCATAATCGTAGTGCTTACGGCCATAGATATTGTACTCCACCCTACGCTCACGGCGACCTTTCACCTCGACAAAGGGGGTAACGACCATATCCACACCCTGCATCTTGCGCAGGAAGGCGAGCATCTCGGCCACACGCGAGCCATCGAAGCTGTCGTCAGCATCCAAAATCTTGACATACTCGCCCTGCACCAACGGCAGTGCTGCATTTATGGTCGAGCCGTAATTACCATTTGGTTTATCCACAACACGCACTGTATCGGCATATCGCTCGGCATATTGGCGAGCTATGCGCAGCGTTCTATCCTTGCTGCCATCGTTTACTATAATAATCTCCACCGCAGCCAACGAAGGCGTGCGCAGTATCGACTCGACACATTGTGTGAGGTAGGCCTCCATATTGTACGAAGGAACGATTACAGAGAGTAGTTTCATTGCTTGGATGTTGTATCGAATGACAGTTTATAGGGAGCGTGGTTTATTTGCTCCTCCTCAGGTAGTACAGGTCGCAGATTGGGATAGTGATGGCGCAGGTATGTTTCGACATTGCGCGGAGCCTTGACCATCATACCGCCGAACTCCATATCGACCGTATTCTCGATATCGGCGTGTGCGATTTGGTCCTTCGGCATTCGCACTATGTTTACAAACTTTGTATTGCAGCGATTGTAACGCCCCAGCACACGGTTCATCTGCTTGTAGATTGCCTTGCGCGAAAGGAGTGAAGTAACAAATCGTATGGCCGCACAGCCCAACCACGACTTCGGCAGTGGCTCATCAATAGCACATTTGCCACAGTGTCGCCACAGCCACACCTCTTTCGCCATAAAGCAGTTTATCCAAAACTTTGCCTCAAAGCGATGCAAGCGCTCCAACAGCACATTGTCGGGGATGCGGTCATAGGGGAATATATCGACAAAAATGCCGTGATGAATATCCATGTGTCGCCAAATCTCCTCCACAAAGAGGGTATTGTTGCGCTTAACCTTTGCAAAGTAGAAAGGGGTGTTCTTCTCCGTGCCAAACCACTCCAAGAAGTAGTCGGACGAGAGGTGGGCAGGAGCCTCACGCAAGAAACGCTCATAGTTTTCGCGCGTCATGCCTATATCTATGTCGTCATCCCACGGCACAATGCCCTTGTTGTAGAATGCGCCAATGGCCGAGCCACCCTGAATAAAGTAAGGAATATGACACACCTCGCATACTCGAATAACCTCCGCCAGCGTGCGATACAACTCCTTGTGTAGTTGTTGTAAATCCTCCTTTGCGTACTTCATAACATCCTATTGCACCAATAAGTTACAACCTCTAATATCGCTCTGTGAGATGCGTCCCTCGATGCGGAACGAGCCATCTGCATAGCGAATGCCCATATCCTGCGTTGCGATAAAAGCGCACGAATCTCGATTTGCCAAATCTATAATATCCAACCCACCGCGGCGGCCATCTACAAGGCGTGCAAAGGGGTTATTCACATCGCGTACCAACACCTTCATCCACCTTGGTGCGCGAAACAAGCCTTCACCAAAGGAGTAGGCTTGCGACATCAGCTCTGCCATGCCATACTCCGAGTGGATACGCTCCACGCCAAAAGCCGAGCAGAGTATCTTGTGCAGTTCCGACTTCGGCAGTTCCTTGCGTCTGCCCTTCATACCGCCCGTCTCCATAACAACTGTATTTTCGAGTTGCGGAGCATAATTCTCGGCTAAATCCAACAGTGCATAAGTTACACCAAGCAGAATCTTGGGATTGTGGTCGCGCGACATATCGCGTAACAACTTCTCGTAGTCGTTCAGGTAGAAGCCACCTCCCCCACTCGCGGCAATCAATCGCTCGGCCATATAGACCAACGAGGAGCCTTCGCGTTCGAGATAGGAGGGCAGAAGGGCATATATGCTGCACTCCTTAGGCTCGCCGTAGAAGTGGCGAAAGCCCTCCGTAAAGGCCTGTTCGTAGATGCCGAGGTCGGCAACATAGTGGCGCGACTGCACCATACCCGTTGTGGCACTCGAAGTAAAAACCATCTGCGGTTCCTGCTCGCCACAATAGACTTTGTGCGACTTAAAAATCTCGATTGGCAGCATCGGAATATCCTCCACGCGCTGTACCTCGGCAGGCTCGACACCAATCAGACGAATATACTCAGCATAGGGTGCACAATGCTCTGCCTGATGACGAAACAACTGCAACGCCACGCGCTCAAACTCCGCATCGGAGGCCACTGTGAAGATGTTACCCTTGTCGAACATAGTGAGTAGTTGAAAAATTCTTAATTCTTAATTGTAGTTCGAGTCCAAGTACTCCTGAATGGTAAACTCCGTTTGGCACGGTTCGATACCCTCAGCAATAAACTCGTTGGTGTGTTGCATCTTCTCGCGTGCAACCACACAGCGAGCGATAAAGTTCTTTATCTCCTCGTGATTGTCGGTCAGAGGCGACAGCGCAAGGTCGTGGTCACGATAGTGTGCCGAGTGGAAATAGTAGGTAGCACCCTTAGCGTGCAACTGCTCGGCAATATAGTCCGAGCCATAGAAGCCCGTTGCAAGGATTGTCGCCTTGCGGTATGGCACATTTCTATCCGCATTGCCGTGGAATAGCATTATAGGACAAGGTATTTCGCTCCACTTAGGCTCGCCAAGCACCGAATATATCGCTCCGGCAAAGGCTATCACGCCTGCAAAGTTGAATTTGGCAGGAAGACTCTTTGAGTAACTCTCGCGATTGGCGAGGTAGTTTTCGGCCTGCAACACAGCAATAGCACCGGCACTCGAACCGCTTGCAACAATCAACGAAGTGTCAATGCCCATCTTATCGGCATTATTGAGGATATATTTCGTTGCACGCAGCACATCTTCGGCAGCGTAATTTACCGAGCGATACATCGCCCACGCGCCCTCCAAAGGTCCTACATCCGCACTCTTGTCTAGCGTATAGGCCATTCCGAGGCGGTAATCCACCGACACCACATCGAAGCCCTGCGAAAGAAGCATATCGAAGTATGGCATATATCGTTCATCGGCACGATTGCCGTGCGAGAAACCTCCACCAAAGGCGAACAACACGCAAGGGTGCGCACCCTCGCCCTCGGCGCGATAGTGGTCAAGATACAACGGCTTTTCGCCCTCTGCAAAGCAGTAGGTTGTCGGTTTAGTCTGTGCAGAGAGTGTTGCCATAGTTAAAATCAGAGTTGCAAATAGTAATACCCTTTTCATTCTATTTGTATTTATTATTCCAAAGTTGTTGCATACGCTCAGCTATGCGTTGCTCGGTCTGATTGCCGGTGTTCGGGTGGTAGAATTGCTTACCTTTGAGCGACTCAGGCATAAACTCCTGCTCCACAAAGTTACCAGCGTAGTCGTGAGCATACTTGTAGCCATCGCCATAGCCCTGCTCCGCCATCAAATCGGTTACGGCATTGCGCAGATGCAACGGCACAGGTCGCAAATTAGTATCCTTCTGCACAAATGCAAGAGCCTCGTTTATAGCCATATATGCGGAGTTACTCTTCTGCGAAGTGGCGAGATATATAGTCGTCTCGGCAAGGGTAATTCGTGCCTCAGGCATACCAATCTTATGCACCGTATCGAAGCAAGCATTCGCCAAAAGCAGAGCATTCGGATTTGCCAAGCCGATATCCTCCGATGCCAAAATCACCAATCGGCGAGCGATAAATCGCGGCTCCTCACCCCCTGCCAACATTCGTGCCAGGTAGTAGATTGCTGCGTTCGGATCGCTACCTCGCACACTCTTGATAAAAGCCGAGATAACATCGTAGTGTTGCTCGCCATTCTTGTCGTAAAGGGCGATATTTTGCTGCAACACCTCCGTAACGAGGTCATCGGTAATTGTCAGGTCGCCCTCTCGCGAGGAGGTTATAATATCCAAGATATTGAGCAATTTTCTCGCATCGCCACCCGCAAAACGGAACAGCGCAGCCGACTCCGCTACCTCTATTTTTCGTTTTTTCAGTTCCTCATCGGTTGTCAATGCACGGTTGAGCAGTTTTTGTAAGTCCTCATCTTGCATCGGCTTCAATGTATAGACCTGACAACGGCTCAACAGTGGCGAGATAACCTCGAAAGATGGATTTTCGGTCGTAGCACCTATAAGGGTTATAACACCCTGCTCCACGGCTCCGAGCAGTGAGTCTTGCTGCGACTTATTGAAGCGGTGAATTTCATCGATAAACAACAGCGGCGTAGTAGCCGAGAAGAATTTTTGACTCTTCGCCGACTCGATAACCTCGCGTACCTCCTTCACGCCCGAAGTTACAGCCGAGAGTGTATAGAAAGGTCTTTCGAGGGTATTTGCCACGATACGGGCAAGGGTTGTCTTACCCACTCCCGGAGGCCCCCACAATATAAACGAAGGCACATTTCCTGCCTCGATAAAGCGGCGGAACACACCACCCTCACCGACCAGATGTTGCTGACCGATATAATCTTCGAGTCGCTGCGGACGCAATCTTTCTGCTAATGGCGCTGACATAAATTCGTAACTATCAACTTTCTTCCACGCAAAGATACAAATTTAATTGAGAATTGGCAATCGATAGCAGACAATTAACATATTTTTTAATTCGCGAACTCTCGTTCAAAAAAAGTTGGCACTTTTAACTTTATTTATTATATTTGTATCATAATTTTAGAATGGTCGCTTTATGAACAACAAGAAGCCCCTCTACTGCGTAATCATGGCAGGTGGAATAGGCACCCGCTTCTGGCCGGAGAGCCGTCAGAGTAAACCAAAGCAGTTCCTCGATATCTGCGATACGGGAAAGTCATTCCTGCGCATGACCTACGAGCGTTTCGCTCAACTTGTGCCTACCGAAAACTTTTTGGTGGTAACCAATGCCCGATACAAAGAACTTGTGTTGGAACATATCCCCGAATTGAAGGCGGAGCAGGTATTGTGCGAGCCTATTGGCCGCAACACGGCACCTTGCATCTGCTATGCAGCATACCATCTGCGCAAGGTTGCACCCGATGCAATGATGATTGTAACGCCCTCCGACCACCTCATTCTAAACGAGTCGGAGTTTCACTCTATTCTCGGCGACACCATCGAATTTGCATCGGATAACAACGCATTGATGACCATAGGTATCACCCCATCGCGCCCCGAAACGGGATATGGCTACATTCAGAAGAGCGACAACGCGACAATCTCGCGCGTGAAGTGCTTCACCGAGAAGCCAAACTTGGAGTTGGCGCAGATCTTTGTGCAGTCGGGGGAGTTCTTCTGGAATTCGGGTATCTTCGTATGGAAAGTCGGCGACATCATAGATGCCGTAGCAGAGCATTTACCTGAGCATCACGCTCTCTTCGAGGAGATAGCCGACAAATTCGGTACCGCAGAGGAGGCAAAGGCGATAGAGCAGGTATTTTCACAGTGTCGCGCCATATCCATCGACTACGGAGTGATGGAGAAGGCAGACAATGTCTATGTTCGTTGTGGTGACTTCGGTTGGAGCGATGTCGGCACTTGGGGCTCGTTGTACCAACTCTCGCGCAAAGACAAGTACGCCAATGTGAAGCCATCGGATGGGTGTTACACCTACCATACACGCTCCTCGATAGTATCGTTACCAAAGGGTAAGGTGGCGGTTATCAACGGCTTGCGCGACTATATCGTAGTCGATACCGAAGATGTACTCCTTATCTGCCCTCGTGCCGAGGAGCAAAACATCAAGAAATATATTGATGAGGTAAAGTACAACACGGGAGAGAAGCATATATAGTGAGTAGTGAGTAGTGAGTAGTTAATTGTCGATTTTTAATTTGGAAAAATTATATAATTTTTTTGCAGACTCAACAGGCGTAACTACCGACTCTCGAAAAATCGAGGTCGGTGCGCTCTTTTTTGCTCTACACGGAGCATCGTTCGATGGTAACGACTTTGCTGTACAGGCGTTGGAGCAGGGTGCTACGGCTGCCGTTATTGACCGTGAAGACATTTTCAATAACAATCCTCAATATGCCGAGCGACTGTTTCTGGTGGAGGACACTTTGCAAGCATTACAAGCGTTAGCGCAGGAGCATCGCCGCCGTTTGGCTATTCCGATAGTCGCCATTGCAGGCAGCAACGGCAAGACCACAACCAAGGAGTTGGTATCGCGCGTTTTGGCGGAGAAGTTCGAGGTCTCGACCACACGCGGCAACCTCAACAACCATATCGGCGTACCTTTGACACTACTTTCGATGAGTGCCGAAACAGAATTTGGCGTGGTGGAGATGGGTGCAAGTGCGCAGGGCGAGATTGCTCTGCTCTGCTCGATAGCCGAGCCAAACTACGGCATCTTGACAAATATAGGACTTTCGCACCTCGAAGGTTTCGGCGGTGTAGAGGGTATCCGCAAGGGCAAAGGCGAACTGTTCGATTTTCTCAACGAGAATGGCGGTCGTGCCTTTGTACCACAGGAGGACGAGGTGTTGTGCGAGATGGCTGCTACGAGGGAGGATTTGGCAGTTGAGTACTACTCGCGCTCGATTGGCGAGGGATTCAGAAGTAACCTTACGGGAGATTACAACCGCTACAACATTGCGGCTGCGGTAGAGGTAGGTCGCTACTTCGGGGTTGCAGACGAGCGCATTGCCGAGGCTATACTATCGTTCACGCCCGATAACAACCGTTCACAAGCGGTCAAGACCAAGCGCAACCGTTTGGTGGTGGATTGCTACAACGCAAACCCTTCGAGTATGGAGGTGGCATTGGACAATATCGCCACAATGGAGGCGGAGCATAAAGTGCTGATTTTGGGCGATATGCTCGAACTTGGCGAGTGGAGTGAGGAGGCGCACTGCACCATTCTCCGCAAGGCAGACGGCATAGCCGAGCGCATAATTTTGGTGGGTAACGAGTTCGCAAAGGCGTTTGTTGCAGTTGGCGAGGAGTTGCAAGCCGACTACGCACTCTACCCTACAACCGCCGAGGCGGTGGCAGCACTCGAAAACAACCCGATAAACGACAGCCTTGTGCTGCTGAAAGGCTCGCGAGGAATAAGGTTAGAGCAATTGGTACAATCGCTCTAACAAATTGACAATTGACGAATTGACAATTGATAATTAAAGATATTTATTTAATTTTTTCAGTGCCTCCTTAAATTCCTTAAACTCCTTATAACCCTGCGCCGTGATAACTTAAAGAGTTCAAACAACAAAAAAGATAACTTATGGAGAACAAAAAACAGATTTCACTCCCCGAAAACGCCTATCGTGAATTGAAGGCAGGTGAGGAGTATCAGCCGATAATGTCGGCAAAGAGTACGCCAGCCGAGGCTACGCCATACTCGGTAACAATGGGTGTTATTATGGCTATTATCTTCTCGGCAGCGGCAGCCTTCCTCGGATTGAAGGTTGGTCAGGTATTCGAGGCTGCAATCCCTATCGCAATTTTGGCAGCAGGATTCGGCTCGTTGCGTGGCAAGAACCGCAGTATGCTGGGCGAGAATGTTATTATTCAGTCGATTGGCGCATCTTCGGGTGTAATTGTTGCAGGTGCTATCTTCACGCTCCCTGCACTCTATATCCTCGGCTTGGAGGCGCAGTTCTATCAGGTATTCCTCTCCTCGTTGTTGGGAGGTGTGCTCGGTATCGTACTGCTTGTGCCATTCCGCAAATACTTCGTTAAGGATATGCACGGCAAGTACCCATTCCCTGAGGCTACCGCAACCACCGAGGTTCTTGTTTCGGGCGAGAAGGGCGGTAAGCAGACCAAGTTGCTCGCTATAGCAGGCGTTTTGGGCGGATTGTATGACTTCGCCGTATCGTCGTTCGGTGCTTGGGCAGAGAATATCTCGACCAAGATGACCGCTTGGGGCGTTGCCGTAGCGGACAAGTTCAAGGTGGAGTTCTCGATGAACACGGGTGCAACCCTGCTCGGTTTGGGCTATATCATCGGCTTGAAGTATGCCGTAATCATCACCGCAGGCTCGTGCCTTGTATGGTTTGTGATTGTACCGCTTGTGGGCTACGCATCGGCAGAGGCGGCTTCGATGAGCGCAATGGAGTTGTTCCAAGCGTATAATCACCCTATCAACATTGGCGGTATCGCAATGGCAGGTTTGATTGGTATTATCAAGCAGGCAGGCATCATTAAGCAGGCAGTAGGCTTGGCATTCAAGGAACTTGGCGGTAAGAAGGCAGAGGGCGCAGTTGAGCGCACCCAGCGCGATATCTCGATGAAGGTTATCCTCTCGGTTATTATCGCCGTACTCGTTGCAACCGTTGTATTCTTCCAATTCGGTGTTTTAGGCAATTGGTTCCACACCATTATCGCCTTGCTGATTGTATTTGTTATTGCATTCTTGTTCACTACGGTAGCCGCAAATGCAATCGCTATCGTGGGAACTAACCCCGTATCGGGAATGACGCTGATGACTTTGATTTTGAGTTCATTGGTGCTTGTTTCGATCGGCTTGGAGGGCGAGAAGGGAATGACCGCGGCGTTGATTATCGGAGGTGTTGTCTGCACCGCATTGTCGATGGCAGGAGGTTTTATTACCGACCTTAAAATCGGCTATTGGCTCGGTACTACCCCACGCACACAGGAGAAGTGGAAGTTCCTCGGCACATTCGTATCGGCAGCGACAGTTGCGGGTGTGATGATAATTCTCAACAAGACCTACGGCTTCGTAGGCGAGAACGCACTGACAGCTCCGCAGGCAAACGCAATGGCAGCCGTAATCAAGCCGTTGATGGAGGGTGGCGAGACACCTTGGATACTCTACTTTGCAGGTGCTGTGTTGGCACTCGTATTGAATTGGATTGGCGTTCCGGCATTGGCATTCTCGCTCGGTATGTTTATCCCGATGTCGCTGAATGCTCCGCTTGTAGCGGGTGGTGCTATCGCTTGGTTTGTATCTAATCGTTCGAAGGACGAGGCGTTGAACAAGGCTCGTTTCGACCGCGGTACGCTCCTCGCATCGGGCTTTATCGCAGGTGGTGCGTTGATGGGTGTAGTGGCAGCCGTTTTGAAGTTCGTGGGCGTAGATTTCTATATGACCGAGTGGGCAGCATCGAGCGCAGCCGAGTGGTTGGCATTGGCGATGTATATCGCTTTGGCAATCTACTTCACGGTACACACACTCAAAGCAAAGAAAGAGGAATAAGAAAGATGGCGCAATTTAATAACGGCAAGTAGGGGCTATTAAGGGCAAGTAAAGGCAAGTAAGGGTATGCGCCCTCTTTACCAGCCGTTACTAGCCGTTACAGATCCTTAATTTACTTGCGCCGTGATGACTTAAAGAGTTCAGATAACAACAAAAAGCTAATGGCTAATGGCTAAAAACAAATAGAAAAAAACTTTACACTAATTCAAAATCGGAGATATGGAGTTAAAAGATAGATTTTTGAAATATGTTGCGATAGATACGCAATCAGACGAGAATAGCGAAACATTCCCTTCGTCAGCGAAGGAGTGGGATTTGTTAAACCTCTTGGTCGAGGAGATGAAGGCACTCGGTTTGGAGGATGTCAGCATCGACAAGTATGGCTACGCTATGGGAACTATCCCTGCGACCAAAGGCAAGGAGAATGCCCCTGTAATCGGCTTCTTGGCGCATGTGGACACTTCGCCCGATATGAGTGGCAAAGATGTACGCCCACGCATTATCGAGGAGTACGATGGCAAAGATATCGTACTTAATCCATCGCTCACAATGCGAGTGTCGGAGTTTCCGGAGTTGAGCCGCTTTGTAGGTCATACACTGATTCACACTGACGGCACAACCCTGCTCGGCGCAGACGACAAGGCAGGCGTTGCAGAGATTATGACCGCTGCGGAGTACCTGATGGCGCACCCTGAGGTGGAGCATGGCAAGATTCGCATCGGTTTCACCCCTGACGAGGAGATTGGTCGTGGTGTAGATTTCTTCGATGTAAAGGCGTTTGGCGCAGATTTCGCCTACACAATGGACGGCAGCTACGAGGGCGAGTTGGAGTATGAGAACTTCAACGCTGCATCGGCAAAAATCGCTATACAAGGTCGCAATGTTCACCCCGGATATGCCAAGAACAAGATGATTAACGCTATTGATGTGGCGTGCGAGTTGGACTCGCTTGTTCCTGCTGTGGAGCGACCACAATATACCGAGGGTTACGAGGGTTTCT